>JAFSUH010000022.1 GCA_017445365.1 Kiritimatiellia bacterium | reverse complement strand
TCACCATCAGCCACCTGCGCTTCGGCGACAAGCCCATCAGGAGCCCGTACTACATCAACCAGGCCGACCTCGTCGCCTGCCACAACCAGTCCTACATCGTCAAGGGCTACAAGATGGTCCAGGACGTCAAGCCCGGCGGCATCTTCCTCGTCAACTGCCAGTGGAGCGACGAGGAGCTAGGCAAGCACCTCAACGCCGCGGCCAAGAAGTACATCGCCGACAACAACATCAAGGTTTACACCGTCGACGCCGTCGACATCGCGGGGAAGATCGGCCTCGGCAAGCGCACCAGCACGGTGCTGCAGTCCGCGTTCTTCAAGCTCGCGAACGTCCTCCCGCCCGAGGAAGCCATCGCGTACATGAAAGAAAAGGTCGTGGCCAAGTTCTCCAAGAAGGGCCAGGACATCGTCGACATGAACTGCAAGGCCATCGACGCGGGCGCCGACGCCCTCCACGAAGTCGCCGTTCCCGACAGCTGGAAGAACCCCGCCCCCGACGCCCCCAAGGCGCCGCTCCAAGGCGAGGCCAAGACCGTCGAAATGGTCGAAAAGCTGATGAATCCGATCGCCCTCATGGACGGCGACAGCCTGCCCGTGAGCGCCTTCGCCGACTGCGCCGACGGCCAGTTCGAGCTCGGCGCCAGCGCCTACGAAAAGCGCGGCACCGCCGTCATGGTCCCCGAGTGGAACCCCGCCGCCTGCATCCAGTGCAACAGCTGCGCGTTCGTCTGCTCGCACGCCACCATCCGGCCGTACCTCCTCGACGAAGCCGAAGCCGCCGCCGCGCCGGAAGGCACGAAGATGGCCGACACCAAGCCGCGCCCCGGCCCCTACAAGTTCGCGATGTCCGTCTCGCCGCTCGACTGCATGGGCTGCGGCGAATGCGTCACCGTCTGCCCGAAGAAGGGCGAGGCCCTGAAGATGGTCCCGCAGGAGTCGCAGGTCGCCTCCGAGCAGCCCGTCTTCGACTACATGGTCGCCAAGGTGTCCAGGAAGACCGACGCGGGGATGAACCCGCTCACGCCCAAGGGGTCGCAGTTCAACCAGCCCCTCCTCGAGTTCTCCGGCAGTTGCGCCGGTTGCGCCGAGACCTCCTACGCACGCCTCATCACCCAGCTCTTCGGCGAGCACATGTACATCTCCAACGCCACCGGCTGCTCCTCCATCTGGGGCGGACCGGCCGCCACCTGCCCGTACACCGTCAACAAGGACAGCAAGAAGGGCCCGGCGTGGGCGAACTCGCTGTTCGAAGACAACGCGGAGCACGGGCTCGGGATGCACCTGGGCCAGAAGTACATCCGCGACTCGCTGATCGCCAAGATCGAGGAGATGGCCAAGAGCGACAAGGCGAGCGACGAATTCAAGGCCGCCGTCGCCAAGTTCGTCGAAACCAAGAACTCCACTCTCCAAAACGTGGAGCCTTGCAAGGCCCTCATCGCCGAGCTCGAAAAGGCCGCGGCCGCGGGTTGCCCCGACGCGCCGGAAATCCTCGCCAAGAAGGACTACCTCTCCAAGAAGTCCGTCTGGATCATGGGCGGCGACGGCTGGGCCTACGACATCGGCTTCGGCGGGTTGGACCACGTCCTCGCGAGCGGCGAAGACATCAACGTCATGGTCTTCGACACCGAGATGTACTCCAACACCGGCGGGCAGGCCTCCAAGGCCTCGAACATCGGCGAAGTCTGCCAGTTCGCGGCCGCCGGCAAGGAAGTCGCGAAGAAGTCGCTGGCCGAAATCGCCATGAGCTACGGCTACGTCTACGTCGCCCAGATCGCCCTCGGCGCCAACCCCGCCCAGGCCGTCAAGGCGATTGCCGAAGCGGAAGCCTATCCGGGGCCGTCCTTGATCATCGGCTACGCGCCCTGCGAACTCCACGGCGTCAAGGGCGGCATGAACCACTGCCAGGACGAAATGAAAGCGGCGGTCAAGGCCGGCTACTGGAACCTGTTCAGCTTCAACCCGGCGCTGAAGGCCGAAGGCAAGAACCCCTTCACCCTCTCCAGCAAACCCGGCGACGGCAGCTACCAGGCCTTCCTTGCGAACGAGACCCGCTACTCCTCTCTCGCCCGCAAATTCCCCGACCGCGCCAAAGACCTCTTCGCCAAGTCCGAAGCCGCCGCCCAAGCCCGCTTCGACCACCTCCAGAAGCTCGTCGAACTCTACAAGTAATCCATGCGCCAGTTCGTGCGACAAACGGCGGCGGCCGGAAGGCCGCCGCCGTTTTAGGTCTATCCAACAATCATGCCGCCATTTTTCCGGAGGCTGGTGGAGCCACGTCATTCAGGCAACAACGCATGGGAAATCGCACATGGTCAGTGGCGGAAGCGACTCTTCCCGCCAGCAGGATCGAAGGCCGCCCCATTCGCCCGCTCGTGCCACATGCCGTAATGGCACGAGCAGCCGTAATTGCACCTTGCCGCGGGTTCCACCGAAAGCCGCAGTGGCAAGGGCGGCCAATCCGTCACCGCGTCCCGTCCGGGGAAGGCGGATTTCCCGCTTCCCGGCTCTCTCCCCCGGGCATTCCGGCGGCGGGATGTCACCCATGGTGGCATCCGCGTCGTCCTTGACCGGCGCCGGTTGTTCGACCGGAGCCTGCGGATCGGGGAACCGTCCCATGACGTGCCCTCCGTTCCCCGAGCACCCCGCCGTACCGACGAGCAACCCTGTCAGCGGCAATCCCGCGAGCGCCGCTTTCATTGCCGCCAACCGTTTCTTTCCGTCCTCATCCAAGTTCATGTCCGCAGTTTGCCCTCCCCTTCCACTGCCATCCCCCAGGATGCGGAACGTTCATTGGCCCATGCAAAAAGGCCATTTTTTCGCACTTTTCCGTCTCTCTTGGAAAATCGTCCGTTTTCATGCCCCTTCCCCTCTCGCTTGGATTCCCCCCTTTCCGACCTTTTCTCCGTTCTCCGTGCTACCTTTTGTCCGCCAGCCATGCCTTCCCGAATCCCTTCAGAATCGGCGTTTTCTCCCATGGGCCCGTCTCCAACGGCGGCGATGCTGTCCCATGGAGCGCCGGCAGTCCCACCGGGACAGCTCTCGGAAGTCGGTGCACCTCCGGTCGAAGATGCCCACGCCCCCGGCGTGCAGGTCCCCGCACGGCTCCGCCATCCGGCGGCAGTCCGCCACCTTGGCGGGAGAGAAGACGGCAAACGAGGGGCGACGGCCCTTGTGGGGGTGGAGGCCCCCCGGAAAGGAGACCGGCAACCGGTGGTGGAGTTCCCCAAAGAGGGTTTCGGCAACGGCGGGGTCCCGCGCGTAAATCTGGTGGCGCAGGAGAAGACGGGCCGGTTGCAACGCAACGACTTGGTTGCCGGGTTGGTTTTCCTGCCGTCCGTATCGCGCCCCCCTCACGCAACAACCATTTTTTGTGGCCATCCCAAAATCCTCCGGGATGGCAGTGTGACGCAAAAAAACGCGCGGCTGTCGCCGCGCGTCTTTCCTCGCTTCAGTTGCCGCGCGCCACGCGCTGCTGGAGCGAGATGATCCCCTGCCGCAAGGTCGAGTCGGTCTTCATCTTCTTTTCCACCGCCCGCACCGCGTGCAGCACCGTCGCGTGGTTCTTCTGGAACGCCCGCCCGATTTCCGGCAGCGACAGGTCCGTCATCTCGCGGCACAGGTACATCGCCACCTGCCGCGGGAACGCGATCGCCTCGTGCCGGTCGCGGCTGGTCATGTCGCACATCCGCAAATCGTAGTGCTCCGTCACCGTCCGCTGAATCTGTTCGGCCGTGAGCGCCTGCCGCTGTTCCGCGGCGAGGTTGTCGCGGAGGAGGTACTCGAGCGTCTCGCGCGAAAGCGGGCGGCGGGTCAGGGACGCGTAGCTCGTCACGCGCGTCAGGGCGCCTTCCAGCTCGCGGATGTTGCTTTTGATGTGCGTCGCGATGAAATCGATGGTTTCGTCCGAGGCGTTCAGGTGCATCGCGTCGCGCTTGCTCCGCAAAATCGCGATGCGGGTTTCGAGGTCGGCCGTCTCCATTTCGACCTTGAGGCCCCACTCGAAGCGGGAGACGAGGCGCTTGGGAAGGTCGGGAATCTCCGCGATGGGCCGGTCGCAGGTCAAAACGATCTGCTTCTGGCTTTCGTAGAGCGCGTTGAACGTGTGGAAGAACTCCTCGAGCGTCTTGTCCTTCTTCGCGAGGAACTGGACGTCGTCGATGAGGAGCGCGTCCATCGCGCGGTATTTCTTGCGGAACGCCGCGAAGCCGCCGGTCATGGTCGCCTGGATGAAGTCGTTGGTGAACGCCTCCGAGGTCGTGTAGCAGACGTTGCCCTTGCCCGAAGCGATGATTTCGTGGGCGATGGCCTGCATCAGGTGGGTCTTCCCCAATCCCGTCCCGCCGTAGATGAAAAGCGGGTTGTACGCCTTCCCCGGCGCCGCGGCGACGGCCTCCGCGGCGGCGTGGGCGAACTGGTTGCTCGCGCCGACCACGAACGAGGAAAACGTGTTGCCGGGGTTCAGGTCCATCCCGCAGTTGCGGCAGGCGCGGCCCTTCGCCGCGCGCGGACGCGCCCCGGCGGACGGGGGAAACGGCTCCGGGGCGGGCGCCGGGTCCACGGGGCGGTCGGCATCGACCGCGAGGCGGACGGCGATGCCGGTCTCGCCGACGGCACGGAGGGCGTCGAGGATGCTCGCGAGATAGTTCTCCTCCAGCCACTCGCGGTAGTAGCCGTCGGGAACGCCGAGGACGAGGGTCGTTTCGTCGCTCGCGGGCAGGGGGCGGATGACGTCGATCCAGCGGCGGAAGGTGTCTTCCGCGAGCGTCTCCTGAAGGAGCGCGCGGGCGGCGGTCCACGTTTTTTCGTAGGGTTTCATGGGAGGTGGGAACGGGGAAAGGGGAGAAATGGTACGACCGGGCGCCGGGAAGTTGTCAACAGGTTGTCAACAACCTTTGGTTGGCTTCCGCACCCGGAAACGGAGTTGACTTTAACCGCCCCGCCGCGCCCCCGGAAGGCAAAAGGCCCCGCCCTTCGCAAGAACTTCCGGATGCACCATATCTTGACGGTATTTTGTCCCTTGACCCAAGGAATGGCGTTTTTTCGGGAACCCGCCCAAAAAGGCTTGCATGCCCGCCGCGCGGGAAAAAAGCCCCTCGGGGATTGACTTTCCGCCGCGTCCGGCGCGAGGATGGCGTGCGTCAAGGAGAAAAGAATCGTGAAATTCCCCGCAAAATCAACAGCCATCCGCTTTTTGGCCGCGCAGGGCGCGGGAGAAGCGGAAATCCGCCACCTCGCGGGCTTCGCGGCGCCGGATGTCTTCCACGCGGCGGCGACCCCGCGCGGGACGGTGCTGTTCGTCCCCGCGCTGGAAGCCGCGCGCGCCGCCAAGGCCGCCCGGGGGCGGGCGGAAATCGTGACGTACGGCGAACTGGCGCACGCGGCGGGCGGGCGGAAGGGCTCCCCCGCCGAAAACGCCGCGCTGTGGCTCGCGGCGCACGGAGCCAGGGCCGTCCGCATCCTCCCCGACGCGCCGTGGGAGCTGGTGCGGGCCGCGGAACGGGCGGGTCTCGCCGTCGTGCCCGAAAAAGGGGAAATTTCGCCCGCCCGCGCCGTCAAGACCCCGCGGGAAATCCGCGCCGTGGCGGAGGCGCAACGCGCCGCCGTCGCCGCGTACAAAACGGCCGAGGCGATGCTCCGCGCCTCGTCGGTCGATGCGTGCAGGCGGCTGCTGCTGGGCGGGAAACCGCTCACGAGCGAGCGGCTCCGCGCGAAAATGGCGGAAACGATGATGGAGCGCGGCGCCTACCCGGTGGAAGGCACCATCGCCTCCTGCGGGGACGACGCCGCCCGCCCGCACGAATGCGGGCACGGTCCGCTCCGGGCGGACGAGTCGATTGTGCTCGACATCTTCCCGCGCAACGGGCGGACGGGTTTCTGGGGGGACCTCACCCGAACACTTGTCAAGGGAAAACCGTCGAAGGAGTTGCGCGCCATGCACCGCGCCGTGGCGCGGGCCCAGCGGCTCGCCTTCGGGATGCTGCGCGCCGGGGTCGAGGGGCGGAAGATCCACCGCGCCGTCGCCGCGTTTTTCGAGCGGGAGGGATTCCCGACCGACACCTCCCGTCCGGGAAAGGAATGCGGGTTCTTCCACGGGCTGGGGCACGGCGTGGGGCTTGCCATCCACGAGACGCCGGGGTTGCGGGAAGCGCCGGGCCGGTTGCCGGCGGGGGCCATCGTGACGGTCGAGCCCGGGCTGTACTACCCCGGCATCGGCGGCGTCCGCATCGAAGACACCGTCCTTGTCACGGAAACGGGCTGCCGCCTCCTCGCCCCCTGCCCCCGCCGCTTCGTGATTCCCCGCTGACGGCGCCCGGAGGCGCGCCGCCACCGGGGTTCCGCCCCGCCAGGCCGGAGCCGGCGCGCGGAAAAGGTTCAAAAAGTTTTGTCCCCAAAACAAAGGTTTTTTTCGCTTTCCGGCTTGCCTCGCGGGGCGCCGGGGGGCTATCCTTGGGGCATTCACCCCATCCCGCGTCAAGGAGAAACCCCCATGAGCGATACCGCCACCTACACCCTCACCCCGGAACTGAAAGCCTACGTCGAAGAACGCAAGTCCATCCCCGGCTCCCTCATCATGGTTCTCCACCGCGTTCAGGAACACTTCGGGTTCATCCCCCGCCAGGTCGCCTTTGAAGTCGCCGACGCGCTGGACATCCCCCTCGCCAAGGTCTACGGCGTCATCACCTTCTACCACTTCTTCAAGCTCAAGAAGCCCGGCAAGTACAAAATCTCCGTCTGCCTCGGCACGGCCTGCTACCTCAAGGGCGGCGGCGACCTCTTGGCCGAACTCGAAAGCAAGCTCGGCGTGGGCCTGAACACCGTCACCGACGACGGCCTCTTCTCCGTCGAAGCGGTCCGTTGCGTCGGCTGCTGCGGCCTCGCCCCTGTCGTGACCGTCAACGGAAGCGATGTCCACGGGCGCCTCAAGAAGTCCGACGTCCAAGGCATCATCGACCAGTACAACGCGCTGGAAGCCGCTTCCCGCGACGCCTGATTCCCCTCCCCTTCCGTGCACCCGACCGTCTGCGACACCTTGCTCGACGTCGTCCAGAACGCATTCGAAGCCGGCGCGACCCGCGTCGACCTCTCCGTCGCGCGCACGGGAAACCTCCTTTCCTGCTCCGTCGCCGACAACGGCCGGGGCATGGACGAAGCGACGAAGCGGCGCGCGCTCGACCCGTTCTGGACCGACGGCGTCAAGCACCCTTCGCGCAAGGTCGGCCTCGGCCTGCCCTTCCTCCGGGAAATGACGCGCTCCTCCGGCGGCTCTTTTTCCTTGACAAGCGAACCCGGCCGCGGAACCACCGTCGCCTTCTCGTTCGACCTCTCCAACGTCGATGCGCCTTCCTTCGGCGACGCGCCGGGGACCTTCACGGCCTTGATGACCTATCCCGGAGACCACGTCCTCTCCCTTTCCCGCGGCGAAGACGGCGCTTCCTACTCCGTCACCTCCGCCGAACTCGCCGAAACCCTCGGCGACCTTTCCGAAGCGGGGAACCTGGCGCTCCTGCGCGAATTCTTCTCCTCCAACGAGGAGGCCCTCTCCCCCGCCCCCGTCGCGCCCTTCGCGCAACCCCTTTTGACGTAATCCCACCCAAGGAGTCCCCATGCCCAAACTCACCCTCGAAGATTTGAAGAAACTGCGCGACCAAAAGGTCGCGGAAATGAACCAGCGCGACGTGGAAAACAAGCAGTCCCAGGTCATCGTCGGCATGGGCACCTGCGGCATCGCTTCCGGCGCGAAGAAGACCTTCGACGCGTTCATCGACGAACTCGCGAAGGAAAACCTGACCGACGTCGCCGTCCGCCAGACCGGTTGCATGGGCCTGTGCCACAGCGAGCCGACGGTGGAAGTCGTCGTCCCCGGCATGCCGCGCGTGATCTACGGCAACGTGGACTGCGACACCGCCCGCAAGATCGTCTCCGAGCACCTGGTCGGCAAGCGTCTCGTCTCCGACCACGTTTTCGACAAGCCCGCCGCCGACATCATCGGCTAAGCCTCCCAAGCCGCGGACGCAAGCCCGCGGAGAAAGGACCTCCACCATGGCCATCAAAACCTACATCCTCGTTTGCGGCGGAACCGCCTGCCAGTCGTCGCACGGAACCGAACTCTACGACGCGTTGCGCCACGAGCTCGCCGCCCAGGGCGTCGAGAACGAAGCGCAGGTCGTCCGCACCGGCTGCTTCGGCTTCTGCGAAAAGGGACCGATCGTGAAAATCCTCCCCGACGAGACGTTCTACGTCTGCGTCAAGCCGGAGGACGCGAAGGAAATCGTCGCGGAACACGTCATCAAGGGCCGCCCGGTCGCCCGCTTGCTGTACGACGCCTCGCAGAGCAAGGCGAACGCGAAGCTCGAGGAAATCCCGTTCTACCAGAAGCAGTTCCGCATCGTCCTCAGGAACTGCGGCGTGATCAACCCCGAGAAAATCGAGGAATACATCGCCCGCGACGGGTACGCCGCCCTCGCGAAGGCCCTGACCGAGATGACCCCCGAAGACATCATCGAGGAAGTCAAGAAGTCCGGTCTCCGCGGCCGCGGCGGCGCGGGCTTCCCGACCTGGATGAAGTGGAACTTCACCAAGCAGGCCGCGGGCGAGGAGAAATACATCGTCTGCAACGCCGACGAAGGCGACCCGGGCGCGTACATGGACCGCTCCACCATCGAAGGCGATCCGCACTCCATCCTGGAGGCGATGGCCATCGCGGGCCGCGCGGTCGGCGCGAACCACGGCGTCATCTACATCCGCGCGGAGTACCCGCTCGCCATCGAGCACCTCGAAACCGCCTTGAAGCAGGCGCGCGAATACGGCCTCTTCGGCAAGAACATCCTGGGCACCGGCTTCGATTTCGACATCGAGCTGCGCCTCGGCGCGGGCGCGTTCGTCTGCGGCGAAGAAACCGCGCTCCTCGCCTCCGCGATGGGCAAGCGCGGCATGCCGATTCCCCGTCCGCCGTTCCCCGCGGTCTCCGGCCTCTGGGGCAAGCCCACGGTCATCAACAACGTCGAAACGTGGGCGAACATCCCCGTCATCATCCTCAAGGGCGGCGAATGGTTCCACAAGATCGGCACGGAAAAGTCCCCCGGCACGAAGGTCTTCGCCCTGACCGGCAAGATCAACAACTCCGGCCTGATCGAAGTGCCGATGGGCATCACCCTGCGCGAAATCGTCTACGACATCGGCGGCGGCATCCGCGGCGGCAAGAAGTTCAAGGCGGTGCAGACCGGCGGGCCTTCCGGCGGCGTCATCACGGCCGATTACATCGACACCCCCATCGATTACGAACACCTCGCCGAACTCGGCTCCATCATGGGCTCCGGCGGCATGATTGTCATGGACGAGGACGACTGCATGGTCGACGTCGCCCGCTTCTACCAGGAGTTCTGCGTGGACGAGTCCTGCGGGAAGTGCGCCCCCTGCCGCATCGGCACGCGCACCCTGCTCACGCTTCTCGAAAAGATCGCCAAGGGCAACGGCGAACCGCGCGACATCGACAAGATCAAGTCGGTCGGCCGCGCCATGCAGAAGGCCGCGCTCTGCGGCCTCGGGCAGACCGCGCCGAACCCGGTGCTTTCGACCTTGCGGTATTTCGAAGACGAGTACCGCGCCCACATCGACGAGCGCCGCTGCCCCGCGGGCAAGTGCAAGGACCTCGTCCGCTTCGTCATCGACGAGGCGAAGTGCCGCGGTTGCACCGCGTGCGCCCGCAAGTGCCCCGTCGGCGCGATTTCCGGCGAACGGCAGAAACCCCACGTCATCGACCAGAACAAGTGCGTCAAGTGCGGCGAATGCTTCCGCACCTGCCGCTTCGGCGCGATTTCCCGCCAGTAGAGAGAAAGGAGCCCCGAGATGAGCGAAAAGAAGATGATCAACCTCAAAATCAACGACGTCGCCGTCACGGTCCCCGAAGGGACGAACATCCTCGACGCCGCCAAGCTCGCGCAGGTGAAAATCCCGGCGCTCTGCTACCACCCCGATTTGCCCGCGTGGGCGGCGTGCGGCCTTTGCGTCGTCAAGCAGAAGAACTCGCCCAAGACCCTCCGGGCGTGCGCGACCGCGTGCACCGAAGGGATGGACATCGTCACGCACGACGCGGAATTGTACGCAATCCGCCGGACCGTCCTCGAGCTGACGCTTTCCACCCACCCCAACGACTGCCTCCAGTGCCTCCGCAACGGCAACTGCGAACTCCAACGCCTCGCGCAGGAGTTCGGCATCCGCGAAGCGCCGTACGGCAAGCGCCTTCGCGGGCTGGAACGCGACGACTCGACCCCATCGATCGTCCTGAACCCGGAGAAGTGCATCCTCTGCGGACGGTGCGCGGCGGTCTGCCAGCAGATGCAGGGCATCTGGGCGCTCGAATTCATCGGCCGCGGCGAAAAGACCCGCATCGCCCCGGCGGCGGACGTCACCTTGAACGAGTCGCCCTGCATCAAGTGCGGCCAGTGCTCCGCGCACTGCCCCGTGGGCGCGATTTACGAAAAGGACGACACCGGCAAGTTGATCACCGCCCTGCGCGACCCGGAAAAGGTCTGCGTGGTGCAGATCGCCCCGGCCGTCCGCGTCGCCCTCGGCGAAGCGTTCGGGATGAAGCCCGGCGAGCTTTCCACCGGCAAGATCTACGCGGCCCTGCGGCGCCTCGGCTTCAAGGCGGTGTTCGACACCAACTTCTCCGCCGACGTCACCCTCATGGAGGAAGGGACCGAATTCGTGAAGCGCTTCACGAAGCAGGAACACCTGCCGTTGCTCACCAGCTGTTGCCCGGCGTGGACGGAGTACATGGAAGAGTACGCCCCGGACTTCACGGAGAACTTCTCCACCGCCAAGTCGCCACAGCAGATCCTCTCCGCGCTGGCCAAGACGTACTGGGCGGAGAAGAAAGGCATCGACCCGAAGAAGATCTACATGGTCTCGGTCATGCCCTGCACCGCGAAGAAGTACGAGGTCTCGCGCGACGAGAACATGTCCGCTTCCGGCCAGCAGGACACGGACGTGGCCATCACCACCCGCGAGTTGGCGCGCTTCATCCAGGCGAGCGGCATCGACTTCAACGGCCTTGCGGACGAAAAGGCGGACGACCTCTTGGGCGAATACACCGGCGCGGGCACCATCTTCGGCGTCACCGGCGGCGTGATGGAAGCGGCCCTGCGCACGGCGTACTGCCTGATCACCAAGGAAGAGACGCCCCCGAGCATCGACTTCCAGGACTGCCGCGGGTTCGAAGGCGTCAAGGAAGCGACCATCGAAATCGCGGGAACGCCCGTGCACATCGCCATCGCCCACCAGATGGGCAACGTCAAGCGGGTGCTCGACGCCATCCGCGAGGACCGTGCGGCCGGGCGCAAGCCGAGGTACGACTTCATCGAAGTGATGGCGTGCCGCGGCGGGTGCGTCGGCGGCGGCGGCCAGCCGCGCGGCGCGACGGACGAAATCCGCGCGCAACGGGCGAAGGGGCTGTACACGGACGACGAGAAGTCGGTCCACCGCATGTCGCACCTGAACCCGGAAGTGCAGGCCTTGTACCGGGATTACCTGGGCGAGCCGAACTCCGAGAAGGCGCACAAGTTGCTTCACACGCACTACGAAGAGCACAAGCTCTACAAGCGCTAGGCCTCCCCTCCCCCGCGAAAAACCGCCCGGCCCCCGGGCGGTTTTTTCGTGCCGTTGGATTCGGAATGGACAGGATTTTTGGGAATGCGCCTTCCAGCCGCGTGTTTTCTCTCCGTTTTGCCGTCCGCGGGAAAAAAGTCTCGCGTAAAGTCCGCAAGGTCCGCGAAGGGAAGGGGAACATTGAAAACCATGGAAACCCGCTTCGCGGGCATTGAAAAACTTCAGGCACAAAGGACGCAAGGAACGCAAAGAAAATCTCACGCAGAGGCACGGAGCCACATGGATTTTTCGGAGGTGCGGCATCTTGCCGCGCTGCTTTGTGATTGCCCGGGCAAGCCCGATTGGCATTGCGTCCGGTGCGACAAAGCCCCACGAAGCAAGCTTCGCGGGGACCCCATCCCCGCCGCGCCATGCAAACGAAAGGCATCTACACACAGAGGCACCGAGACACGGAGAGTTTTCGACAGGATTTTCAGGATTGAAACAGGAAAAATGCGAAGGGAGGCAAAAGATTCTCGTGAAGGATTGGACGTTGAAAGCCATGGAAACCCGCTTCGCGGGCATTGAAAAAGACACGAATGAACAAAAAGAAAACTCACACAGAGGCACCGGGACACGGAGAGTTTTTGACAGGATTTACAGGATGGACAGGATTGGGAGCAGGAAAGTAAGAAGTAAAGGAAGGAAGAAGTAAAAAGTGTGGATGCGGCACGGAACGCCGTTTCGAAGATGCGACAAAGCCCCACGAAACAAGCTCTTCGCGGGGACGCCACGGCCGCCGCGCCGCGCGGATCCTCCGCGCACATGAACTCCTCCCTCAGCATCACCTCCCCCGCATGAGTCTCCCGGAACTGGTCCGGAGCGCGTCTGCCCCTCCGTTGTTATTCATCCCCGTTTTCGTCCGCCGCGCCTTCTGTTTCGTCCCCCTCTTCCGGCCAAACACCTTCTTCCGGTCCTTTTATCTCCTCCAACCGCATCTTCGCATAACGGCCCAAGATTTCAGTTTCCTTGCACCGCATGAAGGTTTCCATGAAGGTGTAATCTGGGGTGCCGGTCTTTGTGGCAGGAAGGAGCAAGATTTGCCGTCTCATGCGCGACTCGTTGAACTTGTAGCCGTATTCGTATTTGCGCTTCTGCTGGAGCAAGGCAACCTTGAGAAAGAGATAAACATAGCGGTTTCCGGGATGGTGTTTTAGGCGGAAGCGCTTCACATCATCCGAAAACAGTGTCTTATAAGGGTGGTAGAAGTTCTCCACGACACTTCCGTTGTAGTTCACTCCCAGAACGTTGGAGTCAAGGGAGGCGTTGCTGTTGCCAACAAATGCCGTAATCCCATTGTTGGAATCCGAAGCTCCTGCGAACGGGACAATTCCGGGAAGCATGTTCGCTTTCGTCAAACGGACGCCGGGGGAAATCTCGAAAATGTCGGTCAGGGCATACGTTTTCCATTTGCGACACTGCGCCAGCGACATCGTTGTCGATTGTCCGGCATAGGATGCGTATCGCTCTAGAATTTTTCTCTCCTTCTCCCGCATGACAGTATCCATGAAGGCAAAGTCGGGACTGCCATCGGGAGCAATGGGAAGCATGATTTTTTCCCTTGCGAGCCGCTCATCGTTTATTTCGCGGTTGAAGCTATAGTTCTTGGCAAGTTTTCCCAATGATACAGCCAAGAACATGTATACGTAGCGTGAAAGATTCGGGCGGATAAGCCCTGTCACATGATCGCTTGCCACAAATCTGTATGGGTGGAAGAAAACGGTTCCCACGCTGCCACTGTTGGCAAGCGTCAAACAAAAGGAGAAGACTCTGACTTTGCGACTATTGCTAACAAAATCGTCAATTCCATTCCATGCAGCTGAAGAAGAGGCATACGGGGTTTCCCCTGGAACATGATCCGCATTCTTCAATCGTTTTCCCCGTTGGATGGTGGGGAAGATTTCGGAAACGAGGAAAGCCTTCCACTTTCGGTTTGTGAGTTGCACGCTCATGCCTCAATTTTTTTGAACAAATAGCCGCGCCCATGGGCAATCATGCCGAACTCGAATGTGAGAAAGTCGGCCATCGCATTGTCAAAATCGGATTCGGACGGGATTTCGTCGTTGAAGTAGAAGAACGAATGGAGCCATTCATCCTCGGAGGATACCGGACTGTGGACGACAAAGGCCGAGGGTTCGCTTTTTCCTTGCAACCAGCAATCGAGAAGCCGTTTCCGCCGGGCAGGGGCGGCAGGAGTCGGAAGCAATCCAAGGTGGGGGAAAACCACATATCCGTCATCGCGGAAATCGACGAATTTGGCGAGTTTGTCCGCCGGATGCGGTTCGTGGGCGGTGAAGACCGCAATGACGGGATTCGTGCCAACCCGCCCGAAGGTTTGGGGATTGAGTGTAATGACGCCTTCCAGCGTATGGTGGTCGAGGATGTAGCGTTTGTCGAGCTTGTCCTGCGACGTTTTCCCCACCATCGTGGATTGGGGCACGATGACAACGGCCCGGCCACCGGGCGCGAGCGAATCGAGCAGATGGCAAATGAAACGCAACTCGGACAGATGGGCCGTTCCCTTGTTCTTGGCTTGCGAATACGGGGGATTCATCAGGCCGACGGTGAACCCTTTTCCACGGAATCTTTCCGTATCTTTCTTCAGAAAATCGTCGCAGACGAGATTGCTCTTGCCGTCCCCCCGCAGAATCATGTTCGTCGTGGCGATGGAGAACATGTCTTCCCGCATTTCGATGCCATGCAGGCCTTCCTGCCGTATTCGGTTTGCTTCGCTTTGAGTTGTCGCGAGGGAAAGCATGCGGTGCATGGCCGCGATGAGAAAACCCGCCGTTCCGCAACATGGGTCGAACACCCGGTCTTTAGGCGTCACTTGGGCCAAGTCCGCGAACAGGGTCGTGATGTGCTTCGGCGTCAACACTACTCCGAGGCTCTGGCCATCGCCGCCGCTGTAGCGGATGAACTCGCCGTAAAAACGGCCCAGCACGTCCTCCGGCGAATTGTTGTTGATGGCCCCGAGGATGTTGGATTGGAGATATTCGGCGAAGTAGCGCAAGGGGGACTTGTCCAATGCCGGGTGGCGTTCCGACAACGTAGGGCGTGTTTGGATGAACCGGAATTGGTCCAGTACCTGCGCCTTCTTCACCTCCGGTTCCACCTTCACCCGGTTGAGGTGGACGGAGAGCGCGTCGAATATCTTCTGACCATCCGTCCTCACCGTATCGCCGATGAGGGTTTCCGTCGAAAACCCCGCCTCGCACAGGGCCAAAAGGATGGCAGAAACGATGACAGGCTTTTCGGTCTCACCGAGATGCCCGTAGTTGCGCAAATCTTCGTGGAGCTTTTCCGCCCGATGGATGATTTCCTCCAACTCGACGGTTTCGAGCGGCTTGTTTCCCAGCACCTTCTCTTGGAACGTGTTCTGTATGTGCCCTGGGGCGAACTCGTCGAAGTTTTGGACGCGCGGGAGAAGTTTGTAGCTCGTCGGCGTGACGAAAATGGGGCGTATGGTCAGCCGTCCCTGTTCCGTGCCGGAACAACCAAAGGCAAAAATCTTCTTGAACGAAGTCTGCCGTGCGATGTGGGTCGCGTAGTGCAACGCCCCGTTCTCCGCGTAGGCCACGACACTGCTCGGGTCCATCAACAGGGATGTCCCGTTTTCCCTTTCAACGAATTTCGACTGGTAGCGCGAGTCAGCCTTGTCTTCGATCACAAGCAAGAACTCGCCGGATGTGGCCAAGAATTCGGGACGTCCGATTTTCCCGGTCCCCCGCTTCGATGCCGTTTTGAGCGCCTTCTGGATTTCCGGATTGTCCGAAACGTTGGCCGTGGCGTCTATTCCCGCCACTTTTAGCAAGTCCCGCACGATGAAATCCGTTGCCTTTTCCGTCGCCATGTTTCCTCCTCTCCCGGCGCGCATCGAAGAAAGGGAGGACTGCAAAAAGGAGCGTACTGTTTCCCTTGCTCTCATACTCACCCGGAGGCGCCTGAGAAGGCCTGAAAGGAATATGGATAAGCGGAAATAGCACGCCCGTTTCGGGCGCGTTTCTGCTAACTCACGATCCTTTCGGGGAAGTTTCTCAGGCTTTCCGGGCGAACGTCGCGTTGCGCAGATGCGCAAAAGGGTATTCAGGTTGGATTCAGTTCAAAAAATTCGGGGAACAGTCTCCGGTGTTTGACCCGGCGGGTGGTGCGGGAACGCCCCGCGGCCTCCGGGCGAGGATGAATCGACATCGTACCAAACTCCCGCCCTGTCCGACAAGCCGTCCGCCGCGCATTTTGCCAATGTTTGGCAAATTCGCCCCGTTTTTGCCGAACATCGGCAAAATACCGAATCGGCGCGGCGCTATTCCGCGAGCCAAATCGACGAGGCGCCGCGGGTGTTCGCCTGCCAGACGACCTTCCCGCCCGCCGTGCGCACTTCCACGTCTTCGGTCATGTTTTCCGAAAGCGTCACCGTCATGTTGTCGGCGAGGTCCACCGCCACCACTTCCGCGTCCCACCCGTCCACGTAGCTGATCCACGCGACCACGTTGTCCGCGAACACCGGCTTTTCGTCGTCCCACGTGTTGCTCGAAAGCTTCACGGTCTTCGACCCGTCGTAGAGGTAGATTTCCACGTCTTCCCCGTCGAAGCCCTGCCAGACGACCTTCCCGTCCCAGATGTGCGGGCAGGCGTTGTCCTTCGTGTCGCTCGAAAGCTTGCGCAACTCGCCGTCGTCCCAGAGGAACACTTCCGCGGTGAGAGAAGGGTACGACACGTACGCCACCTTGCCGTCCCACACCGAAGGCGCCACGTCGTCGAAGGTGTTGTCGGTCAGCTGCGAAAGCTCGCCCGATTCGAGGTCGTACAGGTAAATCTCGTAATCGAAGCCGTCCCAGCCCTGGAAGGCGACCTTGCCCCCCTGCATCGAGGGGGCCATCATGTAGTAGAAATTGGTCGTCACCAGGTGGATGGCATCGGTCGCGCGATTCCAGACGGCGATGTCGTAGCCGTACGGCCAGATGCGCGCGACCTGCCACGCGGCGCCGCCTTCCGCGGCCACCGGCATGTACACGTCGCCCTGCCCGGCGGTGATGCCCCGGATGCCGTTCGCGGGCGAATAGAGGTAGATGTCGCCTCCGCCCCGCGAGGCGGCGCTTTCGGTCTTGTTGGTCGCGACGGCATCGCGCTGGGAAGCTTCGGGTCCGGTCTCGACAAGCGCCGCATCGGCGCCGCCCGCCTTGCCGCGCCGGCCGACCGAGGAAGTGAACAGGTCCGGAACCGTTTCCGTCAGCTGCTTCTGCTCGTCGGTGAGCATGGGCCGGTCGTCTTCCATCGTCTTGCCGCCGAGCTCGAGCCCGGTCCGGCCGGGCGGCGTGCCGCGGCCGACGAACACCACGTCGTCGCCCCAAAGGGCCGGACGCTCGGGCATGCAGGCGAGCCCCTGGTCGCGCAGGTTGGTCGCCCGACCGTCCTTCCAGTAGATGACGTCGACGAAGGTGCTGCCCGGACGGGACTCGTCCGGCGCGGTCTGCAACCACGCGACCGCGCCCGGGTCCGAAACCACCGGCTGGCGGCAGAAGGTGTTGGTCGGGGAAATGCATTTCGCCTCGAACGTGCGCGCTCCCGCGGCAAGCGGCAAAAGCAGGGCGAACAACGGCAACAGGAACCGGAACTGGCGCATCCGCATGGTCCTTCCCTCAACCGGCCGTGGCAGCTTGCCGCGCCGCCTTTTCCTTCGCGGCATTTTCGGCGGACTTCTTCGCGGCGGCCTCGGCTTCGGCCTTTTCGCGCGCTTCGCGTTCGGCACGCGATCCGGGCGTTTCGACGCCCTCGGCGCCCAGCGGCCAGTTGGCGCCATCGAGGTGTTCGGCGCTCCAGTACCGCCCCTTGCCTTCGACGGCCTGATTGTACGCGAAATCCCACGGGCGGGTGCCGTTCAGGCGCATGGCCTTCTGGGAAGCGATGTCGCGTCCGCAGCGCTCGACGACCTTGAGCGCGAAATTCTCCTGCCGGCGGTCGAGAGCGTTGCGCGCGACGACGAGGACGTTGTCCTGGACGATTTCGCTTTCGTCGATGGTGCGGACCGCTTCGACCGCCCACCACTGGTCGTTCATCTTGCCCCACGGCATTTCCTTGACATAGCCGCCGAAGCGGTCGTGGAAAACGACCCGCGCCATGTCGGCCATGTCGCGGACGACGTGGTGGACGTAGGCGGCGGCGCGGACGGAGTTGCAGACGAAGAGGGTTTCGCTCGTCGCGTCGTCGGCGCGCAGGATGCCGGAAATCTGGATGGACTGGACGTGCTTGCGGATGTTGGGCGGGAGGAGCTGCTTGGGGTCGGGGACGACCATGGTGTAGTGCACCGGGGAGGCGACGATGTCCCGTGCGAAGGGGAGGATTTCGCCGTTCAGGAGGTTCCAGATGCGCTCCATCTGCATTTCGGCCTTGTCCTCCTCGCAGAAGAGGACGATGTCGCGGCCGAACATGTTGACGACGGAAAAGCCGAGCGTCCACATGGACGGCTCCAGCTGGGAGTCGAGGAAGCCGCGGGTGTTCAGTCCGATGCGTTCGCTCTTCGGGTCCGGGAAACCGCCGACGACGCAGACGGCGGGCTCGACGACGGCCCCGTCGGCGTCTTCGCGGTAGAGGATGACCATGGCCGCGACGTTGCCCAGCTGCAGGGAGTCGTCGGTGGCCATGCCGGTGTCGATGACGCTTTTGAGGGAGGTGACGAGTTGCTCGTTGTTGTTGAAGAGGTTGCGCAGGTAATCGTCGGAGAGCACTTCGTTGGCCGGGGCGCCGGAAATGGATTCGCCGGAATCGAGCAGGGCGCGGAGGTTCGCGTACCCGCCGTACGCGGTGCGGTAGAGGACACCCGCGCGCCAGCCGGCGTAGAGGCCGGCGCAGAGGAGGACGGCGAGGAAGATGGCAAGGGATCTGGAAAGGATGCGTTTCATGGGTGTGGACGTCCTGGCAGGGGGGACTGCGATACCGGGAATTTACGCCCAACCTTCTTGCGCCCGCAAGCGTATTTTGCGCGCGCGTTTGGCAAAGCCCCGACGCCGGCCCCGGGGCGCGGCGCACGACGGGAGGCGGGTCCCGCGTTTCACTCGCGGATCAGGTCCGCGAAAACCGCGTAGTGGTCGGAGACGTGACCGTCTTCGCCGGGGAGCGCGCCGCCTTCTTCCGTCGCCACGCCGCGCGCGAGCGCCTGCGGAGAGCCGATGCGCCACGGGCCGTCCCCGCACAAGTCGTCCGAAGCGAACACGCGGTCGAAACACGCCGGCGGGAATCCGCTCCCCGGCGCCCCTCCCCTCCTCGTCGGAATCGTCGTCCGCTCTTCGAGGGGGCGCCCCCGCCACAAGTCGCGGAACCCGCCCGCGAGCGGAGAAAGCGACGGGTCGTCCGCGAACTCCTCGTTGTCCGGGTCCGTGTTGAAATCGCCCATCACCACCACCGAAAGCGCTTCTCCGCTTCCGGCGAGCCGCATCCGTTCCGCCGCCGCGTCCGCCGCGACGGCCGCCAGGGCGATCGTCCGCTCGGCTTGGTTGCGCGGCGTGTCCCCGAAGTTGCTTTTGAGATGCACCCCGTACACCGCAAGCTTCTTCCCCTCCCCCAAATCGAAACGCGCGAAAAGGGCGCCGCGCGTCGGCCGCGCGTCGCCGTAATCCAGCCCGGCGAAGGAGATTTCGCGCACTTCCTCCGGCGGGAAGCGGCACAAGAGGGCGAGGTTGAGCTTGTCCCGCCGCCCCGAGGCGCGGCGCAGACGGGTCGCGTAGGCGAAGGCGAAAGGCTTTTCGAGCCGGTCGCGCAAAAGCGGAAGCATCGACGCGTTTTCGACTTCCTCCAAGACGGCGATGTCGGCTCCGACGGCATCGAGGATTTCCGCGACCCCTTCGGCGTGGGCGGCGGCAAGCGCCCCCGTCCGCTCCGGCCCGTCGCCCTTCCCGTCGGTGAAGTTGCAGGTGTTGTAGGCGGCCAGCCGCACGCGGGAGGCGCCCGCGGCGTTGTCAAGCGCTTCCGCCCCGCCCGCCGGGGCGAAAACGGGCTTCAGGACGCGCGTCCGAGCCTTGGCGCGCGGCGTCCACAGCGCGAAGGCGAAACAGACGGCCGCGGCGAGCAACGCCCACGCATACGCAAGCCGCAGGAAATCCCCCCGGGCGGCAAGGCGGCGCGTTTCCGCCTTCCGCGCGGCGCCGGGACGGGATTTGCGCGGCATGGTTCTCCCCCGCCCGCTAGATTGCGCTTTCCCCGTCAAGCGGAATCGCGTCGGCCAGGGCCCCGGCGCCCGCCGGATGCGCTTCCGCGGGCGCGTCGGCGGGTTCCGGCCCGGCCGGAGGCTCTTCCGCGGGGACGGCGGGCGGGACGGGCACGCCCGGACGGCGTGGGTAGATCACCACGCGCTTGCGGCCGTCGCGGTCGGCGATGTCGGATTCCGTCGCCAGGTCGGCTTCGCCGCGGAGGAAATGGTGCACCACGCGGCGGTCGAGGGAATTGAGCGGGCGCATGCGCCAGGGCCGTCCCGTGCGGCGGACGGTTTCCGCGCCGCGGAGGGCCTCTTCTTCGAGCTTCTTGCGGCGCTGCACGCGGTAGTCGCCCGTGTCCACCAGGCAGTACGGCGCGTTCTCGTGGCGGGCGGACTGGATGCGGTTGACGAGGAACTGGAACGCGTCGAGGGTCTGGCTCATCCGTCCGATGATGCGGGCGGGGTCGGAGGAGCGGATGGAGAGGATGCACTGGCCGTCTTCTTCGCGGGATTCGACCGCATCGAAGTCGAAGGAGGAAAGGCGCAGGAGGTTGGCGAGGATTTCGCGCGCGGAAGCGGCTGCGGCGGCGGGGTCTGTCATGGAAAGGAAACCTTCGGGGGTGGTGGAAACGGAAAAAAGTTTTTACGCTTTCCCCCGCCGCTTGTCGAGGGCGGCGTCGCGGACGCCTTGCGGCCGTCCGTTTGCCGGCATCGGCAAAGGGCCGGAAGCGCAAAAAAGAACGCGGCCGGAAGACCGCGTTCTTTCGTTGGCATCGGCCGTATGGCCTAGCGCTTCGAGAACTGGAAGCGGCGGCGGGCGCCGGGGCGGCCGGGCTTCTTGCGTTCCTTCATTCTCGGGTCGCGCGTCAGGAATCCCGCCTTCTTGAGGAGGGGCCGGAACGCGTCGTCCACCTGCAGCAGCGCGCGGGAAATCCCGTGTCGCAGCGCACCCGCCTGGCCGGCGATGCCGCCGCCGTCGAGGAGCGCTTCGACGTCGTACTTCATCGGGTCCTCGCCTTCCGCGGCGACCGTCTTGAAGGGGGCGGTCACGAGGAGCTGCAGGTCGGTGGTCTTGAAGTATTCGTCGAACTTGCGGCCGTTGACGTGGATGTTGCCGCTGCCCGCGAAGAGGCGGACGCGCGCGACGGCGGTCTTGCGCCGGCCGGTCGCGATGTATTCGATTTCGGCTTTCTTGCTCATGCGTCAGTCCTCCTTCGCGACGGGCTGCTGGGCCGCGTGGGGATGCTCCGCGCCCGGATAGAGTTTCAGGCGCTTGATGAGCGTGCGGCTGAGGTGGTTCTTCGGCAGCATGTCCTTGACCGCGTGCCAGATGATGTAGTTCGGGTTCTTGCGGCGCATTTCGGCGGCGGGCGTTTCGGTCAGGCCGCTTTGGTAGCGCGTGTACTTCGCGTAGGTCTTGCCGGTTTCCTTGCGGCCGGTGAGGAGGACCTTGGCGGTGTTGACGACGACGACGAAATCGCCCATGTCGAGGTGGGGGGCGAAATCGACCTTGCCGCGCCCCCGGAGGAGCGAGCAGATCTCGACGGCGAGACGGCCCGCGGGCTTGTCCGTGGCGTCGAGGAGAATCCATTTGCGCTGGATTTCGGATTGCTTGGGTATGGTGGTTTTCATTCCAATTTTTGTGGGGTTTGTGATTGGAGGGGTACCGACCGGGGGACGGGGAATCGGGGTTGTCCCGTTTCCGGAAGGCTTTTCCGATCGCCGTGTTCGGCCGCAGGAAACCGCCCGTGGCAGGCCGTCGGCCGCGGTTACCGCCGCGGCGCCGGCCGGCGTCCGAAAAAAGTGGCTCCGCGAGCAGGGCTCGAACCTGCAACATTCTGGTTAACAGCCAGACGCTCTACCATTGAGCTATCGCGGAACCGGGAATGGCGGGGAAGATACCACGCTTTCCCGCCGCCGCAAGAGAAAATCGATGGCGGCGGAACCGCCGCCATCCACCCACGGCCGTCCGCCGCGCCCAAACGGCATTTTGCCAATGTTTGGCAAAACCGGGTCTTTTTTGCCGAACATCGGCAAAATGCAAAAAGCGCACGGCTTGTGCCGCGCGCAACTCCTTCGCCGTGCCGGGTGCGCTACCAGGTCTTGATGGCGCGCTTTTCCGAATAGCTCTCGTCCTGGCTGGCCTTCTTGCCCGGCACGCCGTAGGAGAACACGCCCACGCGGACGGCAAGCTTCTTTCCGTCCGGCGAGGCGTCCGCGTCGACGTGGTCGTCCTTGTCGCGGTCGAGGACGATGCCGTAGCGCTGGCCCCACGGGTCGAGGAACTGGTCGCCGCCGTCGTCCTGCTTGCCGCATCCCGTCCCGCGCGAACCCTGCGGGATTTCCAGGTACACCTTGCCGAGCTTGTTGCTCCCGCAGAGCAGGGCGATCACCTTCGTCTGGTCGTCGCCGCTGGCGCACTTGTCCTCGCCCACGTAGATGCCCTTCCCCGAAGGATACGGCATGTACAGGTGGTCGCGTTCGAACGCCAGCACCGCCAGGCGGATGGTTTCGGTCTCCATCGCCGCGCGTTTCTTCTTCGCCGAAACCTGCGCGTGCGAGATGGAGGGGATGACGATGCCCATCAGCAGCCCGACGATGGCGATGACGCAGAGCAGTTCGACCAAGGTGAATCCGTCGCGTTTCATGTCCCGCTCCTCCTACCAGGTGGTGATGTCGTCGGACTTCTTCGCGGCATGCCCGTCGGCCTTGCCGTTCCTGCCCTTGGAATACGCGGCGACCTTGACCTTCAGGTCGGCCGACAGCATCGTCGCGTCCGTCGCCTTGGCGATGGTGTCGTCGAAGTCGCAGTCGAGGAGGATGACGTAGGCGTTCCCCCACGGGTCGGTGCCGATGCGCACGTCGAGGAAGGGGATTTCCTTCGTGTTGACCTTCTTGCCCGCCGACGTGTCCGCCTTGAGGGCCTCGAGCACTTCGGTCTTGTCGGCGGAGGAAAAATCGCCCTTGCCGTTGCCCGCGGAGACGGGCATCCGGCCGTATTCGCCGTAGAACGCCTTGACGGCGGAGACGATGGCGTCGAGGTCGCTGCGGGCCTGCGAGACGCGGGCCTTCTGGATGGCACCGGTGGCCGCGGGCAGGAGGATGCCCGCGAGGATGCCGAGGACGGCGATGACGACGAGGAGTTCGACGAGTGAGAAACCGCGTTGGCGGCGGGAAGAACGCATGGGGAAAGCCTTTCGCTTGGAGTTTTTCCGCATCTTATCCCGCCTTCCGCCGGAACGCGACGAAAAAGCGAGCCTCCCGCGCCGCCGTCAGATCGGGCGGAACTTGAGGCGGCGGGGCTGGTCGGCGGCGGGGCCGAGCTTCTTCCGGCGCATTTCCCGGAAGCTTTCGAAATTCCCCTCGTGCCAGAGGACGCTGCCGTCGTCTTCGAAGGCGAGGATGTGCGTCGCGATGCGGTCGAGGAACCAGCGGTCGTGGCTGACCACCACCGCGCAGCCGCCGAAGCCCTGCAACGCCTCTTCGAGCGCGCGCAGGGTCGTCACGTCCAGGTCGTTCGTCGGCTCGTCCAAAAGGAGGAGGTTCCCGCCGCTCTTCAAGAGCTTCGCCAAATGCACGCGGTTGCGCTCGCCGCCGGAGAGGTCCCCCACCCTCTTCTGCTGCTCGGTGCCGCGGAAATTGAAGCGCGTGCAGTAGGCGCGCGCGTTCATCTCCTTGCCGCCGACTTCGATGGTTTCCTTGCCGCCCCCGATTTCCTCGTACACGGTCTTGTCGGCGTCGAGCGCCTCGCGCAGCTGGTCGACGTAGCTCACGCGGACGGTCTCCCCGATTTCGAGCGTCCCGGCGTCCGGCGTTTCCCGCCCCGCGATCATCTTGAGAAGCGTGCTCTTCCCCGCGCCGTTCGGGCCGATCACCCCCACGATGCCGCCGCGGGGAAGGTCGAAGGACACGTTCTCGAAAATCACGCGGTTTCCGAAGGTTTTGCGCAAATCCTTCGCGCGGACGACCTTTTCGCCCAACCGCTCGCCGCTGGGAATCTTGATTTCGAGCGTTTCCTCGCGCGTGTCGAAACTCTGTTTCGCGAGCTCCTCGTAGCGGGCGAGGCGCGCGCGCGATTTGCTCATGCGGCCGGAGGGGTTGAGGCGGATCCATTCGAGCTCGCGGGCGAGCATCTTCTCGCGGGCCTGTTCCTCGCGGCGGGCGGCGCGCGCGATGGCCTGCTTCTGCTCCAGCCACGCGGCGTAGTTGCCCTTCCAGGGAATCGCCCGGCCGTTGTCCATCTCGAGGATCCACTCGGTGACGTCGTTGAGGAAATACCGGTCGTGGGTGACGACGACGAGCGTGCCGGGGAATTTTTCGAGGTACGTTTCGAGCCACGCGACGGTTTCGGCGTCGAGGTGGTTCGTCGGCTCGTCCAAAAGAAGGGCGTCGGGGTTGGAGAGCAGCAGGCGGCAGAGGGCGACGCGGCGCTTTTCGCCGCCGGAGAGGTTCGCGGTTTTCGCGTCGCCGTCGGGCAGGCGCAGGGCGTCGCGGGCGCGCTCGAGCTGACTTTCGAGGCTCCAGAGGTCGCGGGAATCGATTTCGCGCTGGAGGCGGTCCATTTCGTCGCCGAGGCGGTTGGATTCCTCTTCGGAGATGTCCTCGCCCAAGCGGTCGCAGACCGCGTCGTAGCGATCGAGGACGGCCTGCGCGTCGGCGACGCCTTCGGCGACGACCTCGGAGACGGTCTTGGCGGGGTCGAGAACGGGCTCCTGGGGGAGGTACCCGATGCGGAGGCCCGGCGCGACGTAGACGCTCCCGTCGACGTCGCGGTCGACGCCGGCGATGACCTTCAGGAGCGAGGACTTGCCCGCGCCGTTGCCGCCGATGACGCCGATTTTCGCGCCGAAGAAGAAGGCGAGGGTGATGTCGTCGAGGATGGTCTTGTTCCCGCGGACGCGGGAGAGGTGTTCGAGGGTGAAGATGTATTCGCCGGCCATGGTGTTTCTCCGAAGGAAGCCGCGACTGTAGCGGTTTTGCCGATGCTTGGCAAATTCCGGCCGTTTTTGCCGATGTTTGGCAAAATGTTTCCCGCGCGCGGCGGATGGATTTGCCAATGTTCGGCAAATTCGGCCCGGTTTTGCCGAACATTGGCAAAATGCGTCCGCCCCGCGGGTTGCCGCGCCGCCGCGCTTGCGGCGCGGGGCGCCGGCGTGCTACGGTGGACCGCGATGTCCCGCTTTTTCGCCAACCTCTGGAAATACCGCCGGTACGCCATCCGCTCCGCCCGCGCGGAACTCCTCGGCGAGGTCGCCGGTTCCTACCTCAACTGGCTGTGGTGGGTCATCGAGCCGCTCTGCTTCCTGTTCGTGTACTGGTTCGTCTTCGGCACCCTCTTCAAGGCGGGCGAGCCGCACTTCGCGAGCTTCATCTTCGTCGGCCTCTCCCTCTGGGAGTACTTCAACCGCACCGTCTCCGGCTCGGTCACCCTCATCGCCAGCAACCGCGATCTCGTCACCAAGGTGTACCTGCCCAAGTACGTCCTCCTCTTCTCCCGCTCCCTGGTCAACCTCTTCAAGCTGGGCATTTCCCTCCTCCTCACCTTCGGCCTGATGGCCTGCCAGCACGTCCCCCTCTCGCCCTACGCCCCCCTCCTCGCGGCCGCCGTCGCCATCCTCTACCTCGTCTCCTTCGGCATCGGCCTGATCCTCATGCACTTCGGCGTCCTCTTCTCCGACATGGCCAACCTCGTGCGCATCGGCATGCGCATGCTCTTCTTCCTCTCCGGCGTCTTCTACAACATCCACACGCGCATGGCTTCCCTCCCGCGCGTCCGCTTCTGGCTGCTGCGCGTCAACCCCGCCGCCTTCTGCATCGACGAGGCGCGCAAGGCCCTCTTCTTCGACCCGGTCGCCACCCACTTCCCCAGCTGGCAGGGCCTCGTCTGGTGGACCGTGCTGGGCATGGCGCTCTGCGCGGCGGGCGTCTGGCTCATCCACCGCAACGAAAACACCTACGCGAAGACGATCTGACCCGATGAGCCGTCCCCTTGCCATACGCGTCGAAGACCTCTCGATTTCCTACCGCGGCCTGCAGCGCACCTCCCTCCGCGCCTCGTGGATGCGGTTCGGCCAGCGCATCGCGATCTACGAAGCGGTCAAGCACGTCTCCTTCGAGGTGCCCGAAGGCGAAATCCTCGGCATCGTCGGGCGCAACGGCGCGGGCAAGTCGACCCTCCTGCGCGCCATCGCGGGCATCTTCTCGCCGGACGGGGGCACCATCGACCTTTTCGGGCACACGGTCTCGCTCCTTTCCATCGGGGTCGGCTTCAACCGCCGGCTGAGCGGCCGGGAGAACATCTACCTTTCGGGGCTGCTGCTCGGCTACGACGAGGCCGCCATCGCCGCGAAGGAGGAGGCCATCGCCGATTTTTCGGAACTCGGCGCCTTCCTCGACAAGCCCGTCCGGACGTATTCGAGCGGCATGTACTCGAAGCTCGCCTTCGCCATCACCGCGATGCTCGAAAGCGACATCATGCTCATCGACGAAGTCCTCTCCGTCGGCGACGCGCAGTTCAAGCGGAAGAGCTACGCGCGCATGCGCGAACTCATCGCCGACGAGCACCGCACCGTCATCGTCGTCTCGCACGACCTGCGCACGGTGGAGGAGCTGTGCGGCGGCATCCTCTGGCTCGACGAAGGCCGCGTCGTGCGCCAGGGGCCGGCCGCGGAGGTGCTGCCGGCGTACCGCGAATTCATGGACCGCGAGTTCCCGAAGCCGCCGAAAAAGGCGCCGCCCGCGAAACCCGCCGCGAAACCCGCCGCCCCCGCGAACCCGTGAAACGCCTCTTCGACACCGCGGTCGCTTTCGTGGCGCTGCTCCTGCTTTCGCCGGTCGTCGCGATCGTCGCGGCGCTCGTCCGCTGGGACCTCGGGCCCGGCGTCTTCTTCCGCCAGCGGCGCATCGGCTGGAAGGGCCGCGAGTTCGACCTCGTCAAGTTCCGCACGATGCGCGAGGCCGCGGACGCGTCGGGGAAGCGGTTGAGCGACGCGAAGCGGCTCACCCGCGTCGGCCGGTTCCTCCGCTCCACCTCGCTCGACGAGATCCCGCAGCTCTGGAACGTCCTCAAGGGCGACATGGCGCTGGTGGGTCCGCGCCCGCTCGACGCGGCCAACCGCAAGCTCTACACCGAGGACGCCTTCCACCGCCACGACGTGATGCCCGGCGTCACCGGCTGGGCGCAGATCCACGGGCGCAACTCCATCGGCTGGGACGAGCGGATCGCCTTCGACCTCTGGTACGTGCAGAACCGTTCGATCTGGCTTGACATCCGCATCCTCGCGAAAACCTTCCTCCTCGTGGTCTCGCGGCGCGGCGTGGAGGCGGACGGCGGCGGCATCGCGGTCCCGGCGAAGCCCGCGCGCGAAGGCGGGAAGTTCTCCTCCGCGGCGCGCGCGCGGCCGATTTCGTGGCTGTTGCGCGCGCGCATCGTCGCCTTCCACGTCTGCGTGGACGCGGCGATCCTCGTCGCCGCGCTCTACGTCGCCTACCTCCTCCGCCTCGACTTCCGCTTCCACGGGACGAAGGAATCCGCGGTGTTCTGGCGGCACGCGCGGACGATGGTCCCGCTGGCGCTCCTTTCCTTCGCGGCGTGGGGGGCGTACCGCGTGCCCTGGCGCTATTTCGGGCTTTTCGACCTCCCGCGGCAGACGGCGGGGCTCGCGACGGCGGTGGCGGTGCTGTGCCTCTGGCGGCACGTCCAGGTGGCGGGGCTGCCCGCCGCCATCCCGTACCAGCCTGTCCGCGCGCCCATCGCCGTGTCGTACGCGGTCATCGTCCTCTCGCTCGTGCTGGGCTTCTGGGGGATGCTCGCCGTCCGCTTCCTGCGCCGCATCTCGCGCGAGCGGAGCGACGCCCGGGAAGCGGCCCGGAACGCCCCGCGCATCGGCGACGGGAAGACCGCGCGCAACCGGCGGCGGGCGGTGGTGCTGGGGGTGGGCAAGGGGAGCCTGCGCTTCGCGCGGGAGACGGCGGCCACGCGGCAGGTGGCGGGATTCCTCGCGCTCGACCCCGAAGAGCAGGGGCTTGCGATGGCGGGCTTCGACGTGCTGGGCCCGGCGGAGGAATGGAGTTCGGTCTGCTTCCGCGAGAAGGCGGAGGAACTGCTCGCGGTGATTCCGCGGCCCAACGCGCCGGAACAGCGGGCGCGGCTCGCGCGATTGTCGGAACTGCTGCGCGCGGACACGCCGGAAGCGAAGGAAATCCGCGACTGCCTCCGCGCCCTCCTCGACGCCTGAGCCCGCCCCGCCGTCGCGCAACGGCGTTTTGCCGATCCTTGGCAAATTCCGCCCGTTTTTGCCGGACATTGGCAAAACGGGCGGAAGCGCGGCTTGCGGCCGGGGCGGGACTAGAGACTGCTCAAGGCGGTCTTCTGCGGGACCTGCGAGGGCGCGTAGTAGCAGGCGAAGGCGTCTTCCACCATCGCTTCCGGCGGCTTCTTCGTGAACCAGCTCACGACCGGGACGATCACCAGCCCCGCCAGCATCGCGATGGCGCCCGTGTTGATGGGAGATTGGAGGAGCGGCGGCATGCACGGGCGGAGGAACACGCCCGAAAGCGTCAGCGCCAGGGCGAAGACGAAGCAGCACCAGCACGCCGCGGCGGTGGTCCGTTTCGAGTAGAGCGCGTACAGGAAGGGGGCGAGGAACGCACCCGCCATCGCGCCCCACGAAACGCCCATCATCTGCGCGATGAAGGCGATGGGGCTGGTGCTTCCGTACTGCACGACCGCGAGCACCGCGCTCGCCGCGATGAAAACGACGATGAGAAGCCGCATGCAGAGCACCTGCGAGCGGTCCTTCATCTTCTTGACGAGCGTCCCGTTGATGAAGTCGATCGTCAGCGTCGAGGACGAGGTGATCACCAGAGAGGAAAGCGTGGACATCGAGGCGCTCAAAACGAGGATCACCACGAGGGCGATCAGCACCGGCGAGAGGCTTTCGAGCATCTTGGGGACGATCGCGTCGAACCCGTCCGCGGGCACGCCCGCCGCCGTCACGGCGAGTTGCGGGGAGAACAGCCGCCCGAAGCCGCCGAGGAAGTAGCTCCCGCCCGCGACGACGAAGGCGAAGAGGGTCGAGATGACTGTGCCCTTGACGATGGCGCCCTCGTTGCGGATGGCGTAGAACTTCTGGACCATCTGCGGGAGGCCCCAGGTGCCCAGCGAGGTCAGGATGACGACGAAGAGGAGGTTCAGCGGGTCGGGTCCGAGGAACGAGGTGAACACGCCCGGCGTCGGCCCCCGCCCCGCGACGGTTTCCGGGCCCGCGATGCGCGAAAGCCCGTCCATCGCGGCCATGAGGCCCCCCTGCGCGCGGACGACCGCGACGATGACCGCGGCGATCCCGAAGAGCATGACGATGCCCTGGAGGAAATCGTTGATGGCCGTCGCCATGTAGCCGCCCGCGATGACGTACACCGCCGTCAGGACGGCCATGAGGACGATGCACCACGTGTAGCTCATGCCGGGGAAGGCCATCCCGAAGAGGCGGGAGAGTCCGTTGTAGAGCGAGGCGGTGTAGGGAATCATGAAAACGAAGATGATGAGCGCCGCCGCCAGCTGCAGCGACCTGCTCTCGAAGCGCTTGAGGAAGAACTGCGGCATGGTGGCGCTGTCGAGGTGCTGGGTCATGATGCGCGTCCGCCGGCCGAGGACGGCCCAGGCGAGGAGGGAGCCGATGAGCGCGTTTCCGATGCCCGCCCACGTCGCGGCGATGCCGTACCGCCAGCCGAACTGCCCGGCGTAGCCGACGAAGACGACGGCGGAAAAGTAGCTCGTCCCGTAGGCGAAGGCGGTCAGCCACGCGCCCACGGCGCGGCCGCCGAGGACGAAGCCGTTGACGTCGGTGGCGTGGCGGCGGCAGTAGAGGCCGATGCCGACGAGCACGGCGAAATAGACGAACAGGGTTGCGTAGTTGAGGATCATGGTTTCCTGCCTTTCGGAAGCGGCGCTTCTTTTGCGACAAACCGCTCCGCGGCGCAAGTTCTTATTCGGCCGCCGTCCGGCCTTGCGCGAAGTCCGCAAGGTCCCCAAAGGGTCGAAACATTGAAAGCCATTGAACCCGCTTCGCGGGCATTGAAAACTTCAGGCCGCAAAGGACGCAAGGAACACAAAGAAAACTCACACAGAGACACACTTTCGGAGGTGCGGCGAAGCCCCGCAAAGCAAAGCTTCGCGGGGACCCCATCCCCGC
>JAFSUH010000247.1 GCA_017445365.1 Kiritimatiellia bacterium | reverse complement strand
GTTCGCCCGCCGCCTCGCCGACGGGGGCGATTCCGCCCGCGCCGCGACCGCCCGCGAACTCGCCCAGGGGGCGCGCGCCCTCGAAAACGCCTTCTCCGCCCACGCGCGGCGGGCGCAGGAGGTCGCGGGGCGGCTGTACGACGGGGCCCTGGGATTGCGCATGCGGCCGCTCTCCGACCTGCTCTCCACCCTGCCGCGCGCGGCGCGCGACCTCGCCCGCAGCCTCGGCAAGCGCGTCCGCCTCGTCTTTTCCGGCGAGACGGTGCTGGTGGACCGCGAAATCCTCTCCGCGCTGGAGTCGCCCCTGAACCACCTCCTGCGCAACGCGTGCGTGCACGGCATCGAATCGCCGGAGGAGCGCCGCGCCGCCGGGAAGCCGGCGGAAGGGACCGTGCGCATTTCCGCCGACGCGAAGGCCGACACCTTGGTGCTTTCGTTCCGCGACGACGGCCGCGGGCTCGATTACGGCGCCATCCGCGCGACGGCGGTCGCGACGGGCCGCGTCGCCCCGCGGATGGCCGAAGCGCTGAGCGAGGCGGAACTCGCGAGCCTGGTGTTCCTGCCGCGGTTCACGACGGAAAAGAGCGTGCGCGAGCTTTCCGGCCGCGGGGTGGGGCTGGACCTGGTGATGACGACGTTGCGCGAATTGGGCGGCGAGGTCTCCGCGCGCAGCGCCGCGGGCAAGGGGCTTGCGGTGGACATGACGGTGCCCCTGTCGCTCGCCATCCAGCGGGGGCTGGTGGCGCGCGTGCGCGGCGTGCGGTTCGTCTTTCCGCTCGCGCAGATTTCCGGCGTGCGGCCGCTGGGCGCGGGCGCGCTGCGCGGGGAGGACGGCGGGGAGACCCGCCTCGTCCGCGCGGACGGGGTGCTGTTCGCGCCGCCGGCGGAGGAAGGGGCGGCGGACGCGGAGCCGGTCGGCGCCGGGGACGGGGCGCGGGCGGTCCTGCTCGGCGGCGGGCTCGCGCTTGCCGTCGACGCGGTGGAGGGGGAGATGGAGCTGTACATCCGGCCCTTGCCGCCGGGCCTGCCCAAGCGGGAAGGCATCGCGGGGACGACGGTGCTGCCGGACGGGGAGGTGGCGCTGGTGCTTTCGGCGCGGGAACTCGCGGAAGCGGCGACGCGGGAGCGCGCGGCCCCGGCGGCGGACGCGGACAAGCGGCGCATCCTGATCGCCGACGACTCGGGGACGGTGCGGGCGACCTTGGCGGCGCTCCTGACGGCGGCGGGCTGCGCGGTGGGGGAAGCGCGCGACGGGCGGCACGCGCTGGCGGAAGCGCTGGCGGGGACGTGGGACCTGGTGGTGAGCGACGTGGACATGCCGCGGATGGACGGGATTGCCTTCTGCCGGGCGTACCGGGAAGCGGGGGGCGCGGCGAAGGTGGTGCTTCTGACGTACAAGGACGACGAGGCGACGAAGCGCGCGGCGGCGGAAGCGGGGGCGGCGGAGGTGTGGAGCAAGGCGCGGCTGGCGGACCCGAAGGCGTTCCTCGCCTCTCTCGCGGCGGCGGTGCCGGAGCGCGGCGGCGCCGCCGTTCCGGCCGCGAAGTAAGAAGCAAAGAAGTGCGAAGTGCGGGTGTGGCGCAAAGCGCCGGTTTCGGAGGTGCGGCATCTTGCCGCGCTGCTTTGCGATGGCCCGGGCAAGCCCGATCGGCATTGCGTCCGGTTCGGCGAAACCCCACGGAGCAAAGCTTCGCGGGGACCCCATCCCCGCCGCGCCATGCAAACAAAGAAAATCTCCCGCAGAGACGCAGGAGACACAGAGAGATTTTCCGACAGGATTTGCAGGATGGCCAGGATTGGGATTTTGAAGGCGGGGTTGCCGGGAATCAAGGAGCTTCGGGGTCGGTAGCCGGGTCCGTCATGGAGACGGGACCTGTTTGTTCGTGGGCGAACAGGCTCCGTTGGTTCGGTGGAATTCCTCAAGCGCCTTTGTCAAGGAAGCTTCCAAAAGACGCATTTCTTCCCAGTGCTTGTCCGCTTGTTCGATGGCTTTTGGAGAAGGAACGACTTTGGAGGAATCCCGATTCGACGGGGTTTCCGGCCCTTCCGACACCCTTCTGTATGTTTCCCGATTGCAAGTGTAACGTCCCTCTCCCTTGTAAGTGTCAAAAGAGAAATCAATTACCCATTTTTCGCCACCTTCCAATCGACAACAAACCAGCAACGTGTTTTGCCAAGGCTCCCTTTTGATGGCTGTGATTTCCATGATTTCTCCTGCAGGAACGACGCGAACCACAGGATACCCGTTCGGTGGATCAAGATCGGTTACCCCCATTTCCCGAGTGTTCCCCCATGTCATCGAATTTGTCCTTGTCCATGCTGTTCCACAAATTCATGTTTTGAAGGAGTTCGAAGCGGTCTCCCCCGCGGAAATCCGGCCCCCCGTACCGTTCATTCCAGTCGGGATAGCACATCGGATGTTGTTCGAGGAAAAACCTGTCCAAAAAACATCCGCCGCATGCACACGCGCACGCAATTGCCAGCACCGCCGTCCGCCATCCCTGTTTGCCGGTTTCCCTGTTTGCATCCTGCCAGCTTTTCCCTCCTCCTGCCATCCGAAACACATTTTGCCAATGTTTGGCAAATTTCATGCAATTTTGCCAAACATTGGCAAATCTCAAAACAGCGCGGCGAAGTTCGGGGTCCCCGGGGAACTTGCTTCCCGGGGTCAGCCGCGCGTCCGCACTTCTTACTTCTTGCTTCTTTACTTCTTACTTCCCGGCGGCGGCGGAGCCGCCGCCGCGCCACACGGCCCCCGGGGCGCCAAGCGTGTCGGCGATGGCGGCGAGCACGTGGTCTTCGCCGGAGGTCGTCTTCCCGTCGGCCGCCACCGTCGCGCGGCAGGCGTCGAGGAACGCCTTCTTCTCCGCGGGCCGCAACGACCGCTGGCGGTCCAGCGCCGGGCCGAAGGCCTCCGCGCGCGGAGCGGCCGGCGCGTCCGTCCCCGCCAGCGCGAACGACGACGGCAGGGCGGCGACGCCCTTCCGGTACGCCGCGATGCGCTCTCCGCTCCCGGCCGCGCCGTAGTGCGCGAGGAGGAAGAGCACGTCCCGCGCTTCGTCCGCGAGCGCGGCGGCGGGCCGCTCCGGTTCCGGCGGGGGCGGGAGCAGGCGGTTGCGGAACAATCTCTCCAGCGCGCACTCGAAGGCGGTCAGCCGCCCGTCCGCCTCGATGAGGACGCGCAGCAGATCCGCCAGCTCGCGGCGCTCCTCCTCGGGGCGCGGCTTGAGCGCGGTCAGCGCGATTTCGCACCACGCGCGGCGGCACTTCCCCGGCGGCAGGGCGAGCAGGCGCTTTTCCCAATGCAGGGCGCGCGCGGGGTAGCCCGCGTCGCAGGCGGCGATGGCCGAAAGCTGTTTCGCGCGCACCGGCCCCTCGCCCGGTTCGAGCAGGGCGGCGCACAGCACGCACGGGGCTTCGGCGGGCGTGCGGATCGCCTCGGGCACGCCGCCGGGGG
>JAFSUH010000246.1 GCA_017445365.1 Kiritimatiellia bacterium | reverse complement strand
CCGCCGCCGCGGTTGCGTTGGCGGATGCCGTGGCGGCGGCCTATCTGCGCATCCAGGAGCATCCCGCGTCCTCGCCGCTTTGCGCCCATCCGCGCCTGGCGGCCCTCGGCTACCGCAAGGTGCTGGTGCGGAACTACCTCTTCGTGTACCGTTACGTTGCCGAAGCGGACATCGTGTTTGTCGTCCGCTTCTTCCATCAATCCCAAAACCACGCCGATTTGCTGTAGTCGATGTTCCGGACACCGTGACGAGTGACGAGTTTGCGGGTCCCCCTTTCAACCCTTCAGGGTGGTGCGCCCGCGGAGCGGGCGGGTCGTGGCTGGAACGCGGCTGGAAGTCGCATCCCCCAGGCTGGGAGATGCGGCATCCTGCCGCGTTCCCGTGCAAGGGAAAGCGGGATGGAGGCGGGTTTTTCTTATTCGAGGAAGAACGATTTTTCGCAGAGAAGGCGGCCATCGGCCCAAATCTGGAAAACGTACGTTCCGGGGGAGTCTTCGGGTTCGACGAGCCAGCCGATGATGGGATTCACGATGGTCTCTTGGATGGTCAGGTCGACGCGCACTTCGCGGGTGCCGTCGATGCCCAGGATGTCGGGGCAACGGGTCACGAAGGTAATCCGGTTTTCCGCGAAGTAGCCTTCCGGACGGAAGCGGTAGCCGAAGGCCGTGCCGTCCGTGCGGGGAATCCGGTCGGTCGTCACCAGGTGTTTCTGGTCAATGATCATGTGGGTGCGGGCGCCATCTTCTTCCGAAATCCCGGTCTCCTGGAGGTTGCCGTAGATGCCGTACTCGATGATGGTTGCCTTGGCCTTCTTGGGCATCTCCTGGTCCGGATTGGACTTGATCCAGACGCCTCCCCCGCGGGGGGGGCGGCGATCGGCTTTGCGGATGCGCAGGGCGGGGATGCCGGAGGCCTCGGCCTCCCCGCCGGGTTCGGCCAGTTCAATCCATTCGCCGAGCTTGCCGGTGAATGCCCCGGTGCTGCGGCGCTCCCAAAACACCGGAAGCCGCTTCAAAGCGATTGCCGGATTCCATGGGTGGTTTTTGTCCATTGCGAAGGGCAAGGCTCCTCCGTCGCAGATAACGACATTGGGATCGTTGCGATCGACCGTGCCCCGTGGATCCTCCGGCGGGAATGCGTACCATCCGGTGGGTTTCCGTTCCTGCCAATCCAGCTGGAAGGACACGGTTTCCCCTTCACGGGCGAAATCCCGCAAGTCCAGCGAAAGGCCGATGCCGCTCTCGAAATGCTTGACGGGGTTTCCGTCGGAGTCGAGCACCTCGGGCCGTCGGACGGTGGCATCGAACGGCTTGTGGATTTCGAGATTTTCGTCGAACGGCAGGCTGAAGATTCCCTCCTCCGGAAGGGAGGTGCGGATGTCGGCGACGTAGGCGTAGTCGGCGGCGAAAGCGGTGGACAAGAGGGAGAGCGCAAGGAGAATCGTGGGGATGGGGAGTTTCATGGGAAGCCTTTGGTTCGAGGGTGTTCCTGTTGCAAGTTCCCGTCTAGCAGAAGGCGCGGCGGGAGGCAACGGAAAACGCGCGGCGCGCGCGCCTTCGGCGCGGGTGAAAAGTTGAAAGGTTGAAAAGTTGAAAAGTTTGCGGGGCGCCCGCGGAGCGGACGGGGAGTGGGAGGG
>JAFSUH010000021.1 GCA_017445365.1 Kiritimatiellia bacterium | reverse complement strand
GCTTTCCCCTCCCCATCGTCCACCTCCGCCTTCGTCCCCTCCCGGTGCGGCTCAGCACCACTCGTCGCTCCCAACGCCTTGCATCCCCTTTGTCCGACTCATTGCTCCCAAGGTAGGAGCATTTACTTTGGCAAGTGACAATCCCCAAAAGCGGGAATTTTGGGCATTGCGGGGGAGAGGGGAAACGGGCAGAATGGTTTCGTCTTGCCGGACGGGGAAACCCGGAAGGCGGGACGACAATCCAACTGATTTGCATTCGCAAGTCTTTCGTTTACGTGAAATCTGGACCATTTCGATAGGAACGAAAGGTTGCGAGGAACGCCGTTCGGCGTGCCTCTACCTTGATTTTCTTGTCGGGCCGTCCAGAGCCTCACGTAAGAGTCAGCGGAGAGGCTTCTCTTTTGTCCCCAAGGCCTCTCCTCCCACCCCGGGGACAAGGAGCCAACCACCATGAAGAGAAGCAACACGCTGGCGAATTTCGCGGGAGTATTGGTTTGGTTTTGTATCATGGCCTTCTTGGGAGCGCCGGAATCGCTGGCGGAAACGGCGACAGTCAACGGGGTGACATGGACCTATACCGTCTCCGGTGGCAAAGCCTCGATCGATGGTGATTATGGTTATACCCCTGCCGTTCCGTCTTGGTGTACCGGGACTATTTCAATCCCCTCCAAATTGGGCGGGTATCCGGTGACGGAAATCGGGGATTATGCGTTTTACAGATGTGGCGGCCTGAAGAGCGTGACTATTCCCAACAGCGTAACAAACATCGGAACCTATGCCTTTAGTAAATGCAATAATTTAACGCAAATAACGATTCCGAACAGCGTGAAGGGTATCGGGAGTCATGCGTTTTACGAGTGCGAGTATTTAACGCAAATAACGATTCCGAACAGCATCAGAAGTATCGGTGATGGTGCATTTAATGGATGTAAAGGTTTAAGAAAAATAACGATTCCGAACAGCGTGGTGAACATTGGGAGTGGCACGTTTGCTCTGTGCAACGGTTTGACGAACGTGACGATTCCCAATAGTGTGACCTACATTGGGAGTGCCGCATTTTCTTTCTGCACCGGGCTGAAAAGCATGACGATTCCGGATAGCGTGCGAAGTATCGGAGAATCCGCCTTCAATGAATGCATCGGGTTGAGGAGCTTGGCGATTCCAAACAGCGTGACGAATATCGGGCAATATACATTTCACGATTGCAGTGGGTTGCAAAAAGTAACGATAGGGTCCGGTGCAACAAGCATTAACCCTTCTGCGTTTGACGGTTGCCATGGACTGGAAAATATCGGGATTTCCTCGAAAAATGCAAACTACGCCAGCGAGGATGGCGTTCTATTTTCCAAGGACAAAAAGACGCTGGTCCGATACCCATGCGGAAAAAACGGAGCATATGCGATTCCTTCCAGCGTGAAACGCATCGGAAAACAGTCGTTTTACGGGTGCAGCAATTTGACGAACGTGACAATTCCAGATGGAGTGACGGATATCGAGCTTGAGGCCTTCGTGGAGTGTCCCAGACTGACGGAGCTGACACTTCCAATCAGCGTAACGAATTTAGCTCGTCTGAAGGTTGGTGTCGTCTCCTCCCTTGCCACCAGTAGCGGTGTCCGCTCTGGCAGTGAAAGCAGTGGAAACACCATTCGGTTTGGACCTTTCGGAATCGGACTGAAGACGTTGTATGTGCCGAAAGAGTGGTATGGAACGGCGATGCTGGAGGACATCGTGCCGGATGGTTGCAAGGTCGTGTACGTCGTTCACGTGTCGTTCAACGCGAACGGGGGGACGGTGAGTCCGGCCGGCAAAACAATGTCGTACGGGGAAAAAGTGGGCGTGTTGCCGACGCCCAAGCGCACGGGATACAAGTTCCTAGGCTGGTACACCGCCGCAAGCGGGGGAAGCAAAGTCGATGCGAACACCAAGATCGTGAAAGACCGCATTTTCCACGCGCATTGGCAGGCGATTCCCTACACCGTCAAGTTCAACGCCAACGGCGGCAGCGGCAAAATGGCGGCCCAGACGATTGCCTACGGCAAGACCGCGCGCCTCCGCAAAAACGCCTTCAAGCGGGCGGGCTTCACGTTCGCCGGGTGGGCGAAGAGCAGGACGGGGAAGGTGGAATACGCCAACCGGGCGAGCGTGAAGAACTTGAGGAGCGACGGCAAGACCGTGACGCTCTTCGCGAGGTGGGCGCGTCCGGCCTACACGGTTGCCTTCAACGCCAACGGAGGCAAGGGCAAGATGGCCGCGCAACGGATGGCGTACGGGAAGGCCGCGAAACTCGCCAGAAACGCCTTCTCGCGGCAGGGATGGGTCTTTCTCGGATGGGCGACGGCGAAAAACGGAACGGTCGCGTATGCGGATGCGGCGACGGTCAAGAACTTGCGCACGAACGGAAAGATCGTGACCCTCTACGCCATCTGGGAGAAGGGGCAACCGGTCCGCTTCGACGCGAACGGGGGCTCGTGCGCCGTTTCCGAAAAGGTGTTCCGGGCGGGCCATGTGTACGGCACGTTCCCGACTCCGGAATGGCCGTGGCACACCTTCCTGGGGTGGTACACGGCGGCCGACGGCGGGGAATGGGTCTCGCCGATGGACATCGCGGAAGGGACGACAACGCGGGAATTGCACGCGCATTGGGAATATCTCCCCCTGAAACTGGGAACGGCGTCGCAATCCGTGGGGCCTTTGGCGGCAAAGGGCCTGTCGGTGCCGGTGTCGACCAAGACGGACTGGACCGCCGCGGCGGATGCGGGGTGGCTTTCGGTGCGGACGAAAAACGGCCGGGCGGGAGACGGGAAACTCGTCTATGACGTTGCCGCCAACACCGGAAACGCCCGCACGGGGAGAATCATCGTCAGCGCCGGGGGGAAAGCGCTCCTCTTCACCGTGACGCAACAGGCGCGGACGCTCAAGCTTTCCGCATCGAAGAAAGTTTTTTCGAAAAACGCGGCAACGGGGCAGAAGCTGGGCGTGACGGCAACGGTGTCCTGGAAGGCGAAATCCTCCGCGGGCTGGCTCAAGCTCAAAACGGCTTCCGGCAAGGGAAACGCCACTATCGTTTACGAACTCGCCGAAAACAAGGGGGCGGGGCGTGCCGCGACCATTGCCGTGACCGGCGGGGGAAAGACGGCTTCCTTCCGGGTTGAACAGAAGGGCAAGGACGGCAGCGACCCCAATGCCGTCCCGCCGACGGTCGGGCACTTCCTGCAAATCGACCCGGCCAACGTGACCTACAGCGCCGAGGCGGTGACCAACGAAACGGCGCTCGTGATGTCGGACCTCCCGTGGACGGCCACGACGACGAACGACTGGATTTCGCTTTCGGGGACAAACGGCTCGGGGTTCGGAATGCTGACGTACCAAGTGGCGGCAAACACGGACAACCACGCCCGGACGGGCACGGTGACGGTTGCGGGAGGAACCCTCAAGGCCGAATTGATTCTCGAACAGAAAGGGAAGGCCGACGAGCCTCCGTATCTTGCGCTCTCGCCGACGAACCGGACGGCGGGAGCAGCGGCGGCATCCAACGAGGCGTTTTGGGTCGAGGCAAACGTGGCATGGGAGGTCGCCGTGAGCGACGACTGGATTGACGTGAACCCCTCTTCGGGAAGCGGAAACGGACGGGTGGCGTACACGATGGCGGCCAATCCTTCAACCGACGGCAGGACGGGGACCGTCACGGTGTACGGCGGCGGATTGGCGGGCGTGTTCACCCTGACGCAGGCGGGAAAGGCGGCGGCGGGGACCGGGTCGGGCTCCGGTGCCGGGAGCGGATCCGGAACGATCGTTGCGCCCGCGGAGAAAAAGCTGGCGGTGCATCCTTCCGCCCGTTCCCACGGGAATGAGGCCGCCAGCGACGCGTTCCAGGTGGAGTCGAACGTGAAATGGGCGGCAAGCCCGAGCGAAAACTGGATTGTCCTCGACACGAAATCGGGCACGAGCAACGGAATCGTGAAATACAGCGTTGCCCGGAACACGGGAGACCAGCGGACGGGGACCATCACGTTGAAGGGAGGCGGACTGGAGACGGCTTTTGCCATCACGCAAGGCGGTACCGTCGCCCGTCCGCCCCGGGTCCCCGCCCAAAGAGGCGTGCTGGCGGTCATCCCCGATACCATCGAACTGCCGGATTCCTCGGCACGGGATCTGAGGGTTTCCGTGATAACGCCAACGCCCGGATTCGCTTGGAAAGCCTCGGTACCCACCACCCCGTGGATTCACCTGAAGACAACAGCCGGGACCGGCCCCGGTCCCCTTGGATTCCACGTGGACGAAAACCCGGACACGTGGGCCCAGCGTTTCGGCTACATCTACGTCCGGTATCCGCAAGTCCGTTGCAAGATCATCCAACCGCCCAAGGTGGCGGTATTGACGGTGAGCCCGACGAATCACGAGGTCTCCTGGAAGGGCGGAACGAAAACAAGCAAGGTGACGGCGAACGTGGACTGGCACGCCAGCGTGAACGTGGACTGGATTTCGCTCAAGCTGGCCAAGACCGCGAACGGCGGGACCGTTTCCATCGCCGTGGAGGGGAATCCGGATCCTTCGCCGCGGCAGGGTGTCGTCACGGTGACGGGCGGTGGCCTTGCAAGAAAAATCTTCGTCAACCAGGAGAAAACCACGATTCTTCTGGTTTCGCCCACGAACAAGACGCATTCCTGCAAGGCGGATTGGGGGGAACTGGGCGTCCGGGCGAACGTGAAATGGAGCGCTTCGCGCAACGCCGATTGGATTGTCTTGAAAAAGGTCGCGGGGAAAGGAAGTGCGAATGCCCACCAGCTTGAATACATCCGCTACGACGTGAAAGCGAACAATTCGACGAACGCCCGAACGGGCACCATCACGGTCTCGGGCGGCGGGAAAAGCGTCAAGGTTTTCGTCAAGCAGGCGGCCAAGCCGTTTTTGACGGTGACGCCGATGCAAACGAATCTCCCCTTCAAGGCGGCCAGCGGCAAATTGAGGGTGAAATCGAACGTAGGTTGGTCCGTCACCCGCGACAAGAGTTGGATTACCCCGGGAACGGCCATGGGCAAGGGGAACGGCACCCTCGTTTTCACCGTTGCAAAAAACACGAATGGCGTTGACAGGACGGGGCATCTCGTCGTGCGGGGCGGGGGCATCTCGCGGACCATCACCATCGGGCAAAAGAAGGAGCCGGTTCTCAAGATCGAACCGAAGTCGAAAACGTATGAAGGCGGTTCGTTTTCCACATGGTTCTACGTGACGGCGGACATGAACTGGCGGACGTCGTGCGACGCGGCGTGGGTGACGTTGCGGACGGCATCGGGCAGGGGGAACGGGCTTCGGAACGGCGGCCATGTCGATTTCGACGTTGCGGCAAACAAGACGGGAAGCAACCGGACGGCAAGGATAACGGTATCCGGGGGCGGAAAAACTGCTGTGTTCACGCTGACCCAGAAAGCGGACAGGCCCAATCTCTGTTTTTACAAGCCCTCTGGATGGCCTGCGGCGGTGTTCGTGACGGCGGATGAAACCAGTACATCGCGGCAGACGACATTCACGGCTGGTCAGTTGCCAGCTCCATGTATCCGGTATGCCTGGAAAAACGCGGGGGGGTGCAAAGCAGGAATGCACACAATTGAACGTGACATAACGGTGGATGGAAGGACCTCTGTAGGAACCAGTGAATATGATGAATTGGAAACAGGGCAGCATAACACATCCCATATTTATTTTGGTCTTAGTGATGATTCTGCTGTTTATGCCGCGCCCGCTAAGGCCGGGACGTACACGGCAAGCATCACTTTGGATTCGGAAAATGAGGTGAACGAGAGCAACGAGAACGACAACGTGACGAACGTGACATTCACGGTTGTCTCGTCCTACTCTTACAGCACGGCAAAACGTTCATCGGCGAAGAAATCGGATATGCGAGCAGTGGATGGACCGGCAACACTCGATGCAGGTTGGATTGCCGTGACGGCGAGCGGAAACGCGGATGCGGGGGCCGTCGTGGACGGGGATGAAACGACGGCATGGGAGCCGAACGCAACGAACGGCGCATGGGTCGTCCTGACTTTCTCCGAACCGCGGGAGGTCGAAGACGTGGAAGTGGTCGGCGAAAACCTCCCCGGAGGAACCCGCTTCCTGCTATCCGAAGACGCCGACCACTGGCAGGAAGGGGTACCGGGAACCGCGCAATACGTTTGGGTCATCTTCCCCGCCGGGGACGTCCCGCCGGTCGTGCGGGAAATCCGCCTCGCACCCTGACCGGCGCGGGGCGCCCGACGGGCGCCCGCGCCGGGAGTTGAATGGTTGAAAAGTTGAGAAGTTGGGTGGTTGCGCGCTTGTCGCGGCCGCGATGCAAGCCGACGCCTTGCGTGGGCGGCGCCCTGACGGGGGATTTGTCGCGTGTCCGTGGGGGAGGGGCGCGCTTCTGCCCCATGAAACAGGTTCCGTGGGGACCCCATTTGTCGCGACCGTGAAAGAAAGTCTCACGCAATTGCGTGAGGTGTTTTCCCCGCTTCGGGACGTCCCCCGCGACTTTCCGTTTCCCACCCCCTCCCGCGGATGCTACGATTCGCGTTCGTGAACGTCCTTTCTCCAGCGGAACTTTTTCTCCTCTCCTTCGGCATCTTTGCCGCGGGGCTTTGCATCGGAAGCTACCTCAACGTCTGCATCTGGCGCATCCCCCGGGGCGAATCGACCGTCTCCCCCGGTTCGCACTGCCCGAAGTGCGGCACGCCCATCCGCTGGTTCGACAACATCCCGCTTCTCTCGTACCTCGCCCTCCGCGGCCGCTGCCGCCGGTGCGCCGCGCCCATCTCCCCGCGGTACTTCCTGGGCGAACTCGCCACCGGGAGCCTCTTCCTCCTCCTCTTCGCCTTCCGCGGCTTCTCCCCGCTCCTCCCGTTCTACTGGTTTTTCACCGCCGCGCTCGTCTTCGCCGCCGGGGTCGATTTCGACCACTTCATCCTCCCCGACCGCGTGACCCTGGGCGGGATGCTCGCAGGTCCCGTCCTCTCCGCCGCCTTCCCCTTCCTCCACCACGAGGCCCTCTGGTCGCGCGGGCTCGCCGCTTCCGCCTTCGGCCTCGCCATGGGATTCGGGATCCTCTACCTCGTCTCCGTCGCGGGCCGCCTCGCCCTCCGTCGCGACGCGATGGGCTTCGGCGATGTGAAGCTCCTGGGCGCCGTCGGTGCCTGCCTCGGCTGGCAGGCGGTGCTTTTCACGGTTTTCTTCGCCAGTCTCTCCGGCACGCTGGCGGGCCTCGCCCTCGTCGCTTTCGGCGGGAAGAAGCTCGCCAGCCGCATCCCGTTCGGCCCGCACCTCGCCGCGGCGGCCATCCTCTGGATGATGGCGGGCGAGCGCATCGTTTCGTGGTATCTCGGACTTTTCGCGGGAGGATTTTGACATGGAAAGGAATCCGGCCTATTCGCTCCAGACGCTGCTGCTCCTCTTTTTGAGCGTGGTGGTGTGCGGCGTGTTGCTCTCCATCGCCTCGAGCATCGTCATCCCGCTCGTGGTCGCGTGGTTCCTGTCGTACCTGCTCTATCCCGTCACGGCCTTCCTGCACAAGCGGCTCCGCCTGCCGAACGTCCTCGCGGTGGCTCTCACGGTGGTGGCGCTCCTCGCCCTCCTCTACGGCGCGGGCAACCTCATCGAAAACCGCATCTACGCTTTCGCGCGGAAAGCCCCCGCGTACGCCCCGCGCGTCCGCGACCTCTACGTTTCCTGGGGCGAGCGCTTCCACGTGCCGCGCAACATCCTTTCGGACCTCGACCTGACGGACAAAATCGTCCCGTGGGTGACGGCGGCGGCCAACCGGATCGCCTCGCTCGCGACCAAGACCGCGCTCGTGGTGTTCTACCTCGTCTTCATGCTCGTCGCCCGCCCCTTCTCGCGCAACAAGCTGCGCGCGGCCTTCCCGGAGAACGCGGAGGCGGTCCAGCGGGTGGTGGACGCGATTTCGGTGCAGATTTCCGCGTACCTGGGGTCGCTGTTCTTCATCTCGCTCGTGACGGGGCTCGCCGTGTGGGGCGTCCTCGCGTGGCTGGGGGTGGAGTTCGCCTTCACGTGGGGGTTGCTCGCCTTCCTCCTCAACTTCATCCCGACTTTGGGCAGCATCGTTTCGACCGTGCCTCCGGTGGTGCTCGCCGCGGTGCAGGGGCCGGGGCTCGCGCTCGCGGCGAAGGCGCTGGTGGCGCTGGTGGTGATCCAGAACGTGCTGGGGAACGTCGTCGCGCCGAAGCTCTACGGCGACCGGCTGGACCTTTCGCCGGTGACGATATTGGTGAGCCTGGTGTTCTGGGGGTGGCTGTGGGGGGTGACGGGGACGCTGCTTTCGGTGCCGATCGCCGCGGCCATGCAGATTGCGCTTTCGAACATCCCGCAGTTGAAGGGTCTCGCGATTTTGATGGGCAACGGCAAGCACTGCGAGGCCGCCCGGGAAGAAAACCCGCCGCGCCGCCGCCCCCGCCGCCGCCGCGGGAAGGACCAGGCCCCGCGGCTGCCGGCCTGACGATCCACGCGCCGGCGCCGTTTTTGCCAAACACTGGCAAAAATTGCGTTGGCGGGGGCAACCCGCTAGGATGCGCCCGGAATTTCCCACGAGGTACCCCATGGACACTGCTTTCTCCCCCGCTTCCTTCGACCACAAGGGCCGCCGCATCGCGTTCTTTCCGCTTGCCCCGCTCGCCGCCGTGCGCGGCGCGCCGCTGGAAGAACTTCCCTTCGTCGTGCGCATCCTGCTCGAATCGGTCCTCCGCAACCAGTCCCACCCCGCCTTCTCGCCCGACCACGTGGCCGCTCTCGCCCGCTGGCAGCCGCAGGGCAACCCCGCGGAAGAATTTCCCTACCTCCCCGCGCGCGTCCTTTTGCAGGACTTGACCGGCGTCGCCTGCGTGGTGGACCTGGCGTCCCTCCGGAGCGCCTGCGTGCGCCGCGGCGCCGACCCCGCGCTCATCGAGCCTTCCGTCCCCGTGGATCTCGTCATCGACCACTCCGTCCAGCTCGACTGCGCCGGGTCGCCCGACGCCCTCGCGCGCAACGTCGAAAAGGAATTCGCGCGCAACGCCGAGCGCTACCGGTTCCTGCGCTGGGGGCGGAACACGTTCTCGTCCCTGCGCATCGTTCCGCCCGCGGTGGGCATCTGCCACCAGGTGAACCTCGAGTTCCTCGCCTCCGCCGTCCGCACCGTCGATCGACCCGACGGCTCCCTCCTCGCCTTCCCCGACACGCTCGTCGGCACCGACTCGCACACGACGCAAATCAACTCCCTCGGCGTTCTGGGCTGGGGCGTGGGCGGCATCGAAGCGGAGGCGGCGATGCTGGGCCAGCCGATTTCCCTCCTCCCGCCGGTGGTGACCGGCGTGGAGCTGACGGGCGAGCTTCCGCCCGGGACCACGGCGACGGACCTGGCGCTCGCTTTGACCAAGCTCCTCCGCGGCGCGGACGTGGTGGGACAGTTCGTCGAGTATTTCGGGCCCGGCGTCGCGACCCTCTCGCTTTCCGACCGCGCGGTGGTGAGCAACATGGCGCCGGAATACGGCGCGACGACGGGCTTCTTCCCGCTCGACCGCGCGTCCATCGACTTCCTGCGCCTGACGGGCCGCGGCGAACGCGCCGACTTGGTCGAAGCGTACGCGCGCAAGCAGGGCCTCTTCCGCGAAGACGGCGCGCCCGTCCCGCGGTACACCCGCGTGATTCCGTTCGATCTCGCAAGCGTCGTCCCCGCCATCGCGGGCCCCGCCGTCCGCACGAGTTCATCGCCCTGGGCGATGCGGCGGCGTCCTTCCGCGGTTTGCTCGGCAAACCCGCCAAGGAAGGCGGCTTCGGCGTCGCGGCGGAAGCGCGGGACCGAACCGCGCGCACGGCGGACGGCGAAGAAATGGGCCACGGCGCGGTCGCCATCGCCTCCATCACGAGCTGCACCAACACGGCCAACCCCTCGCTCCTCCTCGCGGCGGGGCTGGTGGCGCGGAAGGCCGCGGCGCGCGGGATGAAGCCGCCGAAATACGTCAAGACCTCGCTTGCCCCGGGCAGCCGCGTCGTCGCGCGCTACCTCGAAAAGACGGGGCTCCTGCGCGACCTGGAGGCCGTCGGCTTCGCCGTCGCGGGCTACGGCTGCGCGACGTGCATCGGAAACTCCGGCCCGCTCGCGCCCGCCGCCGAAGAAGCCGTCAAGGAAAAAAATCTCGTCGCCTGCGCGGTGCTTTCCGGCAACCGCAATTTCGAGGGGAGAATCCACGCGCTTTCGCGGGCGAACTATCTCGCGAGCCCGCCGCTCGTGGTCGCCTACGCGCTCGCGGGGACGATGCAAAAGGACCTGGCGCGCGAACCCGTGGGCCAAGACCGCGACGGGAAGGACGTGTTCCTGCGCGACCTGTGGCCGACGAAAGGGGAAATCGCCTCGCTCCTGCCCGCGGCGAACGATCCTGAGGACTACGAGGCGGCGTACGCGGCGCTCGACTCGTACACGCCCGAGTGGCGGGACATCCCCGCGGCGGAGTCGCCGACCTTCCCGTGGGAGGCCGCTTCGACGTACATCCGCGAAGCCCCGTTCCTCGACGTCCCGCCGCCGGAGGACGCCCTCCGCGGCGCGCGCGTGCTGCTCTCGCTCGGCGACTTCATCACCACCGACCACATTTCCCCGGCCGGATCGATCGCCCTTGACAGCCCCGCCGCGGCGTACCTGCGCGCGCACGGGGTGGGGGAGGCGGCCTTCAATTCCTACGGCTCGCGGCGCGGCAACCACGAGGTGATGGTGCGCGGGACGTTCGCCAACATCCGCCTGAAAAACCGCATGGCGTCGCGCGAAGGCGGCTGGACCCGCGTCTGGCCGGGCGGGGCGGAAACGACGGTGTTCGACGCGGCCGAAGCCTACCGGGCCGACCGGATTCCGCTGGTGGTGCTCGCGGGGAAGATGTACGGGGCGGGCAGCTCGCGCGACTGGGCGGCGAAAGGGCCGATGCTTCTCGGCGTCAAGGCCGTGATCGCCGAATCCTTCGAGCGCATCCACCGGTCGAACCTCGTGCAGATGGGCATTCTCCCCTTGACGTTCCGGGAGGGCGAAAACGCGCAGGCCCTCGGACTCGACGGCAGCGAAGTCTTCGACATCGCGCCGGAGGGCGGGGAAACCGCCGTCCGCGGCGGGCATCTCGTCACGGCGCGCAAGGCGGACGGCTCGGAGGTGTCCTTCCGCGTCGCCAACCGCATCGACACGCCGGTGGAGCTCGCCTACTGGCGCGAGGGCGGCATTTTGCCGTACACGCTGCGGCGGCTCCTCGCCGCACGCGGCGCGGAAGGCACCGCGAAGTAGGAAGTGAAGAAGGAAGAAGTTCGGAAACGCGCGGAGTGCCGCGCGTTTTCATTTTCCGCGGAAGGGGAGGGCGAGGAGGGCCGCGAAGACCATGTACTGGAGGACGCGGAGGAGGGCGTCGGGATAGTCCCAGCCGCCGTACACCAGGACAAGCGCGGACATGGCGAGCGGCACCGCTTCCGTCGCGCCCGATGCCAGCCGCGCGCGGAAACCCGTTCCCGCGAATGCCCGCCGCCGCCGGACGAAGGCCGCCAGGCCGCCGAGCCATGCCGCGGCCCACGCGAGGACGAAGCACGCAAGCGCGCCGTTGCCGCCCTCGAAGCGGATCTGCCGGTAGTACGAATGGGCGTGGGGGAAGAAAACGGGGCGGCGCATCCGCGGCGGGCGCTGGGCGGGGTTTTCGTAGTAGGCCTTCCGGAAAACGCGCTTGCCGAAGCCGTACCCGCGCCAGGTGCGCCCTTGCGTCCGGAGCAGGTAGTCCGTGTGCGACCAGACCACTTCGCGGCCGCTCAGGTCCCGCAGGGTCGCGAGGTCGCCGAAGCGCGGGTTGAGCGCGTCCATGGCCCGCTGGATGCAACGCGCGGCCGGCGGCATGTCCTCCGGGGGCGCTTGGGTGCGCAGGTGGAAGGCCCAGACGGCCGGGAGCAGGAGCACGGCGGCAAGCAGGGCCCAAAGCGCGCGCGCTTTCCATCCGGGGAGGAGGAGCAGCGGGACGAACAACGCCACCGCGGCGAAGGCCGCTTGCGGACCGCGCGAGCCCATCGCGTAGGCGAAAAAGAGGCAGAACGCGGCGCAACCGGCGGCCAGGCAACGGACGGAGGGACGTTTCGCGCGCAGGCATCCCGCGCCCCAAACGAAGACCAGCAGGAGCGCCGTCATGCTCGAAACGTTCGGGTGGGTGAACAGGTACGGCTGGGTGTGCCGCGCCTTTTCCAGCAATGCCGGGAAGGAACCGCAGACGGCGGCGATGCGGCAAAGTTCCACGCCGAGACGCGCCGTCAGGACCGCAGCCGTTCCCGTCAGCGCCCGGGAAAGGTTGTCGCCGCGCGCGAGCCAGCCGGGCAGGGAGGAAACGAAGACGGCGAGCGGCAGGAGCTTCGCGAAATCGCGCCACGAGCCGGCGGGGGAGAAGCCGAAGAGGGAGGCGGAAACGAGGACGAGGCATCCGGCGAGGAGACAGAACCCCGCGGGGGACCGCCACGGACGGAAGGCGTCGGGGAGAAAGGCGTTGCGGATGCCGCAAAGGACGAGGAGGGCGCTTGCCAAGCCGTTTGAGGGTTTCCAGAAAAGGCCGAAAAGCGCGAACGCGAAAAGGATGCGCCGAACGTCTCTCCGTGCCAGCCACGCGGCAACCCTGCCCGTGCGGCCGCTATTGGCGGAGGACGCGGGAAGAGCGGAAGGTCTGTCGTCGGGCGAACGCATGGGGTGCCACCTTATCCCATCCGTTCAGGAAAAGAAAGCGCGGGCGCCCCGTCCCCTCCGCTCCAATGGCCGTTTCATCGCCGGCACCCAGGCAATCCGCCAAACTGCGGCAAAAGAAACCCGGCCGCGGGAACCGGGGCCGGGGTGGGGGAGGGGGGCCGCTACTTGATTTTGATGACGAGTTTCTTCTTCCCGTCGGGACCGACTTCCGGCGCGGGCGCGGGTTGCGGGGCCGCCGCGGGCGAAGTCCCCGCGGGTTTGACGCCGCCCAAGCGGATGGCGGGCTTGCCCGCGTTGACGCCGCCCGCGGGTTTCGCCCCCAGACGGATGACGGGTTTCCCCGCGTTCGGTGCGGAGGCCGCCGCCGGAGCGGGCGCGGGAGCCGGAGCCGGAGCGGGTTCGGCCGGTTGCGCGGCAAGCGGCGAGGCCTTCAGCTGGAAGCCTTCCGGCGCACGCATCAGGGCGAACTGCGTGCGGCCCGCGGAAAAGACGTTGCCGACGTGCAAGGCCGTTTCCGCGCGGGGGGCGAGTTTCCGGCCGTTGAGGAAAGTCCCGTTGCGGCTGCCGAGGTCCTGGAGGAAAAGCGTGCCGTCTTCGGCGAAGCGCAACGCGCAATGCGTGCGGGAAGCCTTTTCGTCTTCCAGCGGGATGAAAGCTTCGCGGGCGCGGCCGACGGCGAGTTCCGCCGCGGGGCCGTCTTGCACCTTGCTTGCGCCGTTTGCGTCGATGTACGTGAGTTTCATTCGTCTGCTCCTTGCAAAAGTTATGCCAATCCTTGGGCGATTTGTTCCTTGAAAAATGCGATGGTGGGCGCGAGGCCGTCCGCGAGTTTGTACTTCGGCTCCCAGCCGAGGATTTCCTTCGCCTTCGAGATGTTCGGCTGGCGGACTTTCGGGTCGTCCTGGGGCAGGGGACGGAAGGCGATGCGGGAGGAGGAGCCGGTGATGCGGCGGATTTCCTCCGCGAAATCGAGCACCGTCCACTCGCCGGGGTTGCCGATGTTGACGGGGAGGTCGTAGTCGCTTTCCATGAGCCGATAGATGCCTTCGATCAAGTCGGCCACGAAGCAGAAACTGCGCGTCTGCGTCCCGTCGCCGAAGACCGTGATGGGTTCGCCCTTGAGCGCCTCGCAGATGAAGGCGGGGACGATGCGGCCGTCCTTGGGGCGCATGCGCGGGCCGTAGGTGTTGAAGATGCGGACGATGCGCGTGGGCACCTTGTGGTAGCGGTGGTAGGCCATCACGATGGCTTCGGCGAAGCGTTTCGCCTCGTCGTACACGCCGCGCGGGCCGATGGGGTTGACGTTGCCCCAGTATTCCTCGACCTGCGGATGGACGAGCGGGTCGCCGTAGACCTCGGACGTGGAGGCGAGCAAAAGCCTGGCGCCGGTGGCCTTGGCGAGGCCGAGGGCGTTGTGCGTGCCCATGGAGCCGACCTTGAGGGTCTGGATGGGAAGCTGCAGGTAATCGATGGGGCTCGCGGGCGAAGCGAAGTGGTAGATCCGGTCGAGGCGGTCCTCGGTCCAGTGGATGTGCGTGGAAACGTCGTGGTGGACGAAATTGAAATCGGGCCGGTCGCGCAGGTGGGCGATGTTGGCGAGATTGCCGGTCAGGAGGTTGTCCATCGCCGTGACGCGGAATCCTTCGGAGAGCAGTTTTTCGCAGAGGTGGCTTGCGAGGAACCCGGCGCCGCCGGTGACCAGGGCGCGGGGGGAATCGGGACCGTTGACGGGACCGGAATCGAAACAGGAGAAAGAGTTTTGCATTCCTTCCAATATACGCCAGCCTTTCCGGCAGGGCAAGCGTCGCACCTGCAACAACGCGACGTTGCCAGAAAAGTGTCCTTTCCATTTGACAAACCGGGAGTCTTCCCGTCCCCTCTCCCATAAAACAACATAATCCATATTATGCGACGTTGCTGGGGTGGCCAAAGGTTTTCCCGTCCTTTCGGGTGGCATTGATCCTCAGAATGGCGCACAACCGCTTGTGGCGTTTCTTTTCCCGTTTCCGCAGGTCGTTGCGGCGGATGGCCGGCGTTCCGTCGTGCCGGAAGTCTCGCGCATTGTGTCTTGCCCCGCGCGAAACGGGATGTGTAAATTGCCGCCATGAGCGAAATGCCTGCATCCCCCACGCCCGACCCTTCCGCCGTCGACGGACAGCCCCGTTTCCCCGGCATTCCCGGTTACGAAATCTTCCAGGCCATCGGCACCGGCGGCACGTCCGTCGTCTACCGCGCGCGGCAGGTTTCGCTTGACAGGCCCGTCGCCCTCAAGGTCCTTTCGCCCGACCTCGCCCTCGACGAAGAGGCCCGCGCCGCCTTCCGCCGCGAATCCCGGCTCGCCGCCCAGATCCGCCACCCCGCCGTCGCCGCCATCGTGGACGCGGGCGAAGCGGGCGGCTCGCTCTACTACGCGATGGAATTCGTCGACGGCACCCCCCTCTCCGAAGTCGTCAAAAACGGCCCCCTTCCCCCGAAGGAAGTCGTCAAGATCGGCCGCATCGTTTCCGACGTCCTCGGGAAGATTTTCTCGCAGCTCGGCCTCCTCCACGGCGACATCAAGCCCGGCAACCTCATGCTCGCGCGCGACGGGTCCCTGCGCGTCATGGATTTCGGCCTCGCCCGCATGGCCGCGGTCGCCCCCTCCTCCCGCGCCGCCCTCGAAGGGACCCCCACGTACCTCGCCCCCGAAACGCTCGCGGGCGAACCGCAGGGCGTGGAGAGCGACATCTACTCGCTGGGCCTGACGCTCTACCACCTCGCCACCGGCATCGCCCCCTTCGACGGGTACACGACCGACCAGCTCCTCGAAGCGCAGGCCAACGACTTCCTCCCCGACCCGGTGGCGATGAACGCCGCCGTTCCGGTCGGCTTCGCGCAACTCCTCTGCAAGATGGCCGCGAAGTCCCCCGCCGAGCGGCCCGCCGGCTGGGACGCCCTCGTGCGCGATTTCGCCGCCGTCGAAGCGGGCCGCCGCCCCGCCCTTCCCCTCCCCGCGGAAGACGCCTCGACGATTCTGCTTGACAAGTCGCACCGCCCCGCCGCGCGCGACAACCGCTCCGGCACCATCCGCGTCACGGCTGCCGCCACCCGCCGCGCCGCCGCGCCGCCGGAAAAGTCCTCCAACATCGGCGTCTGGATCGGCTGGACGGCGTTTCTCCTCCTCGCGCTCCTCGGCGTCTCCCTCGCGGTTTACTTCGACGCGTGGGGCTGGCTGCGGAAACAGATGCACCCGGCCGTGCCCGCCGCTTTCGACAAGACGGCGCCGAAGAGCCGCAAGAGCGAGGCCGCGGTTGCCGCCGCCCCCGCGCCGGACGAAGGCGAAGCCGCGCCGACCGACCCGGCCCTCGCGCGCGGGACGCTCGTCGAGGGCGCCTGGAACGACGACGGGTACGTCGATGCCGCCGAGCGCTTCAACGCCGCCCTCGCGCGCTACCTCGCGGCCACTAACAAGCCCGAGGACAACCCCGTCGGCCGCGAAGTCGCTTCCGAAGCGCGGAAGGCCGCCGCGACGCTCGAAAGCCGTCTGCCGGACTGCCCGCCGGACGTGCCGCTCCTCGAGTACCTCAACGCCTGCTACCAGCTCGCGCGCGACGGCGAGCGGATGGCGCTTTCGCGCCGCGAAAAGGCGTTCCTCGCCGACAAGGCGAAGAAGGCGCGCGACGAGGCGAAGGCCCCGTGGCCCGTCCCGGAGAAAAGCGGCGACCCGCTCGCCGCCGGCGGGTTCATGGATCTGGGGTACGCGTACGAGACGCTGTTCGCGCCCGACAACGCGCGCGAGGCGACCGATTTCGTGCTGCTTTTGAGCGACCACGTCCGGCCGGACTGCTCCACGCGCGCCGACCCGGAGCGGATGATCTACCTCGGCGTCAAGTGGCTCGCCCCGCGCCGCGACGTCCTCAAGGCCCTCCGCTGCCCGTCGGTGCCGGTCCGCGAGCCCGCGCCCGGCCGCATCTTCCCGTACGGCGGCGTGTTCGTCACGCGCTTCGCCCTGCCGGAAGGGACGCCGCTGGGGACCCTGCGCGTCGGGCCGGACCGCTCGATCCGCTACAAGGAAGCGCTGCTTCTCACCGACGCGAAGGACCGGGCCATCGGACTCGAACTGCTGGACGAATCGCCGGACGGGGAAACGGTGGCGCCGACGAGCTCGTTCACGCCGCAATACCTGACGGAAGACTTCGTGACCGGCGCGACGGTGCCGGAGGACGGAAGCCGCCTCGTCTGCTGGACCGTGCGGCCGAACGAGCGGCTCCTGCGCCTCGACGAGGAGACGATGGACGCGGATAGCTTCAAGCCCGTCCGCCGCAGTTCGCTCCTGTTGCCGCGCGGTTTCGCCGACGCGATTGCCTACCACGTGATGGGACAATAGCGGCATTCCGCCGGCGCAACCCGCCCCTCCCCTGCCCCACGCGCCCGGGAAAGGCCCGGACGACACTTTGCCGATGCTTGGCAAATTGCAGGCGATTTTGCCAAGGATTGGCAAAATGTTTCCCGCGCGCGGCGGATGGATTTGCCAATGTTCGGCAAAAAGGGGCCGATTTTGCCAAACATTGGCAAAATGCGGTTCGGGCGCGGCGGGTTGCCGCGGAAGCGCCTACGCGAGCGGGACGAGGAGGTTTTCCCGGTAGAGGCGGCGGACCATCTCGCAGTCGAGCGCGTGCCCCGACTTGTACGAGACGATTTCGCCCGCGAAAAGCCCGTCGTCGATCAGGGCAATCGCCGCGAGGAGGTCCAGAACCGCGCGGTGCCAGGCGGCTTCCAGGAACTTTCCTTCGTGTTCGTGCGTGGGCTTGTTGCAGTACCGCCACTTGCCCGCGATGAGGAGGTTCTTGCGCGTGTACCCCAAGTTGCGGATGTCCGAGAACATCCAGCCGAAAAGCCGGCACCAGACGATCTTCGCCGCCGGCGCGTTCGTCCGCGCCTTCGCCCCGTAGGCGAAAATTTCCGGCGTCACCGGGAAGCGGATGCGCTGACGCCCGATGACGGTGGGAAAATCGATGCCAACGTCAAGCGCGAGCATCGGCGAAGTTTTGCTTTCCGGCGGGCGGAGGGTGAGGAAGCCGCCGTGGGGGGCAACGACGGTGACGGGCTCCTTGACGGTGACGTACCGCGCGAGGGCGGGCGCCTTGACGCGGCCCGCGGCGTTCAGGGCCTCCACCATGTCCTCGGCGCCGTGCTCGAAAAGCGGCGGGTCGCCGGATTCGAGGCGGATGACGAGGTTGTCCACGCCAAGGCCCATGCGAAGGGCGATCATGTGCTCGGCCATGCGGACGTAGTTGTGCGGCGAGCCGCTCCGGAGGACGATGTTGCTCACCACGTTGCCGGTGGTCCAGACGTTGTGGATGGAGCACTTGACCGGAAGGGAGCCGGGCAGGTCGCTCCGCTCGAACCACCAGCCTTCGCGCGTGGTGGGGCAAAGGGTCATCGTGCGCGTCTGCGAGCCGAAGAAGGTGCCCGGCGCGGAGATGGAAACTTCGCGCGCGATGGTGGCCAGCGGACGGCAGGGGTCCATCGGGACGGCTTCGTCCATGCGGTCCCAGTCCACGGGCTGGTCGGCGAAGCGGGCGGCGTTTTCCCGGGCAAGCGCTTCGGGACCGAGGAGGATGCGGCCAAGGGGGGAATCGAACATGCCCCCACGGTACGGTTTTCCTTCCCCCGTCCGCAAGCCGATTCGGGAGTCCCCCACCCCGTTGTCTTGTCGCCACGAGGCGGACGCCGCCTAGAAGCGGATGCCGCCGAAGACGGTGACGACGGAGGTCGAGAAATCCACGTCCTTGTCGAAGCGCTCGCGCGCCGCGATGATTTCTTCCTTGGTCGAGGCCTTGCCCTTGATGCTGCCGGAGAGGTCCAGCATCTGGTAGCGCACGCCGAAAACCAACTCCTTGTCCCGCCACGGGCGGACGATCCCGGTTTCCGCGCTGATGTCGAGGAAGGTCACGTCCAGCTTCTTGTCGCGGTGCGAAGAGGAGGTGAAAAGCTTGCTCGACCCCTTGTAGGCGAACGCGTCGAGGCGTCCGGCGAGGAACCAGCGCGTGGCGTACTCGTCGCCGACTTCCAGCTTCGCGCCGACGCCGCCCATGGGCGCGCCGATGCCGAGGAACGAGGAGGAATTGCCGCCGACGGCGAAGTTGACGGGCGGGTTCTGGTACACGGTCGTGCCGGTCGTCTCGCCCGCGTCGAGCTTGAAGTTCCCGCCGACGAGGACGGCGCCGAGTTCCACGAAGGGCGCCAGCCGCACGCGTTCGTTGACGGCGAGGGTGAAGGGCGTGATCGAGAAGATGAAATCGGTCAAAACGCCGTTGAAATCGGCGGAGAACTTGCGGCCTTTCGGAATCATCATGTGGTCGTACTTCTTTCCGTTGTACGAGATGGAGTCGCCGAAGAGGCCGACGTAGTAGTCGCGCACCGCGGTCGCGTCGGTGGAGAACGCCAGGTAGTGCAGGTCCCAGCGGAAGGCGAACACCCGCCACTGCCGCTCGAAGGCGACGCCGAGCGTCCAGTACGGCGGATCGACGCCGAAATCGTCGAGGTCGTAGGATTCGGCGAGCGCCTGCTTGTAGTCCTCGCCCACCGCGGCGTAGAGGCTGCGGAAGGTCTCCTTGACCTTGCCGTCGATGTGGAGGAACGCGCCGCCGGAAAGCCGCCATTCGTGCATCTGCCACGATTCGGGGACGCCGCCGGAGAAAAGCGGGGGCCGGCCGCCGCGGGAAACGGGGCGGCCGCGCTCGAGTTCGTTCGCGGGCCATTCGGGGTCGAGCACGACGCGCGTGCCCGGCGTGGCGGAAGGGCGGGTCGCGGGAGCGGCGGAGCGCCGAGGCGCGGGTTGGGCCGCGCGGGCGGGCGCGGGAGCCGGTTCCGCGGGGCCGTCGTAAATGGAAGGTGCCGGTTGCGAGACCACCGGGGCGACCGCGGGAGGCGGAGCGGCCACGACGGGCACG
>JAFSUH010000245.1 GCA_017445365.1 Kiritimatiellia bacterium | reverse complement strand
TTTCGTTCAAAGTGGAATGGACGTGGGCCGTGCCGATGGAGTTCCGCCTGGAACACATCACGACGAACGGCGCGCCACTGGTTGTCAACCCATCCGGGACCCGGACGAACCGGGAGATCACCTGCGTGGCGACGGTGCTTCCCACGAACATTCCCGACTCCGACATTCATTGGGAAGTCTCGGGTGCGGGAATGGACTTCGTTGGCGGCACGAATTGGGGACGGGAGGTGCATCTCGCGGCAACACGTCCAGGGGATTGGGTCGCCATCGTGACGGTCTCCAACAGCACCTTGCGCCCTGCCCGTCTGTGCGGGACGGTGCTGGAGAAGAAGACCGTGCCCGTGTTCCTGCACATCGTCCGCGACGACAACGGGAACAACCCCGCCATGACTGTGACCCACTTCGACGAATTGCTGGCCGGAGCGAACCGGATTTGGGAACAAGCCGCCATCGAGTTCCACCGCGTCGGCAACGTGATGTACACCAATAGAACAGATTGGCAGGTGATTCCGACAAACGACAACAATGCGGTTTACGGTGCCTTGCAGTCTTGGGACAGCCACACGGGAGGAGTGGAAGTGTACTGTGTGCAACGATTCAACGGGACTGTCAGGGGGCGCAATTGGAACATCCAGAATTCCTGCGCGGGATTGACCATCGGGACCAATGCAACAGCCCGGACGCTGGCTCACGAGCTGGGGCATGCATGCGGACTGAAAGACATTTACACGAATCGCGTATCCAACGGCGTGTCCAACTCGATTCCTCTCTCATGGCGTGCCGGCAAATCTTGGGTGCCCCGTGATTGGTGCATGGAAGCCCCGTTCGGGGGCTACGGGGAGCTGATGCAACGGGATATGCCGCCTCGTCTTTTGATGTATGGATTGGACGGTCCCGGAGCCGCGGAAAGGAGGGCGGACATCCCTGCGGGAAGGGTGTATGGCGTGAATGCCTCCGCGAAAAGGGAACTCATCCACGTCGGATTGTCCGGCATGGGGACACGGGAGCCGAAACATTGGTGAAAACGATGGAAACAAGATTGAAAAAACGTATTTTTGCCTGGTCCGCGTGCTTCCTGCTTGCCATTGGAATGGCGACTGCAAGGGGGGCGGAACTCGAACCGTGGGCTGGTCTGGAGGACCTCTTGTTCGCCTGTTCGGACTCGATGGACGATGGAATCGAGACAACAAACGCACGCGACTTTGCGAAAGCGCGGGGTTTTTCGGAGAGTGAACTGGCAGAGAAACTGGTTGCGCTCGTGGAAAGCGAATTGAAGGAACCGGTTGATTCCTGCGTTGCCGCCTGCGCGATTGGGCGCATTGCCGAAATCGGGCGGGAAACGGAACGCGAATTCCTCCGGGAGGTGATGCGCACGGCACGGGACGGTGGCATGCGCCAAGAGGCTTTCGACGCGGGCATCCGCATGAAGCCGGATGCATGGGAAGAATGGTTGCGGGAAATGGCGACAATCGCAAATTTCGGCGATCTCGACCGCTATGTCGCCTACCGGAACGTGTTTTGGCTCGGCCGGGACGGGGACGAAAAGACCCGGCAACGGGTGATTGAAGTGTTGAGCGAAATGCGCGGGAAAGATGCCTATCCGGCGAACCGGGACAGTCTGGGGAAATGGGTCGCGGAGTTGAAGGGCGGGGACGCATGGGAAGCGTGGGTCAAGGAAGTATTCGCCGGGGAAGGATTCAACGACGCCGCCAAGCGGGATGCCTGCGAGCTGGCCATGCAGGCCGGACGCAACGGGGATGCCAAGACGCGGCAGCGCGTGATCGAAGTTTTCGGGGAACTGTGCGACGACGAATCCCTCGACGTGGACCGGACCGCCCTGCGGCGGTGGATCGGCGAATTGGAGAACCTGCCGTGAAGCCTTTTGCGGCGACGGTTGAGTGGATGGCATTGATTTCCGCCGTCCCTTGTCCGGCGGAAGAAGTTCGCTTCGGCTTTTGGGCCGAAGCTCAGCTTGCCAAGCGCCCCGCGGCCGGACGCGAAGCCATCATCGCCCGGCAGGCGAAAGGATTCGGCGCAGGGGCGCATGCGTTTCCGGACGGATTGGGGGAAACGGCGCCAGGGGAGGGCGACGGGAGCCATATCGCACGTGAACGATTCCATTGTCCCGAAGTCCTGAACGACGGGAAACAATTGCTTTTTTTCAAGGACACAAGCCGTTTGCAAACACTTGATTGTTGCCGCATCAACCTGACGGATGCCGACGGCGCGTGGGCCGGATTCGTCTGGTTCAGTTTCGCGCCCTCCGCGATGCAAGCGGAAGCCGCCATGGGCAACCATTTCGGCATTTGCTCCAGCAAGGATCCAATCCGTTTGGCAAGAAGTTTCGTGCTGGAGCGGACGGGACCGGGCGATTTGGTCCTTTGGCAAAAATCGAAAAAGCGCATGGCGGCGGACGGCACGTTCCTGCGGGAAGGGTGCACTTGCGTGTTTTTCATCCGGGGCGAACGTACTGATGGATATCGAACTCAAGGACGGAACCGCTCACGACATTTTCGCGCTCGCGGCCATCTTGGACGCGGCGCTTTTGGAGGCGCTGGAGCAACCAGGGGAACGGAAGGAAACAAGAAGAATCATTTGCTCCAACGGAACCGGACTCAACTCCCTGATATCCTAACGCTTGCAGTGTCCCGCCTTTGTCCGTTCCCGGTTCGCAATCCGTCGAACCGGCGGGTGGAATGACGGCTTGCCGAGGGAGGAGGCGCGGCAGGTCCTCGCCTCGCAGCCTTCCGAGAGGTGGCGGCAGAGGCGCGGAGAGAGCCGCGTCCCCGTCGGTTGAGGGCGGCATCCGCGGGCAAAAAATGCGGGGAGGTCGGGGGCGTGGGGGGCAGGGGGAT
>JAFSUH010000244.1 GCA_017445365.1 Kiritimatiellia bacterium | reverse complement strand
GCCGCGCGCTGGGCGTCGCCGTGGACGTATCCCGTCGCCCGCTCGCGCACGCCGCTGGGGGCCGTCGCGGCCGAACGGACGAAGCGTCCCGGGCCGCTGTTTGCCTTGCCGCTTTCCGCCCAGCAGCCGCGGCGTTCCTCCCGCGCCTTGAAATCGGCCTCCTGGAGCATTTTCAGGAACTTCGCCTGCGACATCCCGTATCCCGGGACGTTGGACAAATCCGTCTTGAATCCGCCGACGCGGGCGTACCCGTTGCGCACGAGCGTCAGGGCGAGGTCTTCGCCGTTGACCATCACCATGACGGCGATGCGCGGCTTGCCGCGGCCCAGCGCGTCCTCGCGCTTCGTGTACACGGTGAACCCGCGCGAAAGGAAACGCTTGGTGAAGTTCTCGGCCTCGCGGCCGAGTTTGAGGACCGTCGCCGCGTCCGGCAGGTCCCAGTGCTTGCGCTGCTGCTCGATGCGCTCTTCGAGGTCCGGCTCGTTTTCGGGCGTGTCGCAGAAGTACAGGCGCAATTTCCGCTCCTGCGCCGCCTTGGTTTTGAATTTCGGGGCGAACACGTAGAAGCTGTCGCCGTCGTTGGCGCTCGACTCCTTCAAGGTGCACTCCTCCCACACCTCCCACTTGCCCTTGTCGCGCTTGTTCCCCCCCCAGCCGCCGGATGCGTCCGGCGCGCTTCCCAGAAGAAGGGCGGCGACAGCGGCGAGAACGGCGGCGGGCAAGCGGATTTTCACGTTTTCATCCCTTCCTGATTTCAGCTCCGAGGGCGGAGACGAGCGCGGTGTTGATCTTTTCCTGGAAGGCGTTGGTTTCTTCGTCGGTGAGGGTCCGGTCGGCCGCGCGGTACGTGAAGGCGTACGCGAGCGACTTCTTCCCTTCGCCGAGGGCCTTGCCGCGGAACACGTCGAAAAGCTCGATTTTCTCCAGTTCCTTCGGCGCGGCCTTGCGCGCGGCCTTGAGCACGTCCTCGTGCTTCGTCTTCGCGGGGACGACGAGCGCCACGTCGCGGCGGACGGACGGGTACGCCGGCGGCGGGACGGGCCGCTTGCCCTTGCCGCCCGCGGCGAGCAGGGGGGCGAGGGAGACTTCCAGCACGCCGACGGCCTGCCGGATGCGCCATTCCGCGGCGAGGGACTTCTTGAGAAGGCCCAGGTGGCCGATCTTCTTCCCTTCGACCACGATGTCGAGGCCGCGGCGGGCCTGGACGCACGGCCTTTCCGCGGCGCGCAGCTGCGCGCCGCGCAGCTTGAGCGTCTTCGCGACCGTTTCCCAGAGCCCGCGGATCCACGCGAACATCTGTTCTTCGGAGACGGCGCGGTACTTCGCGGTGCCCGTCGCCCCGACGGCGCCCAAGAGCGCGACCGCGAGGCGGTCCTCCTCGGACGGGGTCCCGTCCTTGTCAAGGAAAAACACGCGGCCGGTCTCGAAGAGCGCCGCTTCGGGGACTTGCCGGAAGACGTTGGTGCCGAGGTTCTCCACCAGCTGCGGGAGGAGCGAGTCGCGGAGGACCGACTGCTCCGCGGAGAGCGGGTCGCACAGCTGCACGCGGCGGGCGGCGTCGCTTCCGAAGCGGTCGAGGAGGGCGGGGGCGGTGAACGAGTAGTTCATCGCTTCGGTCAGGCCCGCGCCCGCGAGCAGGCGCTGGAGGCGCTGCTTGGCGGTGTAGGGGCGGTCGTCCGCGCCGGGGACGAGGCGCGCGGCGGGCGGGACTTCGGGGAGGCGCCCCAACCCGTAGATGCGGATGAACTCTTCGATCAAATCCGCTTCGCGGGTCAGGTCGGTGCGGAACAGCGGGACGCGGACGACGACGGCGTCGCCGGTCTTTTCCGCGGTTTCGAGGCCGAGGGCGGAGAAGATGCGCGCCATCTCGTCGGTGGTCGTTTCGATGCCGAGGAGGGTCTCGAGCTTTTCGCGGCGGCAGCGCACCAAAAGCGGCTCCTGTGGCGCGGGGTACGCGTCGAGGACGCCGTCGCACGCGGTCGCCCCGGCGAGGGCGCAGAAGAGGTGCATCGCGCGGCGCGCGCCGAAGTCCACGGTGTCGGGCGTCACGCCGCGCACGTACCGGTACGACGACTCGCTCGAAAGCCCGAGCGCCTTGCCCGTCGCGCGGACGCGGGAGGGCGAGAAGGTCGCGGCTTCGAGGAGGACGGAGGAGGTCGCGTCGTTGATGCCGCTTTCTTCGCCGCCCATGATGCCCGCGACCGCGAGGGGCTTTTCTTCGTCGCAGATGGTGATCATCTCCGGCGTCAACTTGCGCTCGACGCCGTCGAGGGTCACGAGAGACTCGCCTTCCTTCGCGCGGCGGACGCGGATGCCACCGCCCGCGAGCCGGTCGAAGTCGAACGCGTGCAGGGGCTGGCCGCATTCGAGCAGGACGTAGTTGGTGATGTCCACGACGTTGGAAATCGCGCGCACGCCCGCCGCTTCGAGGCGGCGGCGCATCCATTCGGGCGAGGGGCCGGGCTTGACGCCGCGGAGGAGCCGGGCGGTGTACCGCGGGCAGTCGGCCGCATCGACTTCGACCGCGACGTGCGCGGCGGAGGCGATGTTTTCCTCTCCGACGGGGTAGTCGATGGCCGGGTACCGCACCGGAACGCCGCGGAGGGCGGAAATTTCGCGCGCGACGCCGATGAGCGAAAGCTCGTCGCCGCGGTTGGGCGTGATTTCCACTTCGAGAACCGTTTCGGGAGCGCCCACGATGTCGGAAAGCGGCGTCCCCGCGGCAATGGCGCCGTCGAGGACCATGAGGCCCGAGTGGTCCTTCGAGAGGCCCAGCTCGTCGGCCGCGCAGAGCATGCCGAAGCTTTCGATGCCGCGGACCTTGCGCTTTTCGATTTTGAAATCGCCGGGGAGGACCGTGCCCAAGGGGGCGAAGGGGTACGTGCCGCCCGCCTCGACGTTCGGCGCGCCGCAGACGACGGTCGCGGGCGTGCCGGTGCCCGCATCGACTTCGCAGACGTGCAGGTGGTCGCTGTCGGGGTGGGGGACGCAGGTGAGGACCTTCGCCGCGACCACGCCCGCGGGTGCGCCGCCGGTGGTCTCGACGGCTTCGACTTCGATGCCGGAGAAGGTGAGCAGGTCGCTCAGTTCCTCGACGGTGGCGGGGAGCTCGACGTATTCGGAAAGCCAGGAAAGGGGAATTTTCATCGTTGTTGTTCCCTGTTCAATTGAGGTGGAGTTTTTGGCGCAACCAATCCATTGCGATTGTCTTGGTCAAATGGAAAACCGTCGGGGTTTTCTTTGTTTGGGCATCGTCGCGTTTCTTGGCCCAAGCCCAGTTGTCGCGGACCAGGACGGTTTCGATGTCGGGATGTTGCGAAACCAGCAGGGTAACGATTCGTTCGACTTGGCGCTCGGCACGGAAATCCTTTGGCTTGTCCTGCATTTCGGGGGCCTTGTGCCACCAGTCCGATGTGTCGACGGACCACATGTAGTCATCGAACAGGATCCAGCCGCCGGGTTTCAGCAGTTTCATGACGAGGAAAAAGGTGCAGGCATCGGTTTCCCAGAAATGCGCTCCGTCCATGAACACGAAATCGTATTTGGGTTCGCAGACGTTTCCGTGGCTTTGGGCTTCGATCACTTTCTTCAATTCCCAAGTGTAGGAGACCGTCGAGAGAACCGGGGTTACCCTGTCGGCCAACCCCACCTTTGCAAGGTTGTCATGGATGTTGGGATTCCCTTGGTGATCCAGGACGAGCGTCAAGTCCATGGACGTCAGATGGCCGGCTCCGATTTCATCCAAAGCCGCCGCGATGACGCAGGAGGTTTTTCCGTAGAGGAATCCCAGTTCGAGGCATTCCGCCGGACGCATTTTGAGAATCCAATCGTAGAGGACACGGCATTGGCTTTCTTCCGTGCAGGGCAAGTCTTTGAGCGGAGCGTAAACGTCTTTGAATTTCATTGCGTGGAGTGAATTGTGGAAATGCGGTCAGAACTGGGAGAGGTAGGGGACGACGTTTTCGTACAGGCGGCGGATGTCGTCGATGCCGAAGAGGAGCATCGCCAGCCGCTCGATGCCCATGCCGAAGGCGTAGCCGGTGACGGCGTCCGGGTCGTAGCCCGCCGCGAGGAAGACGTTGGGATCGACCATGCCCGCGCCCATGATTTCGATCCACCCGGAGTGCTTGCACACGCGGCAGCCCTTGCCCCCGCACATGTGGCAGGAAAAATCCACCTCGACGGACGGCTCCGTGAAGGGGAAGAAGTGCGGACGGAAGCGGCTCTTCACGCCCGGGCCCATCAGCTCGCGGGCGAAGTGGTCGATGTCGCTTTTCAGGTTCGCCAGGGACACCGCGCGGTCCACGTAGAGGCCCTCGATCTGGTGGAAGTTGGCCGAGTGGGTCGCGTCGGTGGTGTCGCGGCGGTAGCAGCGGCCGGGGCAGACGATGCGGACGGGCGGCGGGTTGGCTTCCATGTAGCGGGCCTGGACCGCGCTCGTCTGGGTGCGCAGGAGGCGCGCGGCGGGCAGGTAGAACGTGTCCTGCGTGTCGCGGGAGACGTGGTCGGCGGGCGTGTTGAGCGCGTCGAAGTTGTAGTGCTCGGTTTCGATGTCGGGACCGTCGGCGACGGTGAAGCCCATGCGCCGGAAGATGGCGGTGGTCCGGTCGATCAGTTGCGTCACCGGGTGGAGCGTGCCGGGGGAAATCCACGCGCCGGGGAGGGTGGGGTCGAAGTCGTCGGAAGCGGCTTCGGCGGCGGAGGCGAGGGCGGCGCGGCGGTCGGCGAGGGCCTTTTCGGTGCGGGACTTGAAGGCGTTGACGGCCTTGCCCCAAAAGGGCTTTTCGGCGGGCGGGGCGGCCTTGAGGGCGGCGGTGGCGTCGTTGACCGCGCCGTTGCGGCCGAGGTAGCGGATGCGGAGGGCCTCGAGGTCGGCGGGGGTGGCCGCGGCGGAAAGATCCGCGACGGCCCGGGTGGTGAGGGATTCGAGTTCGGAAAGGTTCATGTGGGGTTCCGTTTGGAAATATCCTTCCATCCTACGCAAAAGAACCGGAAAAGGAAAGCCGCTCCGCATGCAAATTCCGGGATGGCAAATTCCAAGATGAATTGGACCGGGCGGGAAAGAAATCGCTTTCCCTTTCGCGGCGGAAGGGGGAGAATCCGCCGCCATGAACAGCAAGCAAACCACCATCGCATTCCTCGCGGCCCTTCTCGCCGCTTCTTCCGCCACCCCCGCCTTCGCCGCCAGGGGCAAGGCCCTCGGCCAGGCCAAGGCCACCGCCGACGGCGTCGCCGCCGGGCTTTCCGAAGACGACCTCGCCGCCGGAAAGGCCTGGGCCGGCAAGGTCGGCGCCGGCTTCGAAACCCGCGGCGGCAACACCGAAAAGGACGCCGCGAGCTTCCACGCCGAAGCCCGCAAGCTCGAAGGCGATTGGGTCGTCCTCGCCGCCTTCGACTACGCCTGGGAGCAGGTCGAAGAGGTCTCCGAAGACGGCACCAAGAGCGACAAGGACACCGTCGACAGCCTCAAGGGCACGGTCGATCTCAAGCGCCGCCTGCCCGGTTGCTTCGTTTTCGCCGACTTCTCCGGCGAGCGCGACCGCATCGCGGACCTGAACTACCGCTTCGTCGAAAGCCTGGGCCTGGGCACGTACCTGCTCGACCGCGACACGGTCAAGTTTACCGTGCAGGCGGGCCTCGCGTACGTGCAGGAAGAGTACGACGGCACGGAAGGCGGCAGCGAGGACTACCTCGCGTACCGCGCGGCGGAGCGCCTCGACTGGGTGCCGACGTGGGCGGAAGGGGTTTCCTTCTTCGAGAGCGCGGAGTACCTGCAGTCCTTCGAGGAGAGCGACGACTACCTCGCCAGCGCCGAAGCGGGCGTGGACATCCCGATGTTCCTGGGGCTTTCGCTGACGGTGAAGGGCGTCGTGGACTACGACAACACGCCGGCCGCCGGCAAGGAACGCTGCGATCGGCAGGTGGTCGCGCAGGTTTCCTACAACTTCTGATTCCCTCCTCCATCCGAACGGACGGCCCCGTTTCCCGGGGCCGTTTTCCATTTTGCCAATGTTTGGCAAAAACGTGGCGAATTTGCCGAACATTGGCAAACCCATTGGCCGCGCGCGGGAAACATTTTGCCAATGTTCGGCAAAATCAAAGGAAATTTGCCAAACATTGGCAAAACGTCAGCGCGGCGCCTGCATCGCGCGCAGGGAGTTCGCGATGGCGAGGAGGGCGACCCCGACGTCGGCGAAGACCGCCAGCCACAGCGATACGGCGAGGCCCGTCGCCGAAAGCGCCAGCACCGCCGCCTTCACCCCCAGCGCCAGCGCGATGTTTTCCTTCGCGATGCGCAGCGTCTTGCGCGCGATGCGGATGGCTTGCGGCAGGCGCAACGGGTTGTCGTCCATGATGACGACATCCGCCGCCTCGACGGCCGCGTCGCTCCCGAGCGCCCCCATCGCCACCCCCACGTCCGCGCGCGCCAGAACCGGCGCGTCGTTCACCCCGTCGCCCGCGAAAAGCAGCGGTCCCGGGCCCGCGCGCAACAGTTCCTCCACCGCTTCCACCTTGCCGTGCGGCAGCAATCCCGCGCGCGTGTCGGCGATGCCGAGCGCCCGCCCCACCGCCTCCGCCGCGCGCGCGCCGTCGCCGGTGAGCATCGCGATCCTGCGGATGCCGAGCGAACGCAGTTCCGCCAGCGCGCGGGCGCTTCCGTCCTTGACCACGTCCGACACGGCGATGTGTCCGGCGTACCCGCTTCCCACCGCCACGTGGATGACCGTCCCCCCGTGCGGGCAGTCGGCAATGGCGGCCCCGCACGCTTCCATCATCCGGGCATTCCCCGCGCGCACGGTTTTCCCGTCCACGACCGCTTCGACGCCGAGCCCGGGCAATTCGCGGACGGCGGACACGCGCGCCGGGTCGAGGTGCCCGCCGTGGGCCCGCACGATGGATGCGGCGATGGGGTGGCGCGAATGCGATTCGGCGAGCGCCGCGATGTCGAGCAACTCCGCTTCGCCCATCGTCCCGGGATGCACGGCCGTGACGTCGAACACGCCGCGGGTGAGGGTTCCGGTCTTGTCGAAAACCGCGGTGCGGGCGCGGGCGAGCGTTTCGAAACGGTTCGCGCCCTTGACGAGGATGCCCCGGCGCGAGGCGCCGCCCAGTCCCGCGAAAAACGCGAGCGGGACGGAAACCACGATGGCGCACGGGCAGGAGGCGACGAGGAAGACGAGCGCGCGGCGGAACCAGACGGGGAAGGGGGCGCCGGAAAGAAGCGGCGGGAGGAGGGCGAGGAGCGCCGCCGCGCCGGCGACGCAGGGCGTGTAGAAGCGGGCGAAGCGCGCGACGGTTTTCTCCGTCCGCGCCTTGCGCGCGGCGGAATGCTCGACCGCCGCAAGGATTTTCGCGACCGTGCTTTCGGCGAAGACCGCCGTCGTGCGCACGCGGAGCAGCCCCGACAGGTTGATGGCCCCGTTGGGAACGGCGTCGCCCGGCGCCACGTCGCGCGGCAGGGATTCGCCGGTGAGCGCCACCGTGTCGAGGGCGCTTGTCCCTTCGAGCACGATGCCGTCGAGCGGGATTTTTTCGCCGGGACGGATCAAAACCGTCTCGCCCGCGGCGACATCGGCGGGGGAAACCGTCCGTTCGGTCCCGCCGCGGAGGACCGTCGCCGTGTCCGGCCGGATGTCGAGAAGCGCGCGGATGCCGCGGCGGCTCCGGTCGGTGGCGGCGTCCTGGAGCATTTCGCCGGTTTGGTAGAAAAGGACGAGCGCGACCGCCTCGCGTCCTTCCCCGATGGCGAACGCCCCGGCGGAAGCGAGCGCCATGAGCAGGCGCTCGTCGAAAAAGCCGCCGCGGAAGAGGCCTTTCGCGGCGGAGAGGACGACATCCCAGCCCGCGAGGGCGAAAGCGGCGAAAAACGCGGCTTGCCGGGCGGCGGGGGAAAGCGGGACGAGCCACGAGGCGGCGAAAACGAGGGCGGCAACGGCCAGAAACGCGATGCGGAGAGGGGGAGGGAGGGCGTTTTCTTCTTCGCCACCGTGGGCATCGTGGCAGTGGGCGCATGCGTGTTCCCCGCAAGGAGCGTGGCCGTGTCCCGCCATCAGCGGCGCCTTTCGGAGATGTGGTCAAGCCCTTGGCCCACGATGGTGCGGACGTGGTCGTCGGCGAGGGAACAGCGGATGGTCCTGCCTTCGCGGACGGTACCGACGAGGTTGGCGGTTTTGAGGATGCGCAACTGGTGGGAGATGGCGGACTGGGTCATGCCGAGGGCTCCGGCGATTTCGCCGACGCAACGGCTCTCCTGCATGAGGGCGTGGAGGATGCGCATGCGCGTCGTGTCGCCGAAAATCTTGAAAAGGTCGGCGAGGTCGCAAAGGGTTTCTTCGCTGGCGGGGGGCGGAACGGGGGCGGGGCGTCGTTTGGAAGGCATGGGGAAACGGAATGGTTGAACGCTTGTTCATATCATTGCATGTTCATGCGTCCATGCCAAGCGGTTTCCGTTTCCGCCGGCTTTCCGCCGCGGTGGAAGCCGCCCCCTCCGGCGCCGTTTCCGGGATTTGCCCTACAGGCCGATGGCGTGTTTGCCGATGGCGCCGAGGCCGCCCGCGGTTTCCGCGCCGTGGTGGGAGACGGCGTTCAGGGACGGGTAGTCGGTCGCCCCGATCCAGCCGCATTTCACGCCGAGGTAGCCGTGGAGCCACAGCCCGGCGAGCACCACGAGGGCGATGCCGACGACGGCCGGCAGGATTTTTTTGAAAACCAGTTTGACGAGAAACGCGTTTTTGAGGGACATGGGAAATCTCCGTTCGGGGTTGGCGGCATTCTCCCGCCTCCGCCCGGTGGAATCAAGCCTTCGCGAAAGCGATGCGGGGAAGGAAACGCGTCCGGATCGCCCGGGACAAGTGTACCTTGACGGGGGAGGGGGGAAGCGCGGATAAAGGGGGCATGAGCCCATCCCCTTCCTCCCTCTCCGAACGCGTGGACCGCCTGCTCGCCCGCTACCGCCCGCTGGCCGACCGCACCGGTTTCGCCTTCCGCCGCCCGCGCGTCTCGTCCGCCGCGCGCCCGACCGTCCTCTTTTTGGGCAACCACTCGTCCGGCAAATCCTCCTTCGTCAACTTTTTGCTGGACGACGCGGAACAGGCCACCGGCGTCGCCCCGACGGACGACGGGTTCACCGTTTTGCTCTGCGGCGCGGAGGATTCCGACGCCGCCGGGCCCGCCGCCCTCGACCGGCTGCCCGCGGAGTACGCGGTCCTGCGCGAGCTCGGCGACGCCTTCCTCCAGCACCTGCGCGTCAAGTTCCGCCGCCGCGCCATCCTCCGCGGCGTCACCCTCGTCGATTCGCCCGGCATGATTGGCGGCGCCGGGGGCGAGACCCGCCGCGGCTACGACTTCTTTTCCGCCGTCCGGCGCGTGTCGGAAATCGCCGATCTCGTCCTGTTCCTCTTCGACCCGGAAAAGCCGGGGACGACGGGGGAGACGGTGCATGCCCTGGGAAGCTGCTTCCGCGGGATGGAGTACAAGCTGCGGCTCCTCATGAACAAGTGCGACTCGTTCGAGGGGATGTACGACTTCGCCCGCGCGTACGGGGCGCTTTGCTGGAACCTCGCGCACGTCCTTCCCGTCAAGGACCTCCCGCAGGTGTTCACCACCTTCATCCCCGGCCGCCGCAAGGAAGCCGCGCGGATCGCCTTGGAGGATTTCGACCGCCAGCGGGAGGAAATCGTCTCGCAGGTTTCGCACGCGGAAGAGCGGAAGGCCGACAACCTCCTCGCGGCGGCGGGAAGCGACCTCGCGGAGCTTTCGATGCTCGCGCGCGTCGT
>JAFSUH010000243.1 GCA_017445365.1 Kiritimatiellia bacterium | reverse complement strand
GTCACCGCTTCGTCCAACGTCACCGCATCGCCCGCGGCGATGGTTGCATTCCGTCCGGCCGCGACTTCCGCCGTGTTCGTGAACGAGCCGCCTGCCGTCGCCGTCACGTCTGTCCCCGCCGTCACGGTTCCGCCCACCGTCGCGCCGGTCCCGGCGGAAATCCAAACATCGCCGTTGGTCGCGATGATGCCGACCGTGTTCGCGAACGACCCGCCCGCCGTGTTCGTGACCGCGTTCCCCGCGGCAACGGCGGCGTCCACGCCCAGATTGCCGGCCGCGGCCGTCAGGACGATGTCGCGGCCCGCCGTCACGTCCGCGCCGACGGAAAGGTTCGTCCCCGCCGTCAACCGCGCGTCGCGATTGGCGGAAAGCGCCTCGGTCAAGTCCAAATCGCCCCCGACTTCCAGCGCCACGTCGCGCAGGGAGACGACCTCCGCGTTGGCGGTATAATCGCCGCCGGCATGCACTTCCACGTCGCCGCCCAGCATCTTGCCGGCCACCGTCACGTCGTTGGTCGCACGCAACACGATGGCCCCGTTCGTCGCCGTCAGGGTATTTTCGACGGAAATGCAATCCCCCGCGGTGAACGCGATGCCGCCGTTCGTGGAAACGACCGCTCCCGCGTTCGTGACGCTGCCGACCGCCGCCGCCGTCACGTTGCTGGCGGCCGAAACCGCCCCCGCCAGCGTCATGCTGCCGCCGGCGGCCAGCTCGACGCCACCGGCGGTCGCCGTCACCGTGCCGAGCGTCAAACCGTTCGCATCCCGCAAGGAGACGCTCGCGCCGGTCGCCGTCACCGTATCGGTGAAATCGTTGTTTTCCGCGGACACATCCACCGTATCCGCCGCCGTGAACGAAGCCGTCGTCCCCTGGACCGTCCCCTTCAGCACGATGCCTCCTTCCGGCGCTTCGACCGACAGGGCCGAACCGGCCTTGCCGACCGCACCCGTGCCTTCCACGCCGGTCTTGCCGACCAACGTGGTCTTGGCGTCGCCCGCAACCGACCCGGTTGAGGCCACGACGACCTTGCCCGCGGAGGCCGCGACCTTCGCTTCGGTCGTTGCCGTCACAACCCCGTTCACCGTCGTGTTGCCGGAGACCGCCTCGATGTCCACCGCGCCGTCCGCAGCCGTGACGGTGCCCAGCGTCAAGCCGTTCGAGCCTTTCAGCGCCACGTTCTCGCCGCTCGCGTCCACCGTCGAAGAGAAGACGTTGTCCGTATTCGTCAAAACGATGCCCCCGCCCGTCGCCGCCAGGTTCGCCCCCGCGGCCGTGACCGACGTGCCGGAAACCTGCGTGATGCCGCCGTCGTTCGCCGTCGCGACGAACGCGCCGCCGGCCGTCACGTTGTCCAGCCGGAGCCCCTTCGCCGCCGTCAGCGTGACGGTGCCGTCCTGCGCCTCCGCCTTCACCGCTCCCGTGAAGCCCTCCCCGAAGGCCGTTTCGATGTTCCCGCCCGTCGCCGCCAGGTTCGCCCCCGCGGCCGTGACCGACGTGCCGGAAACCTGCGTGATGCCGCCGTCGTTCGCCGTCGCGACGAACGCGCCGCCGGCCGTGACGTTGTCCAGCCGGAGACCCTTGCCGGAGGAAACGGTGAACGTGTCCCCCGCCGTGACGGTTCCCAGCGTCAAATCGTTTGCCGCTCCCAGCGTGATGGCGCCGTTTTCGGCCTTGGCGCTCACCGCACCGCCGAGTTGGTTGACGGCGTTGCCCAAGGTGATGCCCCCGATTCCCGTTTCCAGTTTGACGTTGGCGGCCCCGCCGGCGTCCCAAGCCCCGTCCGGATCGTTTTGCGTGATGTCGCGGTTCGCGTAGAGGGTGATGTTGCTCGAAACGGTCGTCGTGACTTCGAGCGTGTCGGCATTGGTCAGCGAATAGGTGCCGTTGGTGAAATTGTTCGTCAAGGTGATGCTGCCGCCGTCCGCATAGTCTTCCCCTCCCCCGCCGAGGAGCAAAACGATTTTCCCGCCGCCGGACGTTTCCAGCTCGATGTTGTTGGAAACCGAGCCGCCGTACGCGGCGAACAGCGTGTCGCCCGCGTTGACCGTACCGGACAGGTTGACGTTCTTTCCGATGAGATAGGCGAAGGCGCCCGCGTTGATGGTCGCGCCGCTTTCCACGGTGATGTCGCCGCCACCGGGATCCGAAAACGTCCATTTCCCGTCCGCGTCCTTGTCCACGTCCATGAAGGTGGAGGCCACCAAGCCCCCCACGTTCACGTGCGCCCCGCTGCCGAAAAGAACGCCGGATTTGTTCAAGAGGTAGATGACGCCGCTCGCATTCAGGTTGCCGAAAATCTCGGACACGCCCCCGCCATGCACCTTGTTGATCGTGACTTGGCCGGGATTGACGAAATTGACCGTGCAGTCCGCGCCGATGTCGAACCAGTCGTAATCGATGACCTTTTGGCCGTCCGGCGTGATGGTCATGGTCATGCCGTCGGGAGACTTGGTGTACCCGATGTTCGTCGGTTCTGGCAAAACATGGCTGGCGGCCCATGCCGGGGCGCAGTCGAGCGAAAGCATCCTGACGGCCAGAAGGGCGGTCAGGAGTTTCAGGGCGGACGGGGTGGCGGTGGAACGGAAACGGATCGGATTCATGGAACTGCCCTTCCCTTAAAATTGGACTTGGGAGCTGAAATGGACGCAGGCGGTGTCGCTGTCGGTCGTCTCTTCCAGCGGGAAGCCGACATCGCACTTGACCTGGAAATGGTCGCTCAACGCCAGCCGCACGCCGAACCCGGCGGACAGGAGGGTCTTGCTGCTTTCCTCGCCGGGGAGCGGGTCTTCGATCTTGATGCATCCGGCATCGGCGAAAAGGACGAACTGGAGGCGGTCGAACGGGGTGTCGTCCGCCCCGGTCCGCCCGGCGGACGCGGGCGCCGCCCCGAACCACGAGGGGACTTTCCGGGAGAAGAACCCCAACGCGATGGGCGTTCGCAGTTCGAGCGTTCCGGCGATGCCGTGATCCCCGAGGTACTCGCGCGTGGCGTATCCGCGGACGCTCCCGTCGCCGCCCAACCCCATCTGTTCGGCGGGAATCAGCGCCCCGCCGGCCCACTGGCCGCCGACCTTGGCGAACAGCATCGGGCTGCCGGAGGGCTTCTCCGCGAGGCTCAGCAGCTGCAAGCGCGCCATCTGGGCGCGGACGATCAGGTAGTTCTCGTCCGCCGCGGTGCGCTGCAGTTCCATTTCGTCCCGGTCGGAAGTGCCGAGAAACCCGCCGGCGTTGTACAACGTCTCGACCGTGGCGAAGTTCAATCCGTTGAACCGGTCCGGCTTCTTTTCGGAATACATCACGGCGAACGAGAAGGGCATGACCGTCACTTCGTTTTCCTCGAGGCGGTACCGGTCGCTCCCGCTCTTCACTTCGAGGTGGTCCTTGACGTAGCGGCGGACCAGCCCGGCGGAAACGCGCAGCGAACGCAATTCGTTTTCGAGCACCGTCGCGCTTTCCTGCAGGCCGGCGAACCAGCCGGAGCCGACAACGTCGATGCCGGGCACCACGTCCTCGGAATCCACGTCCGTCCAGCCGCCGTAGAGCGTGAGGGCGAAATCGCGCCGCGTGCCGAAGGTGTGCGGCAGGTAGTAGCTCGCGGCGAGGCCGCCCAACGCGTCGATGTCCGAAAGCGAATTCTGGTAGTTCAAGGTCAGCACGTCGTCGTGCTTCGTCAGGTTCAGGTACTGCGCCGTCAGCCGGCCCATCCAGTTTTCCGAAGCGTCGGTCCCGTTGTTGTCCACGTCGAAGACGAAATGCAGGGGCAGGCGCTCCCGTACCTCCACGCTCACGTCCAGCGCCCGGTCGTCGTCCGCCGGATACACGTCATGTCCCTGCCCGTCCTTGTCCGGCACCGAAAGCGAAATCTGCGCGGTGAGGTCCGGGTGGGAGTTCATCTGGTAGAAGCGGTCGTAGAGGGTGGCGTAGTTGAACACGTTGCTGGAGGCGACCTGCTTGAGGTAGCGGTAGCGGATCTGTTCCTTGGAGAACCAGCGGCCGTCCGGCGCCGCTTCATTCGTCGAAACCGCCTTCGACAGCCAGGACTGTTCCCGGAAGGAGATGGTGACGGCGCGGATGTGGCCGTAGTTGACCTTGAAATCGACCGTCTTCGCCGCCTCGTTCGTCGCCGTCGCCGCCACGTGGCAGAGATAGTACCCGTTGTCCCGGAAATGCTTTTCGAATGCGCCCCGCAACGCTTCCGCGCCGTCGGCCGAAACCGTTGCCGCGGCCTTTTCCGCGAATCCCGCGGCCGACGGATCGTCGTTCCACGCGCCCGCCGCCACTTCGACCTTTCCCGCCTTCCAGGCGCCCGTGCTTCCCGCCGGAGGCACCGGTTGCGCTTTCGGGGCCGGGGCCTTCCGTCCGTTGACCGTCATTGCCTTCGCGGCTTTCTCGCGTCCTTTCTCTTGTTCCCGAATCGTCCGCTCGGGCGGGCACGACATCGATTTCATCTGCTCTACCTGTCCGTCGGAGGCGATGCGTCCGCCCACTGCCGCGGCTGCGGCCGCCGCAGGTTGCCCGGCCGGAACCGGCGAGGCCCCCAAGGCGGCCAGAAGGCACACAATCGCGGGAAGGGTCTTTCGTTTCATGGGAACTCCTTGGTGGATTCTCGTTTTTCGGGGGAGGGAACGGGGGAACCGGATTCGGAAAACCTCCTGCGTAGGAGGGAGGAGAGGTCCATCTTCTCCAGCTGGTTGCGGATGGCGAAAAGCGCCGCTTCCGCCGGGGTGCAATGCAACTGCCGGGCCACGGCCCCCAGCTTTTCCTTGCAACCGGACGGCACGCGGACCCAAACGACATCACTGTCTTTTCCTGATTCCATGTCACTCAAATGTATCACATTGCATCACAACCTGGCAAGCGCCCCTTTTCGCCCTTTTTCGTCCCCGGCCGACCTTGCCGGACGGAGGACCGGCGTGCCCGGTCCGGCAAGGTTTTCTCCTTCCGTTCCGGTTCCTCTCCCGGCATGGGCACCCCGGTTGCCGCCGGGGCATGCGGATGCCGCGGCGGGGAAGACCGCCGGCATTTCGGAGGATTCGCCGGATTCGGGGAAAGGTTCATGCGCAAACGGGCGGATTGCACGACCCCGGGAGCAGCCCGGAATCCCATCCGTTCCAATCCGATATTCCCGGAACCCGACGGAATCTTGCGCCGCCCGACGCATTTTTTCCCTTCCCCCGCGCCGGAGCCGTGCAACGACCCCGGTCCCGGGCACCTTGCACGGGGGAAACGCCATGTTATGATGCGGCAACCATGCTGAAAGACAACGCCATCCCCATCCGGTTGGACACCGGGACAAAAGAACGGCTGAAAGACGCGGCGGAGGAACTGGGCCTCTCGTCTTCGGCCCTCATCCGCATCCTGATTGCGTCTTTCGTCAAGCAGTTCGAATCGTCGGACGGCCGTCTCGTCCTGCCGCTTCAATGGAATCTGACGGACCGTGGTGCCGATTCTGCACCCCTCCCTCCCGCACGATCCGCCGGAACCGGGAGAGAGGGAAACGCACCCGCGCCCGGGGTTGGTCGCGGCCAGCCCCTTCGGGGGACCTCTCCCCGGGCGGGACCGCGACGCTCCTGCGAGCGTTCGGACCGCTCGTCCGCGTCACGCTCCCCGGGAGCGTGACGGACATCGGCCGGCGTGCGTTCGAGGACTGCCCCGCGAAGACGAACCGCCTCGCCGCCGCGGCGCGCGGGGCGGGAACATTGCGGTTTTCCGCGCGGCGGGATTTGGATACGATGGCCGCATGCCAGCCGCACTCCACCTCCGCCCCCTCCCCGGCGACGGCGACGCCGCCGCGCCGTTCCGCCCCCCGGCAAGAGAGGGTCCGCCCCGGACGCAGGAATGAATTTCGCCTCCCTGACGTTCCTCCACCTGTTCCTCCCGTGCGTCCTCGCCGCGGTTTTCGCGGTGCCGAAAGGCTGGCGGGACACGGTGCTGCTGGCCGCCAGCCTCTTCTTCTTCGCGTGGGGCGCCCCGAAATTCCTCCTGCCGCTCGTGGCCGGTTGCCTTTTCGACCACCTCCTCGTCCGGGGCTACCGGCGCGGCGGAACCCCGGCGGACGACCGGCGGAACAACTGGCTCTGCGGCATCGGCGTGGCGGCCAACGTCCTCGCCCTCGGCTGGTTCAAGTACGCGGGATTCGCCGTCGAACAGGCCAACGCGCTCCTTGCGGCGCTCGGGTTCGGCGCCGCCCTGCCCGCCGTGCGGGTCGCCCTCCCGCTCGGCATCTCCTTCTTCACCTTCCAGAAAATCAGCTATCTCGTCGATGTCCGCCGGGGCGCGGCCGCCCCCGCGCCGACCTTCCGCCGCTATCTCCTCTACATCACGCTCTTCCCGCAGCTGGCGATGGGGCCCATCATCCGCTACCGCGACCTCGCCGGGCAGTTCGGCGAGCGCTCCGTCGCCTCGGAAGATTTCCTCCAGGGGCTTTGGCGGTTCGCGCTCGGCCTCGCGCGCAAGACGCTCCTCGCCGGACCGCTCGCGGGCCTTTCGGCGGCGGCTTTCGGCGCCACGGACGGCGGCGCGCTCCTCTCCGCGCCGTCGGCATGGCTGGGGCTCTACGCGTACACCCTCCAAATCCACTTCGATTTCGCGGGCTACTGCGACATGGCCGTCGGCATCGGCCGGATGCTCGGCTTCCGCTTCCCGGAAAACTTCGACGCGCCGTACATCGCGCGCGACATGGCCGAATTCTGGCGCCGCTGGCACATCACCCTCGGCGCCTTCCTGCGGGAATACCTCTACATCCCCCTCGGCGGGAACCGCTGCTCCAGGGCCCGCTCGCTCCTCAACAACTGGATCGTCTTCCTGGTTTCCGGCATCTGGCACGGGGCGGCCTGGAACTTCGTCGCCTGGGGCGCGTGGCACGGTCTTTGGATCGTCTTCGCGAAAATATTCCGGCGCGGCGGCGCCAAGGACGACCGCCGGCGCGCGGCGGACATCCCCTCCGCGCTCTGGACCTTCCTCATGGCGATGCTCGGCTGGGTCTTCTTCGCCTCGGCCGGGTTCGGCGGCGTCGCCCTTTTCTTCCGCTCGCTCGCCGGATGCGGCGGGGCGGGCGCCACCGCCCTGCCGCCGCCCTCCCCGCAGGCCGTTGCCGCCCTCGCGGCCGGAACGGCGCTCTCCTTCCTTCCGGCCGTCTTCCCGTGCCTCGGGCTCGCGGAGTGGCGCCTCTCCCCGCGCGCCCCGGCCGCCGCCACATGGGCGCGGACCGCCGCCACGGCGCTCCTCCTGCTCCTCGCCACGCTCCCGCTCCCCGTCTCGGGCTTCACCCCCTTCATCTACAACCGGTTCTAGGCATGGACGCGAGACGCAACAGCCTCCTCTTCTTCGCCGCCGTCTGGGCGCTGGCCCTTTCCGCCACGTTCGCCGGATTCCCGCCCGACTGGAAGCCGGACGGCACGGAAGCGCCCGCGCCCCGGCCGCCCCTCAAGGCCGCCAGCCTGCTTTCGGGCCGCTTCGGCGAAGATTTCGAGCGCTGGTGCGCGCGGAAATTCGGGTTGCGCGGGCTTTGCATCCGCCTCGCCCACCAGCTCGGCTGGGAACTTTTCCGGACGCTGCCGAACCCGGGCGGCACGACCATCGACCGAGGAAAGGACGGATGGCTCTACGAACACGAGTACGTCCGCCACCACGTCCGCCGCCCCGGGATGCGCAAGGAAGATGCGGAGGCGTTCGCCGGGCGCATGGCGGCTCTCCGCGACCGGCTCGCGGAACGCGGCATCCCGCTTGTCGTCTGCCTCTCGCCGTCGAAGGCGGCGGTGTACCCGGAACACCTCCCGGAATACGCGCAACCCGCCGCCGCGAGCCTCCGCAACACCCCGGCGCGCGACATCCTCGCGGAGCGGCTCCGGGCGGCCGGTGTCGCCGTCGTGGACGCCCGCGCCCTCTTCCTCGGCTGGAAGGACGAGGGGACGCTCCTTTTCCCGCGCAACGGCACCCACTGGAACGCCTGGGGCGCCCAGCGCGTCTTCGACGCCGTCCTCGCGGCGGCGCGCGCGCAGGGCGCGGCGTTGCCGCCGGTGCCGGAGACCGTCGGCCACGAGGACGCCCCGCCGCTCGGCCCGGACCGCGACCTCTCGAATCTCTACAACATGCTCCGCTATCCGTATCCCGAAAAAGCGGTCCCCTACCCCGTCCTCGCGGAGAATCCCGCGCCGGAAGGCCGCCGCCTCCGCATCTTCGGCGTGGGCGACAGCTTTTCCTTCCAGCTGGCCGACGCCATGGGCCGGACCGGCGCGGTCGCGTCGTTCCGTTTGCTCTACTACAACAAGGCCGACTACCGCTTCTCTTGGGCGCCCGGGGAGCGGCCCCGCGAAAACGGCTCCGCGCGGTTCCGGTTGCCCTCGTTCGACGCGGAAGCGTTCGATCTCGGCGAAGCGACGCGCGATTGCGACCTCGTCGTCGTCGAGATGAACGACATCTACGCGCGCAGTTGCGCCTGGGGCTTCGGGCCATAGGGCATCGACCCCGCTTCCCCCGCCCATCGCGCCCGCTTGCCGCGAAAGGGCGGATGGCAGGCGGGGGAAAAGAATAAAAGAATCCGGGAAACGCCCCGCCCCGCGAAGGTGACAAGCCGCGGGAGGGCATGCTAGGATGCCATCCCATGCCGAAGCGAAGACAGATTTCGTTCCTCCCGGGACGGCGGGAAGCGGGCCGCGCGACGAGCGCTGGGTGACACGATGCAGGCCTACCTCTATTCCATCGTCTCCGCCCTGGCGATCGCGGTCCACCTGATTCTCAACTCCGGCGGCCTGCTCTCCGGACGGCAACTGGTCACCGTGTACGGCCGGCGCTACAGCGCTTTCGTCAAGGCCCTCCTCGCCTACTACGCGATCGACGCGGCCTGGGGCGTCTTCGCGGGCCTCGGCTGGACGCGCGTCCTCTACGCCGACACGGTGCTCTACTTCTTCGTGCTGGCCCTCTCCGTCCTTCTCTGGTGCCGCGCGGTCACCGCCTACCTGGGATTCGGCAAATGGCCGACGCGGATCCTCTCCTGGTTCAGTTGCGCGCTCGTCGCCTTCAACGTCCTGGCGCTCGCGGCCAATTCCCGCACCGGGTGCTTCTTCCGTTTCGACGCCGCCGGCGCCTACGCCAACGGTCCCCTGCGCGACCTCGCCTTCGTCCTCCTGGTCGCCTTCAACGCGCTGCTCGCGCTTTTCGTCTTCGCGAAAGCCCGCGGGAGCCGCGACGCCGCGCACCGGCGGCACATGATGGTCTTCCAGTTCTGCCTGACGATGACGGCGGCCGTCGCGTTGCAGGTGCTCTGGCCGCTCCTGCCGCTCTACGCGCTCGGATGCCTCCTCGGCAGCTGCTATTTCCACGTCCACGTCGTCGTGGAAGAACTCACCGAACTGCACCGGACCGTCCTCGACCGCGAACGGGAGGCGCAGCACGCGGCGGAACTGAAGAAAGCGCTCGACCGCGCCCGCGCCGCCGAAAAGGCCAAAAGCCTGTTCTTCAGCATCGCAAGCCACGACATCCGCACGCCCTTGAACGCGATTCTCGGGTATTCGGAACTCCTCCAATACGGCATCGAAAGCCCGGCCGAACGGGACCGGGCGCTCGAATCCATCCGCGCGAGCGGCACGACGCTCCTCGAACTCGTCAACGACGTCCTCGACCTCGCCAAGATGGACGAAGGGAAGATAGCGCTCCGGCCGGAACCCCTGGACCTGCACCGGCTGACGGACGAGGTGTTCGCCTCCTTCCGCCTGGTCGCCGCCGGAAAGGGCATCGAGCTCGCCAACCGGACGGAGGGCGTTCCGGCGGTCCTTCTCGACGCCCACCGCTTCCGCCAGATTCTCTTCAATCTTGTCGGCAATGCCGTCAAGTTCACCGACCGCGGTTCCGTGACGGTTGCCGCATCCCTTTCCGGCACGGACCTCGAAGTCGCCGTCTCCGACACCGGTTGCGGCATCCCTTCCGACATGCTTTCGAGCGTCCTCGACCCGTTCGTGCAGGTACGCGACCCGAGCCATTCGGCCGACCGCGACGCGGGGTCGGGGCTGGGGCTTTCCATCTGCAAGCGCCTGTCCGAAGCGATGGGCGGCGCGCTCCTCGTCGAGAGCAAAGCCGGAAAGGGTTCCACCTTCCGGGTCCACCTGGCGGGTGTCGCGGTGGCGGACGGGACGGGAGGGGGCCCCGCCCCGGAAGCGGCCGCCGCGGCGGAGAAGCGGCCGCGCCACGTGCTGGTCGTGGACGATTCCCCGGTCAACCGCGCGGTGCTCGCGGCTTTCCTCAAGCGCGCGGGCGTCGGGACGGTCGACCGGGCGGCCGACGGCGCCGCCGCGCTTGCCGAACTCGATGCCGCGGAGAAGGCGGGCCGTCCGCACGACTTCGTCTTCACGGATTTCTGGATGCCGAACATGAACGGCACCGAGTTCGTCGAGCGTCTGCGCGCCGATCCCCGTTTCGCCCGCCTTCCGGTCTTCGCCGTGACCGCCGATACGGAAATCCGAAGCGACGGACGCACCGCCCTCTTCACCGGCATCCTTTGGAAGCCCCTCACCTACGCCAAGCTCGTGGAAACCTTTTCCGTCTCCGCGTCCCCCGTTGTCTGACCGCCCCTTCCGGGCCGTTTTTGCCAAACCCCGGCAAAAAATCCGGCGCGGCCGCGGCGGGTCAGTAATCCGGCTCGTAGGAACGCTCGGCGAGAACGCCGTCGCGCAGGAGGAAGGTCCCCTCCCCCGCCAACCAGCCCGAGTCCATCACCCACGGGCGGATGAGGTCGAACCCGACCACCCAATCGTCGCCTTCCCGGGAGCAGCGTTCCGGCGCGAGACGCACGAGTTCGACATAGACGCCCGAGTCTTCTTCCGCTCCGCATCCGCTCTCTTCCCCGTCTTCGTTCCCCTCCCCGTTTCCGGATTCCTCTCCGCTTTTCTTTTCGGGCCAGCCGCCCGGCGGGGGCAATACCCCGATGCCGTTGCGGGTCGCGAATTCCCGCCCCTGGAAGCTCCCGCGGACGGCGCGGATCCGCTCGTATTCTTCGGGATGGGCGGCCCCCTGCAACCAATTTCGGAGGAAGGTCTCCTGCGCCTTTTGCCGGACGACGCGGTCCGTGAAGTTGCCCCAGTGCACGTTGGCCGCCGTCATGTGCGAGTCGCCGGACACCTCCCAAGCGAGGGTGGACGCGAAATGGCGCTCCGCATCCAGTTCCGCGCGGCGTTCCTCCGAAGGGGCCAGGCGCTTGAGCGCCTCGATCGCCCGGTCGTATTCCGCCCCGATCCTTTCGTCGAAGCGCTTGGACACCCAGTCGGCCGCGTAGCCGGACCCGTTGCCCGGCCAATCCTCCCAAAGCTCGTCCCAAAGGCGCTGCTCGCGGAGCTTGCAATCCTCCCACGGGTCACCCGTCGTTTCGAGCGGCGGCCAGGGTTCCGGGAATTGCAGGACGATGTTGGTCGCCTTCCCCTGCACGTCCGTCGTCGAGACGGAAAGCGAAGCCCCCTTCCCGCGCCGGATGCCGGAAATGTCCTGAACGCCGCTCGCGAGCCGGATCTTGCGGACGACCTTGTGGTCGGCGTCGACGAGGCCGATCCAGAGGCTTTCGTTGTACAGCGGCACGGCTTCGTGCCCGCCGGAATCCCATGAGTGGGAGTAAAACCCGGTTTTCTCCATGTTGCCGGGATCGATTTCGTAGAGCAGGAACGTCCGCCCGCCCTTTTCCACGGTCCAGTCCGGCCGCGAAACGACCGGATTGCACGGGTCGTCGCAGTTCACGCCCTCGTACACGAACCCCTTCCCGCCTTCGACGCGGAAGGGGAACGACTCGAAGGAGCCGGTCGCGTCCTTCCAGGCATCCGAGCGGCCGATGATGCCGTCGCGCTCCGCCACGTGCCGTTCCCGAAGGAGCGCGGCCCCGCCGCCCGGGCAGATTGCCAGCGCGAAACAAAGGAATTGCGTCTTTTTCGCCATCGTTCTCCTCCTCCGGCGCCGGAAGGCGTCAAGGTTGCAAAAGCTCGCCCAAGGGCTTGCGCGGGGGCTTGGGCGCGGATTCGGCGGCGGGGTAGCCCAAGGGGGTCATGCCCGCCACCTGCCAGCCGTCCGGGAGGCGCAGGGCCGAGGCGGCCGCCGCCGGGTCGAAGGCCCCGATCCAGCACGTCCCCAGACCCTGCTCCGCCGCCGCCAGCTGCAGGTGGTCCATCGCGAGCGCCGCGTCCACCCACGCGAAATTCATCCCGTCGTGCCCCCTGACGTACGCCGCCGACGGCTTCACGCACACCGCGACCACGTGCGGCGCGTCGCGGAACCACGGCTTCGGGTAGGCCACCGACAGGGCCGAGCGCTTTTCCGTGTCCGAGACGACGACGAGCTTGTACGGCTGCGCGTTCTTCGCGCTCGGCGCCCAGCGGGCCGCCTCCAGCACGTAGCGGAGTTTTTCCGGCTCGACGGGGGCCGGCCGGTAGGCGCGGACGCTGCGGCGCGACTGCGCCAAATCGAGGAAAGTGTTCATCGTCGTGTCTCCCAAAGGAATTTTCCGCGGAATGCTTTTGTTTCCGCTTGCGCTTGTCAAGCCCGGGCCCGTGCGGGGCGCGGCGCGAACGCCGCGGGACGGTGAAAAACGAAGGGTGAAAAGTGTCGGAACGCTTCGCGATGGAAGCGCGACGAAACGTTCGCGCGAAGTTCGCAAGGCCCGCGAGAGTTGAAACATTGAAAACCATTGAAACCCGCCAAGGCGGGCATTGAAAAACCTGGGTAGCTGATTGACTCAGGTTGCGCTACGGTGACGAGTTCCTTGCCCGTTTTTGATGTAGAATTGCTTGATTGGCGGCGGTCTGGTCAAAACGGCTTGTTGGAGCAACCGATAGAACAACAAACCCCGATGCGT
>JAFSUH010000242.1 GCA_017445365.1 Kiritimatiellia bacterium | reverse complement strand
TCGGGGAGGGAGGGCTCGGCGCGCTTGACGGCGTTCTGGACGTTGACCATGGCGATGTCGGTGTCGGTGCCGGGCTGGAAGTAGACCTGGGCGAAGAAGTTGCCGTTGTCCTCGGCGTTGGCGGAGTAGTAGAGCAGGCCGTCGACGCCGTTGATCTGCGACTCGATGGCGGTGCCGACCGTGTCGAGGACCGTCTGCGAGGTGGCGCCGGGGTAGTTGCACATCACGTAGATCTGCGGCGGCGCGATGTCGGGATACTCCTCCACGGGCAGTTTCGTCACGCAGATGGCCCCCGCGAGCATGAGCACGATGGAACACACGAACGCGAGCCTCGGCCGGTCGATGAAGATTTTGCTGAACATGGATGACATCCTTTCCTTGGAGACACAACTCCCCGCATTGTGCGGAGACCCCCCATCCTACCCATTTCCCCCCTCCCCCCGCAAGGGCGAATGTGCAAGGCCCGAAGCCCGGTGAAAGGTGGAAAGGTTGAAAAGGTGAAAGGTTGAAAGGTTGAAAGGTTGAAAGGTGGAAAGGGTGAAAAGATGAAGGACGGCCCATTCCTTCAACCCTTCAACCCTTCAACCTTTCAACCCTTCGCGGATGTGCAGTCGGGGCGCGGGCGGGACGCCCGGGGGGCGCCGGGAAAGCGGAAAACAAGCGAAAAGCCCAATGTTTTCCGTAATCTCACATCCAGCGCCCTACCTGGAAGCCGCCCCGCCGAAATCCCCGCGATGCATGCCCGGAAGCTTCCGCGCCACTTCCGGGGGTGCGGCATCTTGCCGCGCCATGGCGGATGGAGGGCGGAAGAATGTCCCACTCAAAGTCCGCCAAGTCCGACAAGGGAGCGGGAGGGATTCGGGAAGGAAAACCCACGCGGAGACGCGGAGGGCTTGGAGAGCGCTTTTGCACAAAAGGACAAAAGAAAACAAAGGGACGGCTGGAGTGCGGAAGTTTGGGCCTGGCCCCTTATTCCTGAGAGGACGTTTTTGGAAGTGCGGAGCTCCTCCCTGGAAAAGCTCCGTGTCTCCTTTCTCCGCACGCTCCGTGTTTTGCGCCACAGGCAGGGGAGAACGGGGAGCGGGCGGGCTTGTTCCATGGGCGGGCGGAGCTTATCTGATCCGCATTCGGGGCCGTTCCTTTTTCATTGCGCGCCTCTTTCCGAATCCGCATTGTTCAGGATGTGCCAGATGCCGGGGATGGAGCGGTCGGTGCGCATTTCGGCGAGGTGGAGGGCGTGGAGGTCGTCGGGCGAAAGGAAAGCGGGATGGGTGGTTTGGCGGTCGGGACGGTGGTTGAAGCCGCGCTCGCTGCCGTCGGCCAGCCGGATCACGGGGGCGCGGCCGCTCCACTCGATTTCGTAGCCGCGGTAATACGACTCCCAATTGTAGCCGCCCCAGCGCGAGAGCCATTGTCCGTCCGGCTGGCGGTGGAAGAGGCGGATGTCGTAGCCGTCGAACCAGTCGGTCCACGCCTGGGAGAGGATGTATTCGCCGCCGTCCGGAGCCGTCCCGCGCAGGACGATGCCGTTGTACCACGGCCCGGCAATCCAGAGGTAATAGCCGAAAAATGCGGTGGCCAGCACGCCGCCCGCCAGGGCCGCGCCGACCATCGCCCGTCCGCCGCGGCGTCCGGAGCCGATGCGCCGGCGTCCGGCCCAGTAGAGGCATCCGCACAAGGCGACGGGGATGCCGAGCAGGATCCAAAGCACCCAAACCAGGGCGAGTACCGACACCGCGTCGCGCCAGAACCAGTACGCAAGCCCGCAAAACGCCGCCGCCGCGCCGACCGCGAGCAATCCCCCCAAGAGCCACTTCCGTCCCGCCGTCATGGCGTCACCTTCCGCTTCATTTTTCCGCTTTTCATCTCCATGGTTCTCACTCCTTGTTCCCTTCTGGTTCGTGGAGGTGTGGTTGCAAGGGAACGTCTAGCAGAAGGCGCGGCGCGAGACAAGGGGAAACGCGCGTCGCGGCGGCCGCCCCGACGGGTGAAAGGTTGAAAAGTCGAAAGGTTGAAAAGTCGAAGAATGGCCCTTCAACGGACTCCCTCAACCTTTCACCCTTTCAGTGCGGTGCGCCCGCTGCGCGGGCGGGACGTGGATGGGGTGAGCTTGGAAAATCCCGTTCCAATCCGCCCAAAGGAAAGCCCGTGGGATTGCGGAAGAAACGCAATGGGGAACCGGGGGCCAAACCATCAGCTTCCCCAGGGAAGGGTTTCAGAGGCGCTGCAGGATGGAGGGGATGAAGAGGGGGGACATGCGGGTGACGGCGCAGTATTTGCGGCCGAGGTCTTTCAGGGAGGCGCCGAAGTGGTAGAGGTCCGCGCCGTCGAGGATCAGGAAACGGTCATGGAAGGCGGAGGTGGTTTGGACGGCGAGGGGCGGGTTCTGTTTGTTGAATTTGGCGAGGGCGGCCGGGGTCAGGCATTGGGTGGCGGTTTTGCGGGTGGTGGCGATGGTCGCGGCGGCGGAGCCGCGTTTTTGGGCGAGGATGTCGAGGGTGGTGTCGTCGCAGTAGGGGTCGACGAGGAGGATGGTTTTTTCCGCCTTGCGGACGAGTTTGCGGGCGAAGGAGAAGGCGTCGTAGTGTTTGCCGTCGAAAAAGACTTTCTGGGGAGGGAAGTCGCCGCCGTCCATGGCCTTGAAGATGGTGTCGAAGCGTTCTTCGTTGCGGGATTGGTCGGTGATGCGGGCCGATTGTTCTTCCAATTGCCGCCGTTCGAGGTCCGCCATCCGCGCGAGGACCGGCGCAATGGACGAGAGGGATCTCCGCATGGCCACGAAGGCGCGCATGATCCGGATGTTCACATCCACGGCCACGGAGGAACGCAGCACGCCGCTCAGCATGGCCACGCCGCTTTCCGTGAATGCATGGGGCATGTATTTGAGGTGTTTCCCCCGTGCCTCGTTTAAGGTCGCAATTTGCGACCTTAGACATTCTTCCTTCGTGAGGCGGAACATGAAATCTTCGGGGAAGCGCTCGGCGTTGCGTTTGACCTGCTCGTTAATCCGCTTTGCATCCACTCCGTAAAGAACGGCCAGATCGCGGTCCAGCATGACCTGGACGCCGCGGATGGTGTGGATGCGGGATTTGATGGAGTCTTCGGTGAGAATGGCCGAAACGGCGTCCGGGAGAGGGCGAGGGGATTCAAGGGCTTGGGGGAGGGGCGGAGGGTTGGTGGCGGGTGTTTTCACGGGATGGGTTCTAGCGGAAGGATTTGCGGAAGACAAGAGAAAAACGCACTCTCGTTCATTTGTCGGATGGAAGGGTGTACGTGTGCCCGTTTGCGGGCGGGTTGGCATTCGGGGCACCTTCTTTTTCTTGCGGGGCAAGGGGGGCGGGGATATAAGCGGAAGGCGGTGAAGAGCGCTGGTGGCTCTACGGAATTTGCATGCAAAGGGCCGACGGCAAATCGGCGCTTGGGGAGTTGGCAGCATGGGAAAAGAATTGTCGGAGATGTCGTTGGAAGAATTGTGGGAGCTGTTTCCGATCGTCCTTGTCGAGCCTGATGGCAAGTGGGCGGAGGACTACAGGGAGATGGAAATGCTGCTGAAGAAGCTGTTCGCAGGCCGCCCCATCCGCAGGATCAGCCACATCGGGAGCACGGCGATCAAAGGGATATGGGCAAAGGACATTGTCGATGTGCTGGTCGAAGTGCCCGAAAGCGGCGGATTGGAGGACCTGGCCCGGATATTGGAACGGAACGGCTTTGCCGTCATGTCCGCCGGGGCGGCCAGGATCTCGCTCAACAAGGGATATACCCCAAACGGGTTTGCGGACAAGGTGTACCATATCCACCTGCGGCATGCCGGGGACAACGGCGAGCTGTACTTCCGCGATTACCTGAACGAGCACCCCGACGCCGCGAAGGAATATGAATCGCTGAAGCTCCGCCTGTGGAAGCGGCATGAGCACGACCGGGATGCCTACACGGATGCAAAGGGCGGTTTCGTCGCCAAATGGACGGCCGAAGCGCGGAAGGAATATGGTGGGCGGTACTGAGGTGCTGCGGTTTTCCGGGCGGACGGGTCACACGCGGCGGACGGGAGGGCCGTAGGAAGGGAGGAGGGTGTCGTGGGTCAGGAAGGTGCAGTCTTCTTCGATGGCCTGGGCGAGGAGGATGCGGTCGAAGGGGTCCTCGTGGCGGTGCGGGAGCGACTCGACCGCCGCCGCGTGGCGCGACGCAACGGGCAGTTCGCGGAAGCCCGCCGCCAGGCATTCGCGCCGGAAGGCGTCCGCCGGTATCCCCAGCGAGCGGCGGGGCAGGCCGTTCTTGATGGCCACCTCCCAGACGGACGCGGCGCTGAAGTAGGCCTCGGCGCCGCTTTCCGCCAGGAGCTTGCGGACGCGCGGAGGGAAGGCGGGGTCGTCCACGATGGCCCAGAGCAGCAGGTGCGTGTCCAGCAGGTACTTCACGCTTCACCGCCGCGGAAGAGCCGGAGGACTTCGGCGTTGCCGGCGTCGATGCCGCGCGCCAGCCGGTATTTGCCCTTGGCCAGCCCGTAGCGGATGCCCGGGGAGGCCCCGGCGGTGGCCTGGCGGTAGAAGGCGTCCGCCACGATGTACACGGCCGGTTTCCCGCGGCGCATCACCGGCACGGCGCCGCTGCGCCCGTTGACCACGTCGTCGACGATGCGCGAAAAATGCGTCTTGGCTTCGAACAATCCGATTGCAGGTGCGGGGTCCGTCATGGGGGGCGTTCCTTTCTGCCATGAAGACTAGTTCATTTGACCTGTTCCGTCAACCCCGGGAAGGGGGCGGCTCCGGCACAGTGACGAGTGACAAGTGACAAGATGCGGTGCGCCCTGCGGGCGGACAAATTGCGGAAAGAAAGCGGGAGGCCGGAATCTACAAGAATGCCTCGAATGCCGCTGCGCGGACTCGGATGTCTGGGAGACGGGAGGGGCGGAAGGGGGGAGGGAGGAGTCAGGAGAGGGTGGAGCGTCCGGGGTGTGGATGGGAGTCGAACGGTTGACCGGAGCGAGCAACGGGACAACGGCCACGCCGGTTGCCGCCTGGGCGGCAACGATCAAGAGAATCTGGAGCAGGGCGTGGAGAAAGCGCCGGCGCAGAAGCGAGCGGACAAACGCGCCCAAGGCGACAAGAGCGGCCAAAAGAAGCGGCAGGCAGACGAGGACAAGGAGCATGGTGGATCGTGGGTCGCCCGGATGAACGGCGCAAGCATTGGAGGCAACCCCTGCCAGGACCCCGGCGACAACCCAGGCGGCGGCGGGGCCCCAAGCGGTGTCGAAGAGGATGTGGAAGAGTTTTTTCATGGGCTGGAAGTCCGGGCGGATGGGATTCCAGAGGGGAACGCCGGGGAAAACCACGTGCCGTCGAATGCCTTCGATTGCAATCGGACGGGAAAACGCCGCCTTTGCCGCCCTGCCGTCACGGCGCGGCCCCTTCCGCCAGGGCGGGAATCACGAGGGAGGTGCCGGGTTTGGGGCGGTCCGGGTCGGGAACGGCGTCTTTGTTCGCGTCCCAGATGACGGGCCATTTGCCGCCGTCGCAGTAAAACAGGCGGGCGACGCCGGAAAGCGTGCCGCCGTCATGCCGGTTCGATTCGAGGACATAGCGGCGCGGGAAGGGCTCGGCGTCGCGGAACGCCTTCCAATCGGCCTCTTCCCATGCGTCGAACAATGAAAGCAGCATGTCCGCCGCTTCCCCGGGGACGTGCTTCCGGACGCCGGGGAGGGCCACTTCGAGGCGGGTTCCGCCCGTGGCGCAGTCCGTGCGCTTGAGGAATTCGATGTGCCCAATCAGCCCGTTTTCCGAAAATGCGGTGAGGACAAGGTTGGGTGCCGGCAACCACGGGCGTACAATCCACTTGGCCCTTTCCTCCTGCGGACTCGGGCGGCAGTCCTCGAATGATTCCCAGCCGCGCAGCAGCTCGATGATGCCGTCTCCTTCGGCCTTCGGCACGTCGCGCTCCGTGCGGTCCCAGGGGCCCGTCCGCGTATAGCGGACCACGGCGGCGGGGTCGGGCATCCAGACCGTGTCTTCCGCGCGCGCCGACGGCGCCGCCAGCAGGAGAAGGAGGGCGGCGAGTTTTCCAACGATTGGAAAAATTTTTCGGCGGTTTTCCAATGATTGGAAAAAATTTTCCGGTTTTTTCCAATGATTGGAAAAAATTTTTCCAATGGTTGGAAAATTCGCGCCGGTTTTTCCAATGATTGGAAAGTTTTTTTCCAATGGTTGGAAAACTCCCCGCCGGCCGCGGGCGGGCCGCCGGAGGCGCATGCTCATTGTCCGCCCCTTTGCGATGCCTTCCATGAGGCGAGGAACAGCGCCGC
>JAFSUH010000241.1 GCA_017445365.1 Kiritimatiellia bacterium | reverse complement strand
TGGGCGGGGAGCGGGCGGGGGAGGGGACGTTCACGCGGTATCTCGCGGCGCAGGCGCTGGCGCGCGCGGCGGGATTGCCGGGCGCGCCGGAAAGCTGGCGCACCGCCGCCGCGAAAGCGGCGAGCCGCATCCCCTCGGACGCGGCGGCACGGGAGCGGGTGAGCGCGATGAACCGGGCCCTCAGGGCGGAAGACATGTCCGCCTGGGGACGCGTCGGCGGCCCCGCCTTCCTCGCCGCCGTCCGCGCCCTCCGCGGTTGATGCGGCGTTGCACCCCCTCCGGGCGGGATGGCCGCCTTTCCCTCCCGGGACGGCCCGGCCGGACGGCGGCGATGTCAAGGGTTTTGGATTTTTCCGATTGACAAAACGGCCCCTTTCGCCTATTTGCCGCGCCACTTGTCCAACCCCTTTCCCGAAAGGTCCCCATGAAAAAGGTTTCCGCCCCTGCAGCTCCCTCCCCCCTCGACCCCCTCGCCCTGTCCCCCAAGGCGAGGGAATTCTGCCGCAAGTCCCACATCCGCACCCCGCGCGACCTCGCGGTCCGCAAGGACACCGACTGGCGCCGCCTCCCCGGCGGCAAGGCCGTCGCCGACGAACTCGACCGCGCCATCCGCAAGATCGCCGCGTCGCGCCTCCTCGAACGAGAAGCGCCCGCGTACTTCCGCGACGACGAGGGCTCCCTCGTCCGCGATTTCCCGCTTTCCCGCGCCCTCCTTTCCATCCGCGCCCGCCGCGCGCTGGACACCCTCGGCATCAAGACCATGGCCCAGCTCGCCGCCTGGAGCGCGTCCGACATCAAGGAGGAAAAACTCCGCAACGCCGGCCGCGTGACGGTCGCCGAAATCGCCGCGTTCGTCCGCGCCCGCAGCGCCGGGGCCGCCGGGGCCGACGACGAAGCGCGCGCCGCGGTGCTCGCCCTCTTCACGCCCGCCAGGCCCGCCGTCCCCCGCGCCGCGTGCGAAGCCGCCCTCGCGGCGCACGGCGTCGCCAAGGGGCGTTTCGCGGCCGTCCTCCGGCCCTTGGCGGACAAGGGGCTGCTCGCGGTCGAACGCGGCGCCGTCAAGCGCCTCTATCCCGGCATCGCCGCCTTCCTCGACTCCCTCGGCCGCCCGGCGCGCGACATCAAGATCGTCAAGGGCCATCTCGACGGCAAGACCCTCGACGCGGTCGGCCGCCCCCTCGGCCTGACCCGCGAGCGCGTCCGGCAGATTTACCGGATGGTCTTCGCCGACGTCATCCGCAGCGGCCGCGGCCGCCTGGCCGAGGACCGCTTCGACGCGGTGTTCCGCGGCTACGGGTTCGCCCAGGCCGATTTCTGCGCGATCTTCGGCGAACCGATCGCCACGTTCCGGTATCTCGACGCGACCCGCGAGGCGGGCAAGGCCGATCCGCGCGACGCGGCGAAGGACGGGACGCTCGACAAGGACATCCGCGCGAAAATCCGCGCGTACTACGCGGGGAACCCCGCTCCGGCCGATTCCCGCGCCGCGGCGAAGCCCGCCGCGGAAAAGAAGGCCACTGTTGCCAAGCCCGCCGCCAAGCCTGCCGCGAAACCCGCGCCCAAACCCGCGAAGAAAGCCGCCCGGAAGGCGGCCAAGCGCGGCTGACGCGCCCTCCGGCGGGGCGTCGGGCAACACGCTTGACTAAAACGCCTTGCCGGAGCAAGATTCATTCGTTTCCCCCAAAAGGAGCACATCCCATGAAAAAAGCCCTTCTCCAGAAAATCGAACAGACCCAGGTCAACGCTTCCGCCCCTTCGTTCAAAATCGGTGATTCCGTCCGCGTGCACGTGAAAATCCGCGAAGGCGACAAGGAACGCATCCAGGTGTACGGCGGCACCGTCATCGCCCGCGACGGCGGCGGCGCCAACGAAACCTTCACCGTCCGCCGCGTTTCCTTCGGCGAAGGCGTCGAGCGCGTGTTCCCGCTCCACTCCCCGTACGTCGCCAAGGTCGAGGTCGAGCGCTCCGCGAGCGTCCGCCGCGCCAAGCTGTACTACCTGCGCGAACGCACCGGCAAATCCGCGCGCCTGAAGGAAGTCCGCTAGACGGCGGAAGCCATGCTCGAACACGAACGGGACGCCTGGAAAGCCGGGCGTCTTTTTGTTGCCGGGGTGGACGAAGCCGGGCGCGGCCCGCTCGCCGGGCCCGTGGTGGCCGCGGCGGTCTGGTTCGACCGCGGTTTCGCGGAGCGGGAAGAAAAGAAGATGCTCGCGGGGGTGGACGATTCCAAGCGGCTTTCCCCTGCGCGGCGGGAAGCGGTGTACGAACTTCTGGTGAACTGCCCGCAGGCCCGCATCGCCTTTTCCGCCGCGGAGGTGGAGGAGATTTCGCGCCTCGACATCCTCCACGCGACCCACGCGGCGATGGCCCGGGCCCTGGAAGCCCTCGACCCGCCGCCGGATTTCGCGTTGGTGGACGGCCTTCCGGTGCCGGGATTGCCCGTGCCCTCGCGCGCCATCGTCAAGGGCGACGCGAAGAGCCTTTCGATTGCGGCGGCGAGCATCGTCGCCAAGGTCGTCCGCGACCGGCGGATGCTGGAACTGGACAAGCTGTACCCGCAGTACGGTTTCGCGCAACACAAGGGCTACGGGACCGCGGCGCACCTGGCAGCCATACGCAAGCACGGCCCCTGTCCCGCGCACCGCCCCACCTTCGCCCCCGTCCGGCAACTGACCCTCTTTTAGGGGCGGAGGCCGTCGCTTGCGGCGCTTCCGTTGCGCGCCGCGCCGCGTCCGCCTCCAAACAAGCCATCCACCCACGGCAACCGGCCGCGCCCGAGGCCCTTTTGCCAATGTTTGGCAAATTCGCCCGATTTTTGCCAAACATTGGCAAAACCATCCGCCGCGCGCGGGAAACATTTTGCCAATGCTTGGCAAAATCGCATGAAATTTGCCGAACATTGGCAAAACGGGCGGGAGACTCACCGGAGGCCGAAAGAGGGCAGGATTATGTCCGCGCAAACCGAAAGGACGGGCGCCAGGAGCAGGAGCCGGGGAAGGGCGGGGCAGGCGGGAAAGCCCCGCTTGCCGTGCACGCGGAACAACAATCCCCCGACGGTGGACCAAAAGAGCAGGTCGACGGGCAAAAGGCAGTATTTGGCGCCACCCAAACTGCTCGCAATCGACATGCCGTCGGCATATTCAATCCACGGCACGGGAAATCCGCAACGGCTGATGCGTCCGATGGTTTCCACCTCCGCATCGGAATGGGAAACTTCCAGTTTCGCGGTGGCGCAAAAGGCGAGCAAGGCGAACGCCACGGCGAAGAAAATCCGCCAGCCGTCCCTTCCCCGTTTTTTCCGCCTTGTGGCGGATTGTCCTGTTCTTTGGGACTCATGCGCTTTTGAAACAAAAACGCTTCCTCGCGGAGGAGGAAGCGTTTCGGGAAGTCATGGGAATGACTTTATTCGGCGGGTTCTTCCGCGGGGGCTTCGACGGCCTCGGCGGCTTTCTTCGCCTTCTTCTTGGAAGACTTTTTCGCCTTCTTCGCGGGCTTTTCGGTCGCGGGGGCGGATTCTTCCCCGGGAGCGGGGCCGGCAACGGCTTCGTCCGCTTCTTCCGGGGTCGGAGGCGGCGCGACTTCCGCACCCGCTTCCTTTTCCAGCCGCTCGCGGATGCGGGCGATGACCTTGTCCGAATACTCGTACGGCCCGACCCAGCCTTCGGGCAGCTCCGTCTGCTCGATGCGCTTCATGTCGCGCGCGTGGTTGATTTCGTTCCAGAGCTGGCGGGCGTAGGTGATGGCGCGGTACCGCACCCACGCGCTTTCCCGCTCCTGCGCCAGGCGTTCCCGTTCCCCTTCGTCGGCGCTCTCCCGGTACGCCTTGTCGGAGAGAATCGCCCGCGCGCGGATGCCCGCGAGGTACTGCTCGTTCCTCTGCATGCCGCGGCGCCAGTCCTTCTGCTGCTCGATGAAGTCCTTCCGGCCGTTCTTGATGTAGTATTCCGTGAAGTTTTTCGCGAAGTCCTCGAAGGAGACCTGGTTGACCTTGTAGAGGTCGTACTGCTGGCCCCAAGTGATGGACGTGTTGCCGCCGAGCGTGAAGCTCACCGCGCCGTAGATCCCCTCCAAGTGCGGGTCGAAGGCCTTGAGGAGCGGATCGATTTCCGTCCCCTTGATGGCGGGAATCCAGCCGATGATCTTGTTGAGCTTCTCGTTGCCTTCCTTGCCCGAAAGGAACATCAGGAAGTCGAGCGCCTCCTCGAAGTGCTGGCTGCTGCGGGTGACGGCGAAGCGGAAGCCCGCGCCGGGGCTTTCGTAGATGCGGCCTTCGACGACTTTCCCGTACACCGGGTCGTCGGCGCTCGGCAGCGGGAAGTCCATGATGCCGACCTCGAACTGCCCCTTGGCCTGCTCCTGCAGGGAACGGGCGTCCCACGTGCCGGTCGTCATGAAGACGGCGCGCTGCTGGGCGAAGAGGAAGACGGCTTCGTCGCGGCCGAGGCCGGTGTAGCCGGTCTGGAACTCGTCGGTGACTTCGCGGACCATCTTCAGCCAGCAGGCGAGCGGCGGATAGTGGAAGTCGAGCGCGCCGGTCTTGAAGGCGACGTAGGTCTCGTCGTTGCCGACGAAGGCGTCGCGGTTCAAGTCGCCGCGGCGGATGCACCCGTACGTGACCGGGGAGAACATCATGCTGTCCCAATGGGCGAAGTGGTAGGCGCTGCCGGCGATGGGGATGTACGCCTGGCCGTTGGCGGGGTTGACCTGCGACTTGATTTTCTCGCACGCGGCGAGGAACTCGCGGTAGTCGAGGGGCGCCTCGTCGAGGCCGGTCAACTGCTTCAAGAGGTTCTTGTTGTAGAAGATGCGCACGCCGAAAAGCGAAAGCGGAAAACTCATGTATTCCTGCATTTCGGTGACGTAGGCGGTTTTCATGCCGTCCTTGAAGGTTTGCCGCAACGGCACCTGGGCCAGCTCGTTGGTCGCATTGTAGGGATTGGGGGCCTGCGCGTAGCGGCTGATGGGCTGGAAATAGCGGTTGTAGTAGCTCAGCCAGATGTTGTCCGGCAACTGCGCGCCCACCTGCAGGATGTCCGGCGCCGTCCCGCCCATCAGCTGCGTGCCCACCCACTGGCCGTACGTCCCTTCGGGAATGGCGTCCTGCTTGATGGTGATTTTCGGCGCACCGGGATGCAGACGCGCGTGCAATTCGCTGTATTCCTTCGCCATCTCGTCGATGCCTTCGCGCACCGACGCTTCCAGCTGCCAGTGGCCGAGGCGGATGACGATTTCGTTTTCCCCGGCTTCCTGCGAGCGGTACAGCGCGATGCTGGCGGCGCTCCAGACGAAGACGCCCGCGACGACGAGGAGGGAGAAATACCGGCCGATGAAACCAAACGCGTTCTTGATCCAGTTCATGACGCTTCCTCCATTACGCTTCGGGTTTGTCCGCATCCGCCTTTTCCGTTTCCGGGCGCGCCGTCGGGCGGCCGAGGCGGATGTCCTCGCGGATGCGTTCTTCGATGTCGTCCATGCGCTTCAGGGCGCTCTTGCAGCCGTGGATGCGGATGTCGGACGGGTATTTTTCCATCAACTCGTTGTAGTACTTGCGGGCGCGGGCGAAGTCGCCGAGCTCGAACTCGCTGATGCACGCGAGGTTCCAGTACGCCCAGGCGAACTCCACCGACGGGTCGGCGGGATCGACCTCCGTCTTGTCGAAGGCGTTTTCCTCCGCCCAGAGGCGCTTTTCCTGCTGCCCGGTCATGTTGTAGACGACCGAAAGGAGCGAGTAGCTGGAGCCGACGAACTCCTGCGATTCGCCCTGCACGAACTTCTCCAGTTCGGCGGCCGCCTCGTTCATGAGGCCGTCTTCGAGGGAGGCGATGAGCGTGCTCATCCGGTACATGAACGCTTCCTTCGCCGCGAGGTGCCCGGGGTACTTGTCCTCGATGGCCTTGTAGAGCTTGCGGACTTCGGGGTAGTCGGGGTCCTGGCCGACGGGCACCAAATGAATCATCCGCGCCAAGGCCAATTCGGTCCACGGGGCCATCGCGCTTCGCGGGGCCTTGGCGAGGAGTTCCTGGTACATTTCGCGCGCCTTCTTCGGGTCTTCGCCGGGGCGGCGCTGCGCCCAAGTCGTCGCGATGCCGTACTGGCACATCGCCCAGTCCTCGCCGCCGGGTTCGGTGTCGGCGATGGCGCTTTCGAAATCGCGCAGGGCGAGCGACCACTCGTTCAGGCGGTAGTTCTGCCAGGCCGCGTCGATGCGGTCGGCGACGGTGCCGCCGGAAGCGGCGGAATCGGACGAGCCGCAGCCGGAGAGGATGGCGGCGGCCAGGAGAAGGGGAAGGAAAGCGCGGAAAAACTTCATGGGGACCTCGCAGGTTCCTTTCAGGATACCACGCGCCGCTTGCGCCGCGCGAGAGCAAAATGCCGCTTTCCCGCGGATGCGGATGCCGGCGCGGACCGGGCCGGATGGGCGCTTGACAGAGGGGAGGGCGTCCGCTACTGTTGCGCCCACGAACGAACTGGGGGGTTAGCTCAGTTGGTAGAGCGCCTGAATGGCATTCAGGAGGTCGGGAGTTCGAACCTCCTACCCTCCACCAGTTCTTTCCTTCCCCGCCCGTCCGAACGGGCTTTTTTCATGCTCGCGCGCGACTGCACCTTCACCGTCATCGACTTCGAAACCACCGGCTCCGTCCGCGGCCTCCCCGACGAACCGTGGCAGTTCGGCGCGGTGGAACTCCGCGGGGAGGACATCCGGGTCCTCCGCGACGATTGCCTGCGCATCGACCCCGCGCGGCCGTTCAACCCGTATGCGCCGGGGCGGCACGCGGAACTCCGCGGCGTCCTCGCCGCCGCGCCCGCGCCGCGCGCCCTCCTGCCGGAATGGCTGCCCTTCCTCGCGGGCGGACCGGGCCGGGTGCTCGTGGCGCACAACGCGGCGACGGAGAAGCGGATCCTGGCCGCGCTTGCGCCGTTGCTGCCCCTCGGGCCGTGGGTGGACACGCTCAAGCTCGCGCGCGCCGTCCTGCCGGGACGCGCGGGCTACGAGCTCGCGCGGGTCGTCCGCGACGCCGGATTGGAAGGCACCGCGCGCGGGCTTTGCCCCGGACGCGATTGGCACGACGCGCTCTTCGACGCGACGGCGACGGCCGTTTTGTTGCGCGCGTGGCTTGCTTCCTCGCAATGGCGGGGCGTGGCCGCCGACGCCATCGCGGAGCGTTGACCCGGCCGGCATCGCGCCAGGAAAAAGCGCGGGAGGAAGGGCCCCCGATTCGCGCCGGAAGGCGCCGATGGTCGGGTTGCGCCCGGGGTCAGGCGCCGCAGGCGCGGCGGACTTCCTCTTCCGAGGTGAGGCCCGAAAGAATCTTGTCGCGGCCGTCTTCCACCAGCGGGCGGAACCCCGTTTCCGCCGCCGCCTGCGCGACCAGCGCGGCGCGCGGCACCCGTTCGCGCATCCTTTCCGCGAGCCGCGCGTCCACCATCAGAAGCTCGTGCAGGCCCGTCCGCCCGCGGTAGCCGCCGATGCAGTGCGCGCAGCCCGCTTCGTGCGCGCGGTACACCGTCCGGCCCTCCGCTTCCGGCCGTCCCCACGCTTCCGCCGTCTTCCCGGCGAGGCGCGTCTCCTCCCGGCAATGCGGGCAGAGCAGGCGTACGAGCCGTTGGGAAAGGATTCCCTTGACGGCGCTCGCGAGAAGGTACGGCGGCACCCCCATGTCCACCATCCGTTCCACCGCGCCCGGCGCGTCGTTGGTGTGGAGCGTCGTGAAGACGAGGTGGCCGGTGAGCGACGCACGCGTCACGATTTCCGCCGTCTCCGGGTCGCGCGTTTCGCCAACGAGGACGACGTCGGGGTCCTGCCGGAGGATGTGCCGCAGGCCCGACGCGAACGTGAGGCCGATTTTCGGATGCACCTGGATCTGGCCGATGCCGTCGAGCTCGTACTCGACCGGGTCTTCGACGGTGAGGACGTTCAGGTGCGCCGTGTCCACCGCGCGCAACGCCGCGTACAGCGTCGTCGTCTTGCCGCTTCCGGTCGGCCCGGTCACGAAGAGGATGCCGTTGGGCGAGTGGATGAGCGTGTTCCACTTGAGGAGGATGTCTTCCCCCATCCCCAGCTCCCGGAGGCCGAGGAACGCGCTTTCGCGCCGGAGGAGGCGGAGGACGATGCGCTCGCCTTCGGCGACCGGCACGGAGGAAACTCGCACGTCGAGCGCCTTTTCCCCGACGCGGACGCGCGCGACGCCGTCCTGCGGGAGGCGCCGTTCGGCGAGGTCCATTTTCGCCATCACCTTGAGGCGGGCGGTGAAGGCGGCGGCGAGGGCGCGGGGCGGGGCGGGGCGGGAATAGAGGAGCCCGTCGATGCGGTAGCGCACGGTGACGCCGCGCGCGAAGGGCTCGACGTGGATGTCGCTCGCCCCCTGCCGGACGGCTTCGAGGAGCATCGTGTTGACGGCGCGGGCGACGGGGGCCTCGTCGCTGGTGAGGAGCAGGTCCTGGTCCTCGGCCGCGGCGTCGCTCCCGGCGTCCGCGTCCGCCGCGGCGGCGTCTTCGTCGGTCTCTTCGCCGCCCGCCGGGCGGGAGCGGAGGAAGTACGCCCGGTCGATGGCGCGGCGGAGGGCGTCTTCGTCCATGCGCACGAACGGCGCTTCGCTTCCGAGGAGGAGGGAGAGGTCCTCGAAGGCGCTTTCCGGGGTGGAGGGGCCGCCGGCGTAGACGAGGCGGCCGTCCTGCATGACGGGGAGGATGGCGTTCTTGCGCGCCCAATCGACCTTGACCGCGTCGAGGAGGTCGCAGCGGAGGGCTTCGTCGGGGATGCTGGCGGGAGATGGCGAGGAAGGAATCATTGCGGGCTTTCCGTTCCCGGCGAACGGCAACGGAACGGGGGCATTGTACCGCATTTTCCGCATCCCCCAAGGAAGTTGTTGCCGTGTGTCGCCGCGGCCGTCCTGCGGCCGGGTGAATCCTGTCGGAAAACGCTCCGTGTCTCCTGCGTATCTGCGGGAAAATTCGATTCCAGACGGCGGGGAGGCCGTTGCCACACCGACGGTCCCGACAGGTGGAAATGGAAGCGGCGCTCCACGCGTGGAGCGCCGCAGGCAACGGGACGAACGCCGTTCAGATGGCCGCGAAGGCGCGGTCGAGTTCGGAAACGATGTCGTCGATGTGTTCCAAGCCGATCGAAAGGCGGATCAGCTCCGGCAGGACGCCGCCTTTCCTGAGGTCGTCGTCGGAGAGCTGCGAGTGCGTGGTCGAGGCCGGGTGGATGACGAGGCTCTTCGCGTCGCCCACGTTCGCCAGGAGCGAGAAGATTTCGCCGTTCAGGGCATCGGCGAAAGCGCGCGCTTCCTTGCTGCCGCCCTTGACGCCGAAGACGACCATGCCGCCGGCGCCATTGGGGAGATACTTCGCGGCGAGCTCGGGGTGCGTGAGCGAGGGGTATTTGACCCACGCGACCTTGTCGTGACGCTCGAGGTATTTCGCGACGGCGAGGGCGTTCTCGCTGTGACGGGCGATGCGGAGGGGCAGCGACTCCACCCCCTGGAGGAAAATCCACGCGGCATCGGGGGCGAGCGTCGGCCCCTGGTTGCGGATGCCGACGGTCAAGAGCCGCAGGGAGAAGGCGACGGGCTTGAGCGGGTCGGGCAGGTCGTGGGCGAAGCGCAGGCCGTGGTAGCCCGCGTCCGGCTCGTTGTAGAGCGCGAACTTCGGGTCCGTCCAGTCGAACTTGCCCGCGTCCACGACGACCCCGCCGATGCCCGCGCCGTGGCCGCCGATCCACTTCGAAAGCGAGTGGATGACGAGGTCCGCGCCGTGGTCGATGGCCCGGAGGAGCGGCGGCGGGGTGAAGGTGGCGTCCACGACGAGCGGGAGGTGGTGCTTCTTCGCGACCGCGGCGTATCCTTCGAGGTCGGCGACGTCGAGCGCGGGATTGCCGACGGCTTCGACGAAAATCAGGCGCGTCTTTTCGTTGATGGCGGCTTCGACCGCGGCGAAATCGTTGACGGGCGTGAAGCGCGCCTTGATGCCGGCGTTCGGGAGAATCGCGTCGAACTGCGAGAACGTGCCGCCGTAGAGGTTGTCGGCGGAGACGATTTCGTCCCCGGCGCGGGCGATGTTGGTGACCGTGAAATAAATCGCGGCGGTGCCGCTCGCGAGCGTCTGGGCGGCGGCCCCGCCTTCGAGTGCGGCGAGGCGCTGGGCGAGGACGTCGTTGGTGGGGTTCATGAGGCGCGCGTAGATGTTGCCGAGCTCGCGCAGGCCGAAGAGGTCGGCGCCGTGCTTGCTGTCGCGGAAGTTGTAGGCCGTGGTGCGATACACCGGGACGGCGCGCGCGTTGGTGGTCGGGTCGCCGTGCGGGTTCTGCCCGGCATGGACGGCGAGGGTTTCGATGTGGAAGTTGCTCATGTGTTGAAAAGTTGAAAAGTTGAAAAGTTGAAGAGTTGAAAGATGGAAAGGTTGAAGCGGCGCGGAAAAAGGGTGGAACTTTTCAACCTTTCAACCTTTCGACGTGGCAGTTCGCGCCGCGCTACTGCGCGGCGTCGAACAGCCAGGTGGAGAGGTAGCGCTCGCCGGTGTCGGGAAGGAGGGCGACGATGCGCTTGCCCGCGAATTCGGGTTTCTTGGCGAGTTCAAGCGCGGCGTAGAGCGCGGCGCCCGAGGAGATGCCGATCAGGAGGCCCTCGTCTTTCGCCGCCGCGCGGGCGGTGGCGCCGGCGTTTTCGGCGGAGACCGGAATCACGCCATTGTAGATGGAGGTGTCCAGCGTCTTCGGGACGAAACCCGCGCCGATGCCCTGGATCTTGTGCGGACCCGCGTGGCCTTCGGAGAGGACGGGCGAGGTGTCGGGCTCGACGGCGAAAATCTTGACGTCCGGGTTGGCTTCGCGGAGGGCCTTGCCGACGCCGGAAAGCGTGCCGCCGGTGCCGACGCCCGCAACGAAGACATCGACCTTGCCGTCGGTGTCGCGCAGGATTTCCTGCCCGGTCGTGCGGTAGTGCTTCTCCGGGTTGGCCGGGTTTTCGAACTGTTGGGGGATGAGGGAGTTCGGGGTCGCCGCGTGCAACTCGTTGGCCTTCGCGATGGCGCCTTTCATGCCTTCGGCGCCGGGGGTGAGGACGAGTTCCGCGCCGTAGGCCGCCACCAGCTTGCGCCGCTCGATCGACATCGTTTCCGGCATCGTGAGAATGAGTTTGTAGCCCTTGACCGCGGCGATGAGGGCGAGGCCGACGCCGGTGTTGCCGCTGGTCGGCTCGATCAGGGTGCCGCCGGGCTTGAGGATGCCAGCGGCTTCCGCCGCCTCGATCATCGCGAGGGCGATGCGGTCTTTCACGGAGCCGCCGGGGTTGAAGTACTCGACCTTGGCGACGACTTCCGCGGCGCCTTGGTTCAGCTTGCGGATGCGGACGAGCGGTGTATTTCCTACCAATTCGGTGATGCTTTCGTGGATGTTGGCCATGATGGGGTCTCTTTTTTGTTTGGTTGTTGGTTGTTTGAAGTGTTTTTGAATTGTTTATTCACGACCTTTTTTGTCGTGAATGCGGGCAAGATAGCGAAAGCATTTTCGGCTGTCAAGCACCAATGGCAAATTTTTTGGTTGTAATTTTTCCAAGGGTCGGCAAAGTGGGGAATCGATGGCGCGGGAAACGCGCCTCGCCAAGGATTCCCCCCATGAAAATCACCGCCCAATCGCGCTACGCCCTGCGCATGCTGCTCGACATCGCCGTCAACGGCGCCGCGAACCCGCGCTCCATCAGGGAAATCGCCTCGTCGCAGGGGATTTCGGAAAAATTCATCAGCCGGATCGCCGTGCCGCTGCGGCGCGCGGGGCTGGTGGCGACGGCGCGCGGGGCGAAGGGCGGCTTGCGGCTCGCGCGCTTCCCCGAAAAAATCACGCTGCTCGACATCGTCGAGGCCATCGACGGGCCGGTGGCGCTGGTGCATTGCCTCGCGCGGCCGGGAGTGTGCGAACGGCAGGGGAAATGCGCGGCGGAACGGGCGTGGGGCGGCGTGAACGACGCTTTGGCGGCGGCGTTGCGGCGCGTGCGGCTCGCGGACGTGGTGGCGGAACACCGCCGCCTCGGGGCGGAATCCGCCCCCGGCCCGGAATACTGCATTTGAAAACATCCTTCCGTGGAAGGATGAAGGGAAAAAAGCGGAAACAGGACGTGCGGCGCTTGCGCCGCGGTCACCAACTGTCCTTCACGTTTTCCCGGATCTGATCGGGGGCTTCGAGGTCGTCCGGGGTCACCACCAGGATGCGCTTGCCGAAGACGATGCAGTTGTAGAGGAGCCGGCCGATCTGGTCGCGCGTCACGTAGACGTTGCTTCCGGGCATCTCCTCCATCGAAACCACCGTGTCGTTCGCCGCGTCGATCACGCGTACCCGCAACTGCTGCGCGGCCCACAGCGCCGGGTTCTCGATGTCGCTGTCGGACGTGAAATGCAGGAACAGGTTCCGGTTTTCCGCGAACACCCACACCTCGTTGACCACCGGCGACATCGGCGCGATGTGGAAGACGTAGTCGCCGGTCTCGCGGGCGTCCGGATCGATCTCCATCTGCCGGCAGATGGCCTGGTAGAGGCGTTCGGTGAGGGCGGCATCGGGGAAGGTGCCCCGCGCCGGGGACGTGCGCAGTTCGTCGAGCATGCGATCCAGGTCGCCGTTGACGGTCCGCCAGTTCTCCTCTTCGGGGAACACGCAGTCGTCCGGCTCCAGGCGGTAGACGTTCACGATGCGGAAATGCGGGCTGCGCACCTCGGCGCCGGTCTCCTCGATGAGGTAATCCGGGCGCTTGACCTGCACGCCGAGGTTGAGCTGCGGAATCCGGATGTCGGCCCATTCGCTCTTGTCGCCTTCGTCGGCCTTCACCTCCGGCCGCCGCACGCGGAACACGAGCGTGTTGCCGTCGCCGAGGCGGTCGGGCTCGAAATCCTCTTCGTCGAGGAACCACGCGTACAGGTGCAACGCGACTTCGGCGAGAAACGGCTCCTCCAGCACCGCCGCGGGCGGATCGGAAGCCACTGCCGCGGGCGGGTCGGAAACCGCCGGGGCGGGGGAACCGGCAACCGCCGCCGCGGGCGGGTCGGCGGCCGGCGCGCGGCAGGG
>JAFSUH010000240.1 GCA_017445365.1 Kiritimatiellia bacterium | reverse complement strand
TCCGGGACAGGATGGACGGGATTGCCGGGGTTTGTCCGGACGGAAACGGCCTCTTCCCGCAATCCCGCACGTCCACCCGTTGTGCATCCCGCCTCGCGGATCGCGCGTTGTTTTCCGCCCGCGGCAACCGGCCGCGCCAAAAGGCATTTTGCCAATGTTCGGCAAAATCGGGCCCTTTTTGCCGAACATTGGCAAAAACGGCCGCGGCCGCGCGCTACTCGACGGTGACGGACTTGGCGAGGTTGCGCGGCTGGTCGATGGGTTCGCCGCGCAGGCGCGCGACGTGGTACGCGAGCAGCTGCTCCGCCACCGCTTGTGCGAAAATGCCACCGCCCCCCGCTTTCCCATGCATCGGGCTTCAAATGATGCGTTTTGACCGACAGTTTTCCCGTTTCCAAACTGTTGTAATGGTTGCTGTATTTGACCACTTCCGGATGCAGCGTTTTTTGCGGCAACTGGGAGGGATATTCATACAAAACGGGCATGCCCTGCGCCCATCCGGGCATGCCGATTGCCAAAACGAGGAGCAGTTTCGCCGCCACATCGTCCAAGAATCCGGGCTTGTCTTTTCCTGCAAAGGGGCCATGTCCAGACCGGCTTTTTCCGTGTTGCGGAATCCCCGGAAAAGGGCGTTTCCCTTTCGAAGTCCTTGCGGTCGAAGTGCCAAGGACGGGATGATGGGCGCTCCATCTTTTCCGCTTTTGGGGCACGGCACATGGGAAAGGAACTCCGTTCCTGACTCTTTGTCGCACGAGAGGACTGTCCGGGCCAGCAAAAGGCCTCTCCGTGGTTTTTCCGGGAGGCTCTGGTCTGGCCCATTTCGAAAATCGGCGGAGAGGTGCACGCATGCGACCTCGCTACCAATGTCCAGACCGAAAATTGACCAGATTTTCTTGGGGACGATTGGATTTGCGGAAGCAAATCGGTTGTTCGCCGCCGCGCCGGGGCTTGCGTCCCGGACGGAACGGCAAGGCAAACAATCGCAGAAACGGCTTGCGGGGACAAGCGAGGGAACGCGCCCGCCGCCCGTCGGGCCGTTCCGGCGTGCACCTCTCCAAAAGGAATCCGGGTTGGAACCATGTGGTCACGATGGTCCATGCTGTCAATCGAGTACTCTCGCGGACGCCGTGCGGACGGCATCCATACAGTCATACCCGTCCCCCACCCCGAATCTGACAACTCACCGCTGTTTTTCCGCTACCGATCGCGGGGAAGGAAATTGGAACGGGAGGAAGACCGGGCTGGCGCCCATGGGTTCAACAGGGCGGAAACCTCTTCCGGAAGTTGGGCAAATCCACGGAAACGGCGCGGATTTGTCCGGTTTTTGCTTGTCCCGGAGGGAAGAAAGCGCTGGGGATTTCCGTTCGGTTGCCACCGCGACGAAACACGGCAGACTCCCGCAACTCCGGAAAATGCAACGGCGAAGCGCCGTCGGAAGTGTCAACCGGCCGGGGCGATGGCGGAGAGGACGGCTTGGGCGATGTCTTCGACCGGGGCCAGCCGTCCGGGACCGGTTTCGCCGCAACCCAATTCGCCGGTATCGGGGCCGACGATGATGGCCCCGCGACGGCGCAAAGTTTCCACGTTTTCCTGTGTCGCGGGGTGCCGCCACATCCGCGTGTTCATCGCGGGGGCGACCACCAGTTTCGCGTCCGGCGCGGACACCGCCGCCGCCGAAAGCGCTTCGTCGCAAATTCCGTGCGCCAAGCGCGCGAGCGTGTTCGCCGTGCAGGGGGCGACGACGAACGCCGCCGCGTTTTCGGCGAGCCCGAGGTGCACGTAGCGGTCCGGGTCCATCCCCGCGAAGGGGCCGTGCGGCACGGGGTGGCCCGAAAGCGAGCGGAAGGTCAAGGGCGTCACGTAATCGCACGCCGCCGCGGTCAGCACCGGCCAGACATCGAGCCCCGCCCGTTGCAGGGCGCGGAGCAACTCCACGGCCTTGTACGCGGCGATGGAGCCGCACACGCCGAGGACGACCTTCTTTCCCGCGGGCGCGTCAGGCACGGTATTCCTCCCGGCGGTTGGCGATCAAGTGCCGCTCGGCGAGGATGATGGCGCGCATGTTGTCGTACGCCTCGGCGAGGTCGTCGTTGACCACCATGTACTTGTACTCGTTCCAGTGGGAGATTTCCTCGCGCGACTGGCGCATGCGCCGCTCGATGGTCTCCATCGAATCGGTCCCGCGGCGGATGAGCCGGTTGCGCAGGACTTCGAGCGACGGGGGGACCACGAAAATGTCCACCAGGTGCTTCTTGAGCGGGTCGCTCTCCGGGGCGGAGCGGATGTACCGGCGCACCGTCGCCGCGCCCTGCACGTCCAAGTTCATCACCACGTCGGCGCCGTCGGCGAGCGCGTCTTCGACCGGGCCCTTCGGGGAGCCGTAGCGGTTGCCGTGGACGACGGCGTTTTCGATGAACCGGCCGGCCGCGAGCTTTTCCTCGAATTCCTTCATGGAGAGGAAGTAGTAGCTTTTGCCGTTGATTTCGCCGGGGCGCGGCTCGCGGGTGGTCGCGGTGATGGCGTAGTGGATGTCCTTGAACTCCTGCTGGAGGCGTTCGCAGAGGGTGGTTTTCCCCGCGCCGGAGGGGGCGGAGACGATGAAGATGATGTTTTTCCAGTCGGGACGGACGAGAGGCATGGGAAACTCCTTGGGAAACGGAGGGAAAGCCTACCGCGTCCGCCCGCGGGCGGCAAGCCGCGGCGCCCCGGCGCGCTTTTCCCTTGTGCGCCGCGGCGGTTGCGGCGTAAATCTCCGCCGTTCCCCGCCACGGAAAGGACCTCCCCCCATGAAATTCCGCTTCGCCCGCCTCCTCGTCCCGCCTGCCGCGCTCCTTCTCGCCGCCTTCTCGACCGGGTGCGCCACGTCCGCGCCCGCCCCCGCGCCCGGAATCACCTTCCTGCGCGTCGGCTTCTCCCCCGACTACCCGCCCCTCTGCATGAAGTCCGACGACGGCCGGCCCGCGGGCCTCGAAGCCGAACTCGCCGCCGCCCTCGCCGAGGAACTCGGTTGCCCCTGCGAAATCGGATACTTCGAGTTCAAGGACCTTTTCGACGCGCTTCTCGATGGACGCGTGGACATCCTCATGTCGGGGCTGACCGTCACCCCCGCCCGCGCGTACCGGGTGCGTTTCTGCAAGCCCTACATGCGCAACCCGCTCGTCGCCGTTTCCCGTGCCGGTTGGGCCGGCGCCTACGGCTCGGCGGCCCAGCTCCTCTCCGCCGCCACTTCCGTGGGCGTGCTCCGCCACACGAACGCGGAGTCCTTCGCCCGCCAGCATTGCCCGCGCGCCCGCATCGTCCACGTTTCCGACTACGACACCGTCCCGCGGGACCTCGCCGACAACCGCTATTCCCTCAACGTGGACGACCTCGCCACCCTCGTCGATTTGGCGGCCCGCAATCCCGGTGCCGTCGAAATCGTCCCCTACCCGCTCCAGCAGCAGGAAATCGCGTGGGCCGTCCATCCGGACAACGCGGCGCTCCTGTCGGCGGCCAACGCGGCCATCGACAAGTGGAAAGCCACCGGGCGCCTCGACAAGATGCTCGACAAGTGGCTTCCCGGCCGCATCCGGTAAAAGCGGGAAAATCGCGCCCCGGTTCTCTTTTCACTCGCTTTGGCGCCGCCGCGCGCGCCACAATGCCCGCCATGCGCCGCTTGCCCTTCCTTTTCCTGCTTGCCGTCCTTCCCGCCGCCGGGTGCCTCCACGTCCCCGACCGCGCGGAGATGGCCTCCCTGCGCGCCGATGCCGCCGCGGAACGGCTCCACCTGCGCGAAACCGCCTCTCCGGGCGTCGGCGAGGCCCCCTTCTCCGGCGACCTCCCCCTCCGCCAGGCCGTGGACATGGCGCTCGCCCGCAACCTCGCGTACCAAAAGCAGCTCCTCTCCCGCGACATCGCCCGCGGCCGCCTCCTCGCCGCCCGCACGGAAATGCTCCCCACCCTCTCCGCGTCCGGCGGCTGGACGCATTACGACGAAGAACTGCGTTCCGATGCCGGCGCCGTCACGCGCTTCCAAAACCAGTACGCGGCCTCCGCCACCCTCTCCCAGCCGCTCTTCAACGCGCGCGCCGCCACCGCCGCGCGCGCCGCCTCGCTCTACGGCGAATGGGTCGAAACCGTCATCCGCCAAAGCGAGGAGCAGCTCCGCTTCGACGTGGCCAAGGCGTACTACGCGGCGGTCCTTTCCGAGTCCCTCCTCGCGGTCCAGAGCAACTCGCTCGCCACCGCCGAAAGCCAGCTCGCCGACCAGCGCGCGCGCCGCCGCCAGGGGATGGCGAGCAACTACGACGAACTGCGCGCCGAAGTCGAAGTCGCCAACTTCTCCGCGCAAGTTTTGAGCGCGCGCGACGCGCGCAACGAGGCGTACACCGCGCTCCACCGCCTGCTCAAGCTCCCGTCCGGAAGCGACACGCGCCTCGTCGACGGCATCCCGCTCGTCCTCGAAACCATCGATTTCGCCCCCGCCGTCCTCTGCGCCCTCTCCCGCCGGAGCGACCTCGCCGCGGCCGACTGGCAGGTCCGCCTCCAGCACGAAGCGGTCGAAAACGCGAAAGCCTCGTACTTTCCCGGCATTTCCGCCTTTTTCACCGAAGAGGCCGCCGACCCCGCCCCCAAGGGCGGCGGCGACAAGTGGGGCGACCAGTGGAAAGCGGGCATCAACGCGAGCTGGACGCTTTTCGACGGCTTCTCCCGCCGCGGCGAGCTCATCCAGGCCCGCGCGCAGGAGCGCCAGCTCGCCCTCGCCCTGCAGGACGCCGAGGAAGCCGCCGAAAGCGAGGTCCGCCAGATGGTCCTCACCCTCCGCACCGCGGAGGAATTCGCCAAATCGCAGAGCAAGAACCTCGAAACCGCCAAGGAAGCCCTCCGTCTCGTCCAGACGGGCCTGCGCGAAGGGCAGAACACGCAGGTCGAAGTCATGGACGCGCGCGAGGCGCTCTCGACCGCGGCGGCGAACTACTACCGCTCCATTTACGACCACGCCATCGCCCGCATGCAGTTGCAGAAGGCGATGGGTCTCATCGCCGAAGGCCCCCTGCCGGACGAGCCGGTGCTCGTGCCGCCCGGGGACCTTCCGCGCGCGGCGCGCGCCGCGGAGGAGGAAGAATGAACACGACCACGCCCCGGGAATGGTTCTACGCGGACCGCAACAACCTCCGCATCGGGCCGGTAAGCGAAGACAAGCTCCTCTCGCTCTGGAAGGAGGGCGCCATCGCGGACGGCACGCTCGTCTGGCGGGAAGGCTTCGCCGGATGGGTCAAGATCGCCTCCGCCCTCCCGCCGCCCGCGGAAGCGGAAGGCGCGCGCCCGCCGCGCGGCCTGGCCGGGTGGCTCTTTTTCGACGGACTCCTCCTCTGCCTCGCGGGCATTCCCGCCTGCGCGCTCGTGGCCGGCATCCCGATGGTCCTCGCCGGGACGGCGCTCCTCCTCGCGGCGGCGAACCTGCCCCGCGCCCCCCTCCCGCGCGAATGGGCCCCCTTCCTCCGGCACCTGCGCCTGGCCGCCGTCGCGTGCGGCATCCTCGGGGTTTTCCTCTTCCTCGCGCTCCTGCTGGGCCTCGCCCTCGCGGCGGTTTCCGCCGTCGCGAACGGTCCCCTTTTCCCCAGCTGACCTCCCCGCCGGAATCGGATTGACTTCCCCCGCCCCCCCCCGCTATCTTCCGCGCAAATTCCAACCCAACCCGTCCCCCAAAGACCCCGAAACCATGAAAAAATCCCTTCTCCTCGCTCTCGTCCTCTCCACCGCGTTCGCGCTGGCGGCGTCCGCCGCCGTCGAAAAGCAACTGGTGCAGTTCAAAGCCGGCGACATCGACATGACCGTCCTCGCTTCCGACGGCGTGACCCCGCTCGCCGACGCTTCCGTCAAGCTCCTCTCCCCCGAAGACGCCGCCGTCGTCGCGGAAACCGTCGCCGACCAGGCCGGCCGCGCGGTCCTCGCCCTCGACGAAGGCCGGTACCTCCTGAACGTCACCGACATCACCCTCGCGGTGATGGAAGTCTCCAGGGACGCCACCGTCACTTCCGCCCGCGTGGTCGTTCCCGCGCAGTCGATGCTCGTCGCCGGGCAGGATGCGGAATCCGCCGAAGGCGAAGGCGGCGCCTCCCTCGCCGCTTGGGTCATCCCCGCCGGCATCGTCGGCGCGGCCGCCATCCTGGTCCCGACCGGCTTCATCATCCACAACAACACCAAGCACGGCCATCACCACCACCACGACGAGCCGGTCGTTCCGCCCGCGCCGAAGCGCCCGCACCAGGGCGGCCAGAAGTCCGCTCCCTCCGCCCAATAGTTTCCCGGCGGCCCCGAAGGCGCTTGACGGCCCATTGCCGCGGGCGCCTTTTTTGTTATTCTCCGTCCCCCCCGTTTCCACCTCCCGAAAACCTCCTCCCATGACGCGTTCCTTCCGCCTCCTTCCCGTCCTCGCGCTCCTTTCCGCCACCGCGTACCTTTCCGGTTGCGCCACTTCGCGCACCGCCCTCTCCGCCAACCTCCTCGGCGAAGGCGGCGACGAACCGGCCTTCTTCTCCGACGAGACGAGCCTCTCGCAGGTGCTGGCGACGAAGGAACTGCTCGCGCTCCAGCACGAGGAGTACAAGGTCGGCCCCGACGACGTGGTGGATGTCAGCATCTTCGAGTGGGAAGCCAACGACCAGACGAAGACCCTCCAGTTGCGCGTCTCGGAAACCGGCGTGATTTCCCTGCCTTCCGTCGGCGCCATCGAAGTGGCGGGCAAGTCGGTGCAGGAAATCCAGAAGCTCATCGAGGCCGCCTTCGTCGAAGGCGGCGTCCTCCAGTCGCCGCGCGTGGGCGTGTGGGTGAGCGAATTCCGCTCGCGGCAGATTTCGGTCATCGGCGCGGTCAACCAACCGGGCAGCTACGCCATCCACCAGAACGTCTCGACCCTGCTCGACATGCTTTCGCTCGCCGGCGGCCCGCTCGAAAACGCGGGCGGCGTCGCCTACGTCATCCGCGCCGCCGGGGAAGGCCGCGCTTCCGAACGCATCAAGATCGACCTCGACGAACTCCTCGAAAAGGGCGCGGCCTCGCTCAACCCGGTGCTCGGCGAAGGCGACGTGGTGTACATCCCGAAGGCCCCCCTGATCTACATCTACGGCGCGGTCAAGCAGGCGGGCGCCTTCACCTTCCGCAAGCAGCTGCGGCTCCTCGAAGCCCTCGCGCTCGCCGGGGGCATGAACGGCTTCGCCGACAAGACGGACGTCACCCTCATCCGCCGCACCGAAGACGGCGGCGAGCGCGTGTACGCGGTCAACGTCGGGCGCATCGAATCGGGCAAGGACCCGAACCTCTTCCTCCGCGACAACGACGTCATCCGCGTCAAGCAGTCCGCGCCGAAACGGATCGGCTACGAAATCTACACGTTCCTCCGCGGCATCTTCACGTTCACCTACCGGCTGGACAACAACTAGCCCGCCGCTTCCACCGCAAGGGGTTTTGCCATGACAACCGACGAAACGAACCAAGAGACCGAGGGCCTGCATCTTCTCGACTACCTCGCCGTCGTCCGCCAGCGGATGCCGCTGGCAATCGGCGTCTTCCTCGCGGTGGCGCTCCTCACGGTGCTCTACACCTGGACGCGGACGCCCCGGTTCACGGCGGTCTCGCGCCTCCTCATCGAAGCGCGCGGCGTCAACCTCACCGCCACGCAGGACGCGTTCGACCCGGGCCGGGCCAACCTCGCCCAGCGCGACCTCATCCAGACGCAGGTGCAGCTGATCACCTCGGTGCCGGTCCTCGAAAGCGCCCTCGAAACCGGCATCCTCGCCGACAATCCCGACTTCGCGCAGGCGCGCGATCCGGTCAGGAAGCTCGGCAAGATGATCAAGGTCCTGCCCGCGAGCACGGGGTACGTGCTCGACGTTTCGGTGACGAGCGAAAACCCCGTGGAGGCCGCGAAGGTCGTCAACGCCGTCGTCGACGCCTACATCGCCGCGAGCCGCGCCCGCCGCCTCGGCGTCTCCGACGACGGCATCGCGGAACTGAAGAAGAAGGCCGCGGACCTCAACGCCCGCCTCAACGCGGAAAGCGCGGAGTTGCAGGCGTTCATGACCTCCAACCGCATGGTCTCCTTCGAGGACGCGCAGAACATCGTGGTGGACCGGCTCAAGGGCCTCAACAAGAACCTGATGGCGGCCGAACCGGTGCGGATGGCGGCGCAATCGCGCTACGAAGCGGCGGCCGCGGCGCTTTCGTCGGGCGCTTCGGTCGAAAGCATCCCCGGGGTGCTGGAAAACTCGTTGGTGACGTCGCTGAAAATCGAGCTTTCCAAGTTGGAACAGCAGTACAGCGAGTGCAAGGACCGCCTCGGGCCGCAGCACACGCAGATCCAGTCGCTCACCGCGCAGATGGAGTCGCTGCGCACGAAGATCGCCCTCGAAGCGGCCAACATCGTCGCGGGCTTGAAAACGAAGTACGAACAGGCGCTCGAAGAGGAGAACATGCTCCGCGCCGAACTCGCCCGCCAGGAAGAAGAGGTCCTGCACTTCAACGAACTCGCCGACCGCTACAACCTCCTCCGCCAGAGCCGCGATTCCGCCCGCGAGGCGTACACGTCCATCATCCGCCGCATCGACGAGCTGGACGTCTCCCGCCTCTCCGGGCAGGGCGACAACGTCTTCATCGTCGCCCGCGCGGAAGTCCCGCAGGAGAAGTCGTGGCCGTCGCGCGGGAAAATGCTCCTGATCGGCCTTTTCTTCGGCGCGCTGCTCGCCGTGGGCGCCTGCTTCTTCTTCGACTACATGGACACCACCATCAAGAACGACGCGGATGTCAGGACGTACCTCGCCCAGTCGCTTTTGGGTTCCATCCCCTCCGCGACCCGCGAAGCGGAGGAAAACGACGAGACTTTCGACGACTTTTTCGCGCTCCGCCATCCGCGCGGGCACTTCGCCGAAGCCTTCCGCACCGCGCGCACGGCCCTCGCCTTCACCGCGGCGGACAAGCCGCTCAAGTCCTTCGCGGTCACGAGCACGCTCGCGAGCGAAGGAAAGAGCCTCACCGCCGTCAACCTCGCCCTCGCCTACGCGCAGGCGGGGAAGAAGACGCTCGTGGTGGACTGCGACCTGCGCAAGCCGCGCCTCGCGAAACTCTTCCCGGGGTGCGGGAAGAAGGGTCTTTCCGACTTCCTGACCGCGGACGGGGGCGACCCGGTCGCGGCGGTGTTCAAGACCCCGGTCGAAAACCTCTTCTTCCTTCCCAGCGGCACCGTCCCGCCGAACCCGGTCGAACTGATCGACTCGGAGCGCTTCTCCGCCGTCAAGGAAAAACTCTCGGAAAGCTTCGACATCCTCGTCTTCGACGCGCCGCCGGCCCTGAACATGGTCGACGCCCTCGTCCTCGGCAAGCAGACCGACGGGCTGGTGCTGGTGACGCGCGCCTTCGTCACGAGCAAGTTCGCCGCCCGGCAGCTCGCCCGGCAGCTCGCCGTCGCCAACGCGCGGGTGCTGGGGGTGCTCCTGAACAACGTGGACACGACCGCCGGGGACTACTACTACGGCGGGTACTACAACTACTATTCCTACGGCGTGGATTCCCGCGACGGCCGCGGCGGCGGGAACCGGCCCGGGTTCTTCGAGCGCGCCCGCCGCACGCTGGCGGGCCTCGGCAAGCGGCAAACGCCGTCCGGCAAGGGACAGGACCGCCGCCGTCCGCGGCACGGCTAGCCGGCGCGGACGATGATCGACCTGCACTGCCACGTCCTCCCGGGACTCGACGACGGCGCGAAGGACGACGCAAGCGCGCTTGCCATGTGCCGCATGGCCGCGGCGGACGGCATCCGCATCCTGGTCGCGACCCCGCACTACCGCTCCGGCGTCGGCGTGGAGGATTTGTCCGTCGTCGCCCCCGCCGCGGAACGCCTGCAACGGCTGGTGGATGCGGAAGGAATCGGGCTCGAAATCCGCCACGCCTGCGAAATGCCGCTCCTGGAAGATTTTTTGGCGTGCTACCGCTCCGGCACGTGGCTCGCGTACGACAGCAGCCGGAAATACGTCCTCTGGGAAATCCCTACCCTCCCCTGCAACGGCCCTGCGATTCTTTCTCGCATCGTTTCGCAACTCGTCTCCGCGGGCGCGACGCCGGTCCTGGCCCATCCGGAACGCCTGCCGTTCCTCGACGATTTGCGCGCGGTGGAAGACGTTTGCGCGCGCGGAGCCTTGCTGCAAGTGACCGCGGAAGCGGTGGTGGGCGATTCCTCCGCGGGGCGGCGGGCCCGCGCGTGGCTGGACGCGGGACTGGTGGCGGCGGTGGCGACCGACAGCCATTCGGTCCACCGCCGTCCGCCGCGGCTTTCGCCCGTCCGCGACTTCCTCCGCCGCCGCTACGGCGAAGCCGCCGCCACCGCCCTCGTCTCCGGCAATCCCTCCAAAATCCTCGCGGGCGAACCGCCGGCCTGAAACGCCTCCGCCCGCCAACGGCCGCGGAAACGGGCGTTGCCCCCTTCTCCATCCGGTTTTTCTTGACACGGGCGCGCCCGCCGCCAAGGATGGAAGCGTGAACGTTCCCTCCCCCGCTTCCCGCCGCCACCTCTGGCGCGCCTGGCTCCTCCGCGGCGTGCGTGCCTGGACCCGACCCGGCCGCGACGGCGAAAACATCGGCATGCTCCTCCTCGCCGCCGTCGTCGGCGTCCTCGCGGGCGGCGCCGCCGTCCTCTTCGGCACGGCCATCCGCTGGGTGCAACTGCTCTCCTTCCGCGCCGCCGAACCCGGCGCCGGACTCCTCCGCGCCCTCGCGTGGTGGAAGATTCTCCTCGTTCCCGCCGCGGGCGGGCTTGCCGTCGGCCTCCTCACCACCTACGCGGTCGGCGAAGCCCGCGGCCACGGCGTCCCGGAAGTGATGAAGTCCCTCGCCCTCCTCGGCGGCCGCATCCGCGGGCGCGTCGCCGCGGCGAAGCTGGTCGCGAGCGCCCTCACCATCGGTACCGGCGGCTCCTGCGGCCGCGAAGGTCCCGTCATCCAGATCGGCGCGGCCATCGGCTCGAAGGCGGGCCAGATGCTCCGCATGAGCCCGCGGCAGCTGCGCACCCTCGTCGGCTGCGGCGCGGCGGCGGGCATCGCCGCCACCTTCAACGCGCCGATTGCCGGGGCGGTGTTCGCCTGCGAAGTGTTGCTCGGCGGCTTCGGCCTCATGCTTTTCGGCCCCATCGTCATTTCGTCGGTCGTCGCGACGATGACGATGCGCTTCTTCAACGGCCCGGCCCCGGTCTTCCGTCCCCCGCCGTGCGGGGTGGTCTCGCCGAAGGAATTGCTGGCGTACATCCTCCTCGGGCTCGCCGCGGGGCTCGTCTCGTGGGCCTACATCCGCCTGAACGCGCTCGTGCAGGCGGGCTTTTCCGGGCTCGCCAGGTCCCGCCCGGCGCGGGCCGTCTCCCCGGCCATCGGCGGGCTTGCGGTGGGCGCGATCGCCCTCCTCCTCCCGCAGGTGATGGGCGACGGGCACGCGGTGAGCAACGCGGCCTTTTCCGCGCAGTACCCGCTGGGACTGCTCGCGCTTCTGGTGGCGGCGAAAATCGCCGCGACGGCCGTCACCCTCGGAAGCGGCGGATCGGGCGGCGTCTTCTCGCCCGCGATCTGCATCGGCGCGCTCCTGGGCGCCGCCTTCGGGATGGTCTTCTCGCGGGTGCTGGGGGACAGTTTCGCGGGGGTGGCCGCGTGGAGCCTGGTGGGGATGGGCGGGGTGGTGGCCGGGTCGATGCTCGCGCCCATGACGGCGATTCTGATGGCGTTCGAAATCACGCGGACGTACACGATCGTCATCCCGGTGATGCTGGTGAGTTGCCTGAGCACCGTCGTGACGGCGCGGCTGACGAAGGCGCTTTCGATCTACACGTGGGGGCTTGCCAGGGAAGGCATCCGCCTGTACCGCGGCGCCGCGCCGAGCCGCCTCAAGGGCCGCCAGGCGAAGGAACTGATGCGCACGGAATACGCGAAGGCGCCCGGCGCGGAGAAGGCGATGGTGGTGACGGGCCTGCTCCTCTCCTCGCCGCGGGACCGGATCTACCTGGTGGACCGCGCCGGCCGGCTGGAAGGCGTCGTGGGCCTCGGCGTGGTGCGCCGCCTCCTGCTTTCGCCGAAGGTGATGGCGGAAGTGATGCTCGCGGAGGACCTCGCGCGCAAGGAGCTGCCGGTGGTGCATGCGGAAGACGACCTCGCCGAAGCGGTGGAAAAGTTCATTCGCTCGGGGGAGGAGGAGCTGCCGGTGGTGGAGGGCATGGCGCCGGGGAAACTGGTCGGCGTGCTCCGCCACCGCGACATCATGTACGCCCTCCGAGACACCCTCGCCCGCTAGGTCGCGGCCCCGTTCCACCCCACGAAGCAAAGCTTCGCGGGGCCCCCGTTTCTTGCGGGGACGCCGCTACGCGAGTCCCCGCTGCGCCTCCTAACGGTTTTGCCGATGTTCGGCAAATTTCACGTGATTTTGCCAATGTTCGGCAAAATGTTTCCCGCGCGCGGCAAATGGATTTGCCAATGTTCGGCAAATTGGGGCCATTTTTGCCGAACATTGGCAAAATGGCTCACTCGTCGGGCCAGATGCCGGGCAGGTCCGGCGGGCCGACCACGCAACGGGTCCTTCCCGTCGCCGGGTGGAGCAGCAGTTCCGCAAGCACCATCCGGCATCCCGGCGGCGCGTTCCCTTCGGCGGGCCGGACGAGCCGGAGGTCCGGCACCCGTTCGCCGCGGGCGCAGAAGGCCGGGATGCCGCATGCGATGGGATGGAGCGTCGATTGGCATTCCGCCGTCCCCTCCGCGTCGATTCCCCGCAAAGCCGCCAGGCGCCGCGCTTTTCCCACGACCTCTTCCTGCGTCCCGGGCCCCGCGTCTTCCCGTTTCACCGGTGAGTGTTGCTCGATGATGGTCCCCTTGCGCGTCCAGAACCGCTGTTCGATTTCCCGTGCTTCCACGCGCGCGACGTCTTCGGGCGCGTCCACGCCCAAACCGCTTTCTTCCGTTTCGACGACGGCCATCCGCGCACCCAGCGCCGACGCGCGGAGCTGTTCGCGCTTGTCGCCCTCTTCCAGCGCGCACGGGGACGCGCGCGACGCCGCAAGCCAAAGCGTCCGTCGCCCCCTTCACTTTTCACTTCGCGGCGGGGGCGCCGGCGCGCTATCCTCCCCCCATGCCCCTTCCCCGTTTCCACGATTTCCCCGCGCGCCGCGAACTGATGGCGATTCTCGTCAAGCGGAACCTCCTCATCCGCTACAAGGGGTCCGCCTTGGGGGTCCTCTGGTCCCTGCTGACCCCCCTCGCGATGATTTCGATCTACGCCGTCTTCGCGGGCGTCCTCGGCCTCCGCCGCGAACTCCTCGGCCTCGGCGGCGCGACCTTCGACTACCTCCCGTTCCTCGTCACCGGCGTCGTCGTCTGGCAGTTCACCTCCGGCTCCCTCGGCGATTCCCTTCCCGTCATCGTCGGCAACGCGAACCTCGTCAAGAAGGTCGCCTTCCCCCGCGCGCTCCTCCCCGCCTCCACGGTCCTCGCCAACGGCGTCAACTTCCTCCTGACCCTGGCGATCCTCGTCGTCTACCTCCTCTGCACGGGCGCGCTCCGTCCCGCCGCCTTCGGCTGGATCTTCGCCGGGGCCGCCCTCCAGCTCGTCCTCGCCTTCGGCATCGCCTTCCTCGTCTCCACCGCCAACGTCTTCTTCCGCGACACCGAGCACATCGTCTCCCTCGCGCTCCTCGCGTGGTTCTTCCTTTCGCCGGTGATGTACGAGACGAAGCTCCAGACCGCCGCCCTCGCGCGCTTCCTCCCGGAAAAAGCGATGTCCCTCCTCTACCTGAACCCCGCCACCGGCATCCTCGCCTGCTACCGCCGCGGCCTGATGGGCATGGACCTCGTCCCGCCCGGCATCCCGCCCGCGGCCCTGTGGCTCTCGGCGCTTTCCGCGGCGCTCCTCCTCGCCGCCGGCATCTGGGTCCTGCACGCGGGCGAACGCCGCTTCGGAGACATCCTGTGAACACGCTCCCCGCCATCGAAGTCGACCACGTCACCAAGCGCTTCGTGCTCGCCGCGCACGCGCGTTCCCTCAAGACCGCGCTCCTCGACACTCTCCGCCGCAAGCCGCAGCCGACGCTGACGGCGCTCGACGACATCTCCTTCGCGGTGGCCCGCGGCGAGACGCTGGGCCTCATCGGCGCGAACGGCGCGGGGAAGAGCACGCTCCTTTCCATCATCGCGGGGACGCTGACCCCGACGGCGGGGCGCGTCGTCACGCGCGGGACGCTTTCCTCGCTCCTCGAACTGGGAGCGGGCTTCCATCCGGACCTGACGGGCCGCGAAAACGTCTTCCTCTACGGCGCGATCATGGGCATCCCGCGCGAGACGATGGCCAGGCGGTACGGGGAAATCGTGGAGTTCGCGGGCCTCGAAGGCTTCATGGACCAGCCCGTCCGGCACTATTCGAGCGGGATGTACGTCCGGCTCGGGTTCGCGGTCGCCGTGCAGGTGGACCCGGACATTCTCCTCATCGACGAGGTCCTCGCCGTCGGCGACAGCGATTTCCAGGCGAAATGCCTCGAAAAGATGGCCGAATTCCGCCGCGCGGGCAAATCCATGCTCATCATTTCCCACGACATGAACGCCATCCGCCGCACGTCCGACCGGATCGCGTACCTCGACCACGGGCGGCTGAAGGCCATCGGCGACCCGATGGCGACGGCCGCGCGCTACCGCGCCGCGAGCGAAGGCGGCGCGCGCAAGGAATGGGGCAGCGGCGAGGCGCGCCTGGCGAAGGTGCGGTTCGTGGACGAAGCGGGCAACGACCTGGTCGACCCGCCCCGCGACGAGGACGGCCGGTACCGCGCGGGCAGCCGTCTCCGCGTCCGCATCGACTACGCCGCGGAGCGTCCCCTCCCGCCCTCCGTCGTCGGCTTTTCCATCCACGCGAGCGACGGGCAGATGGCGTTCGGCAGCAACACCGACGTCGAGTCGCACCCGCTGCCCGCCGTCCATCCCGGCGGAAGCCTCCTCCTCGAAGTGGACATTTCGACCCTGCACGCGGGCAAGTACCTGATGTCGTTCTCGTTGCATTCGCGCGACCCGGTCGTCAACTACCACCGCCTCGAAAACCACCTCGCCTTCCAATGCGGGGGCAAGGTCTTCGACGGGTTCGTGTCGCTCCCCTGCCGCTTCGAGGACGCCGGCCGATGAGGGCGACGCTTGCCGTCGCGCGCCTCGCGGCGAAGGAAGCGACGCGCAACGCCTTCTTCTTCCTGCTGCTCCTGGTGCTGGCGGGGTGGACGACGCTGCTGCCCCTGCTCCTCAACTTCACGTTTTCTTCGGCCGAAACCATGGTCCGCGACGCGGCCCTGTCGCTCCTCCTCGTCTCGGGGCTGGTCGAAACGGTCCGGGAAGGCGCGGCGCGCACGGCGGAAGAGCGCGAATCGGCGCGCACGGAAGAGCTTTTCGCCGCGGGGGTGCCGCCCTTCGCGTGGGCGGCGGGCCGGTGGCTCGGCGGGCTTGCCGCGACGGCGCGGCTGGTCGCGGCGGGAACGGCGGCG
>JAFSUH010000239.1 GCA_017445365.1 Kiritimatiellia bacterium | reverse complement strand
GGCCCCGGCCGCGCCCGCCGCGGACGGAGCGGGCTTCCGCGAGTTCGACGTGAAGGACAATTTCGCCTTCAACCCCTTCACGTGGTTCACCGGCAAGGGCCTCCTCCTCTGCGCGGGCGACCGGGAGAAGAGCAACGCGATGACCATCGGCTGGGGGGGCCTCGGCACGCTCTGGGGGCGCAACGACGCGGTGACGGTCTATGTCGCCGAATCCCGCCACACCAAGGCTTTCCTGGATCGCGCGACACACTTCACCGTGATGGGCTTCGACAAGGAGAAGCAGGCGGACATCCTCTCCTACATGGGCAGCCACTCCGGCCGCGACGGCGACAAGGCGGCCGCGCTGGGGTTGCACACCGCTTTCACGCCCGACGGCACGCCGTACTACGAAGAGGCGCAAGTCGTCCTCGAATGCGAAATCATGTACGCCGCGCCTTTCGACCCCGCCGGATTCCGCGAAGTCCCTTCCGCGTTTTACGCGAACTTCCCCGGCGGCCTCCACACCCTTTGCGTCGGGCGCATCGTCCGCGCCCTCGCAAAATGAACATCCCTCCGAAACAACCCCGACCGAAAGGAACCGTCCCATGAAACGAACAGCCCTCGCCACCGCCGTTCTCCTCCTTGCCGCGACCGTCCGCGCCGAGCCGTCGCTGGTCACCCCTCCCGACAAGGGCACCCCCCTCTTCGGCATCTCGGAAGAATGCATGCCGTCCCAGTGCCTTCCCGCCCCCGCCCGCGACGCGATGCCCCTCGGCGACGCTCTCGCCGCGCGCGCCACCCACCGCGAGTTTTCGTCCAAGCCCTTCACGCTCCAGGAGCTCTCCGACCTCCTCTGGGCCGCCAACGGCTACAACCGGCCCGACGAAAAGAAACGCACCGCCCCCACCGCCATCAACCGGCAGGAAATCGACATCTACGTTTGCCTTGCCGAAGGCGCTTGCATCTGGAACCCGGGTGCCAACGAATTGAAGATGGTCTGCCAAGAGGACCTTCGCGGCTTCACCGGCCGCATGAACGCGGGCGCGGACAACTTCGCGCTGAAAGCGCCGGTGGCCCTCGTGTACGTCGTCGATTTCGCCCGGCAGGGCATGCAGGACCGGCCCAACGACGCTCTCCGCTACGCCGCGGTCGATTGCGGCTTCATCGGCCAGAACGTCTATCTCCATTGCGCCGCCAACGGCCTGCACACGGTCTTCCTCGGCTCCCTCGACGTCGAAAGAATCGCGAAAGCGCTTGGTCTTCCGCCCACCAGCGTTCCCTTCTTCGCCCAGACCGTCGGCCATCCCGCCGAGTGAGGCGCTACCGGCTTGCCGGGACGTGGACGACGGCCACGCCGCCGTCGTCCGTTGCCACGACCCACGCCGCGGCCACGGAGGCCCCGGATTGTTCCAGCGCGGTACGGCCCGCGTCGGGACCCAGCACGAAAAGCGCCGTGCTCCACGCGTCGGCTTCGGCGGCGGTGCGCGCGAGCGCCGTCGCCTGCAACACGCCGTTTCCGTCCGCCGGGCGCCCCGTGCGCGGATCCATCAGGTGGCCGGGCCGCTCGTAGTTGCCCGAAGTCGCGCAGGCCATCCCGTCGCGAAGCGTGAACGCCTTGAGCGGTGGCGCGTCCGGCCCGCCGCGCGGGTCGCGCAGACCGACCGTCCACGTTCCCCGGCACACCAAAGTGCCGCCCGCGTCCAGCAAAAAGTCGTTGGCGGCAACCGCGCGGATGGCCGCGGCGGCCCGGTCCGCGCCGACGCCCTTGGCGACGCCGCCCAAGTCGAGCCGCATCCCCGCCACCGGCAGGCGGCACGCGCCCGGACGCCGTTCGATGCGCTGCCAATCCAGCATTTCGGGCGGCACTTCGCCGTCCGCCGCGGCGGGTTTCCCCGGCGGACGCCGTGCGAAGCCGTGGCGCTCCATAAGCGGCCCCACGAGGGGATTGAAGGCGCCGCCCGTCGCCTCCGCCACGGCGAGCGCCGCATCCAATGCTTCGTCGAAGGCGGGACCCACCGGAACCCATGCGCCGTTTCCGGCCGCGGCCGCCAGCCGCGAAACCGCGCTCCCCGCGCGGAACGCGCTCGTTTCCGCTTCGACGGCCTCCAGCGCCGCGCGCGCCGCCTCCGCCATCGCGTCGGCCGCCGTTCCGGCGTTTTTGCCGCGCACGGAAAGGCGGATGCGCGTCCCCATCGCCGTCCACTCCCGGACGGCGACGGGAGACTCTTCCGCGCGTTTCGCGCAACCGGCCGCCTGCGCGAAAAGCACCGCCGCGAGCAACCATGCCGCGGCCCGTCCCGGCGCGGCCGGAGTCCGACCGGAGCGGGTTTTCAAGGGGACGCACGCCCGTTGCGCGCATCCGCGAGCAGCTTCGCCAGCCCTTGCGCGTGGGCCTTCCACGTGAAGGTCGCCGCGTGCGCCTTCCCCCGCGCGATGCGTCCGGCCCGCGCTTCCGGCGGCTCGTCGAGCAGGGTCGCCATGGCCCGCGCCATCCCCCCGGTGTCGTCCGGCGAGAAGGTTTCGGCCACGTCGGAGGCGATTTCCCCGAGCGCGCCGTTGTCCGAACAGGCGCACGGCACGCCCGCCGCCATCGCTTCGACCAGCGAGAGACCGAACCCCTCGAAGCGCGAGGGGAACACGTACATCGCCGCGCCCGCGTACGCCTCGGCGAGGTCGTCCGCTTCCAGGAAGCCCGTGAAGCGGATGCGCCCGGCCGCCGGGGAAAGCGCCGCGCGCATGCGGATGGCGTCGGCGCCGTGCCAGCCGCTGCCCGCCAGCACCAGCAGGAGGTCCTCCCGCCCGAGCCGCTCGAAGGCCTCGATGAGGCGGACGTGGTTCTTGGCGGGGTGTTCGAGGCGCGAGACGTAGAGGATGTAGCGGCCCTTCTCCAGCCCCTGCGCCGCGAGCCACGACGGCCGGTCCGCCCGGGTCGGCCGCAGGGCGCAGCACCCGTTGTGGAGGACGGTGACGGAGCCGTGCGGCACCTTCCAGTACGTCTCCATGTCCCGCGCGGTCGCGGCGCTCACCGCGACGAGGCGGTCGGCCTTTTTCGCGAAGTGCGGGAGGAGGTGCGCCAGGTAGAGCATGCGCAGGGGCGAGTATTTCCCCGGAATCCGGAAATTCGCCAGGTCGTGCACGGTCGCCACCGACGGCAGCGGGTAGAACGCGCAAACGCGCCGGGAGGCGGCCGCGAGGACGAACCCGTCGAAGCTGTCGCGCTCGCGCCGGAGAAGCCACGGCAGGCAGAAAAGGTGCCAGAGCATCGAGAGGGCCGGACGGGCCGTCCAGGCGGGGGCGGTCCAGACGGGCATGCCGCGATGCACGGCGGGGAGCGGCGAACCCGGTTCGACGAGGAGGGTGAGGTCGTGGCCGCCGGCGAGGGCGGAAACGACTTCGCGCACGTACACCGAAATGCCGCTCCGCCCGCCGTCGTAGGGGATGCAATCCACCAGGAGTCTCATGCCGCGGTCGCTCCCGGCTGCTGGAAAACGGAAATTGCCATGGTCGCAGGAGGGCAACGGTGTGCCAAATCCCGCCGTTTGTCAAGGAAAACGGCCCGTTCCGCGGCCGCGGCCTTCAGCGGCGGAGGCGGCCGAGGAAGCTCTGCGTGCGGGAGTGCTTCGGGCGGGAAATCACTTCGTCCGCCGTCCCGCTTTCCACCACGACCCCGCCGTCCATGAAGAGGATCCGGTCGGCCAGTTCCCGCGCGAAATCCATCTCGTGGGTCACCACCACCATCGTCATCTTCCGTTCGGCCAGGTCGCGGATCACCTTGAGCACCTCGCCGGTCAGTTCGGGATCGAGCGCGCTCGTCGGCTCGTCGAAGCACAGCACCTCCGGCTGCAGCGCCAGCGCCCGCGCGATGCCGACGCGCTGCTGCTGGCCGCCCGACAGCTGGCACGGATACGCCCCCGCCTTCGATTCGAGGCCCATCCGCTTCAAGAGCCCGAGCGCCCGCTCCGTCGCCTCGTCCTTCGGGCGCTTCAAAACGTGGATTTGCGCTTCCGTCAGGTTCCGCAGGACCGAAAAATGCGGGAACAGGTTGAAATTCTGGAACACGAGCCCGATCTTCAGCCCCATCCGCCGGAGCGCGGCGGGCGGCGCGTAGCGCGCGGTCCCGTCCGGCGCGTCGGAGACCATCGTCTCGCCGCACACGCGGATTTTCCCGCCGCTCACGCGCTCCAGCTGCGTGATGCAACGCAGCAGCGTCGATTTCCCGGATCCCGACGGGCCGATGATGCCGAACACTTCCCCCCGGCGGACCGAAAAGGAGATGTCGCGGAGCACCTGCGTCCCGCCGAAGGATTTCCGCACCGCTTCGACGACGAGCATTTCATCCGGGGGAATCGCGCTCATGCGTAGTAATCCAGTCGTTTTTCGAACCATTCCATGGCGGCGGCCACCGCGAAGTTGAAGACGTAGTAGAACAGGCCCGCCACCATGAACGGCACCATCGTCGTGTGCGCCGCCGCTTCCATCTTGGCGATGGTGAACATCTCCATCACCGAAAGGGCGAACGCGAGCGAGGTGTCCTTGACGAGGGTGATGACCTCGTTGGTCACGGGAGGGAGGATGCGCTTGACGACCTGCGGGAGGACGATGCGGAAGAAGGTCTGCGCGCGGGAGAAGCCGAGGATCTTGCCCGCTTCGCGCTGGCCGACGGGAATCGACTCGATGCCGGCGCGGTAGATTTCGGCGAAGTACGCCGCGTAGTTGAGGGAGAACCCCAGAACGACCGCGACGAAGCGGTAATCGAGGCCCCAGAAGCCGAGTTTGCCGAGGTTCAGGTTGAAGATGTAGTACGGGCCGAAGTAGAAGAAGAAGAGCTGGAGCATCAGCGGCGTCCCGCGCATCACCGAGATGTACAGCCGCATCGCCTGCCGCAGCGCCCCGAACTTCGACATCCGTCCGAGCGCGACGAGCAGCCCCAGCGGCAGGGAAAAGAGCAGCGTCAGGCAGAAAATCGACGTCGTCGTCCCCAGCCCCTTCGCAAGCCCCCCGACCATCGGCCAGAACTGCATGTTCCTTCGCTCCCGCGGGAAACGGAACCGGCGGAAGGAAACGCCTTCCGCCGGTCCGGGCCGCCTGCCGGCTACTCGATCACCCCGTCGATGCCGTATTCCGCGGCGAGCTTGTCCACGGTCCCGTCGGTGAGAAGCGCCCGGTACGCCGCCCACACTTCGTCGCGCAGTTCCGCGTTGCCCTTCTTGAAGCCGATGCCGTAGGTTTCGGTCATGACGATTTCGTCGAGCATCTTGAACGCGCCGGGCTTGTCGGCCATCTTCCGCTTGGCGACGCCGATGTCCATCGCCACCGCGTCCACCGCACCGGATTCGAGTTCCATGACCGCGTTGTTGTAGGTCGCCGTCACGGTCAGTTGCTTGAAGGTCCTGCCGAGTTCGCCCGCCGCGGCGTTGTCTTCGTCCTCGCCCTGGAGCGCCTTCTGGACGGGCGTGTCGGTCTGGACGGCGACGGTCTTGCCCGCGAGGTCGGCGAACGCGGAGATGGCGCTGCCGGCGGCGACCAGCACGACCTGGCTGTTGTCCACGTAGGCCGGGGTCCATTCGTAGGCGTCCTCGCGGCCCTGCATCGTGAAGCCGTTCCAGATGCAGTCGATGGAGCCGGAGTCGAGCTCCATGTCCTTCGCGTCCCAGTTGATGGGTTTGGGAACGAACGCCCAGCCCTTGGCGGCGCACACCGCGCGGGCGAGATCGAGGTCGAAGCCCTTGTATTCGTTGCCGTCCTTGAACCCGTACGGCGGGAAGTCCGCGTCGAAGCCGACGGTGAACGTCTTTTGCCCGTCCGCGGCGGCGGGGGCGGCGGCCTTCCGCCCGCAACCCGCGCAAAGACCCGCCAACAGCAAACCGGCCAACGCGAAACGCAACAAACTCTTCATGGGAAAAACCTTTGGGTTGGAATGGTGGAAAAACGGCGCTTCCGGGCGCCGGACTTCCGCGTACCTTACCCGCTTGCCCCCGGGACCGGAAGCCCAAAGACGCGCGGGGATTCCCCGGTTTCAGAACTCGAAGATGGTTTCGCCGGGGAAGAACCACGCGGCGAGGGCGTTTTTGAGCGTTTCGATGCCCGTGCCCGTCGCCGCCGAAAGCCGGATGGGGTCCAAGCCCGTTTCCTTCTTGAATTCCGCGAGGTTTTCCGCCGCGGCGGGCAGGTCCATCTTGTTCGCCACCACCGCGAACGGCCGCTCCGCCAAGCCCTGTCCGTAGAGCGCGATTTCCCGGCGGAGGCTTTCGAAATCGTCCACGGGCTTCCTCCCGTCCACGCCCGCCATGTCGAGGACGTACAAGAGCCGCCCGCTCCGCTCGATGTGCCGCAAAAACTCGTGCCCCAGGCCCACGCCCTCGTGCGCGCCTTCGATCAAGCCCGGCACGTCGGCCATGCGGATGGCGTGGACCGCGTCAAGCGAAATCGTGCCAAGATTCGGGTGCAGCGTCGTGAACGGGTACGCGCCGGTCTTCGGCCGCGCGGCCGAAACGGCGGAAAGCAAGGTCGATTTCCCGGCGTTCGGGTACCCCACCAGCCCCACGTCCGCGACGGTTTTCATCGTGAGAAGCAACGTCTTCGCCTCGCCCTTCTCCCCGTCGGTCTTTTCCGTCGGCGCCTGGTGGGTCGCGGTCTTGAAGTGGAGGTTGCCCAAGCCGTGCCGCCCGCCGCGGGCGACGAGCAGGGTCTCGCCGTCTTCGAGCACTTCGCCGACGGGCTCGCCGGTTTCGAGGTCCTGCGCGACGGTGCCCAGCGGCACCGGGACGAAGGTGTCGGCGCCCTTGCGGCCGTACTGCTGGCGGGAGCGGCCGTTTTCGCCGTGCTCGGCGCGGACGAGGGGGGCGAAGTACAGGTCGAGGAGCGAGGAAACGTCCTTGCTCGCGCGCAGGTACACGCTGCCGCCGTCGCCGCCGTCGCCGCCGTCCGGCCCGCCCTTCGGGACGAACTTCTCGCGGCGGAAGGTGGCGACGCCGTTGCCGCCGTTGCCGGCGAAAATCTTGACGCGGACCTGGTCGGCGAAGGTGACGGCTTTCATGGGGACTCCGGGCGGGGGAAGCGGCGCTAGGCGAAAACGACGGTGCGGTTCGCGTGCACGAGGATGCGGTGCTCCAGGTGCCAGCGGATGGCGCGCGAGAGGACGACTTTCTCGATGTCCCGGCCGATGCGCACGAGGTCGTCCACGCCCTCGCGGTGGGTGACGCGGCGGACGTCCTGCTCGATGATGGGACCTTCGTCGAGGTGTTCGGTGACGTAGTGCGCGGTCGCGCCGATGAGCTTGACGCCGCGGCGGCAGGCAGCGGCGTACGGCTTGGCGCCCGCGAAGGCCGGGAGGAACGAGTGGTGGATGTTGACGATTTTCATCGGCCAGGCGGCGATGAGCGAAGGCGGGACGATCTGCATGTAGCGCGCGAGGACGAGGAAGTCGCAACCCGCTTCGCGGAAGAGTGCTTCCGTGCGCGCGAAGGCCGCGGCCTTGCCCGCGGGGTCGTCCTTCGGGACCGGCACCACCTCGAAGGGGATGCCCTGCCGCCGGGCGACGGGCGCGAGCGATTCGTGGTTGGAGACCACCAGCGGGACGGAGACGTTCCACTCGCCGTCCTCGACGCGCGCGAGGATGTCGTGGAAGCAGTGCGCTTCGCGGGACACGAGGATGCCCATCCGCATCTTCTCCGACGCGTCGAAGCGTTCGTGGCGGATGGAAAACTTTTCCGCCAGCGGCGCGAACGCGGCCTCGAAGCCCTCCCGGGAAAGGGCCCCGTCGCCGTCTTCCCACGCGAAACGGGCGCAGAAGAGCGCGTCCTCGGGGAGAACCGTCTGGTCCACTTCGAGGATGTTCGCCCCGTGTCCGGCGAGGAAGCCCGAAAGGGCGGCGACGATGCCGCGCGCGTCGGGGCAGGTGACCAGGAGGATGTTCCGGTTCATGGCAGGTCGGGGATGGCGATGGCATCCTCCGCCCCGGCGAGGGCTTCGGAGAGCGCGTCGGCTTCGGAGAGGGCGGCTTCGTGTTCGGCGATGAGGGAGTCGATGTCGCCGTCGTCCGCGGCGGGTTCGTCTGCGGATGCCGCCTCGAAAAGCGCTTCGCGGCGCTCGGCGAGACCGGCGGCGGGGCGGTCATCGGGCGGCGGGAGAAGCGGTGCGGCCGGTTCGGCCGGAATTTCGGGCGTTTCGGGCTCGATTTCCGGGATTTCGGGCGCAATTTCCGGGATTTCGGGTGCAATTTCCGGGATTTCGGGCTCGTCTCCGGCCTCGGGAACGTCGGTTGCGGCCTCGAAAGCGGGCATTTCGGGCGTTTCGGCGGCGATTTCCCCCTTGAAGGGCGCCAACGCGGCCTCTTCGGCCGGGCGGACGGCCTCGACGGGCGGTACGAGGCCGATTTCCGGCACGGGTTCGGGCGGAATGGACTCGATTGCGGGCGGTTCCGGCGCACTTTCGCCGTTTCCGGCCGGAATTTCGCCGATTTCGGGCGCGGCGGCCTCGATTTCGTCCAATTTCCCGCTGATTTCGGCGATTTTGGCCTCGATTCGGTCGATTTCGGCCGCTTCGGAGTCGGATTCCGCCGTTCCGGGGTCTTCTTCGGCCGGTTCGCCCGCGATTTCGGCGACGACGGGCGCTTCCGGGACGGAAAGCTCGACCAGCGGCTCGGCCTCCGCTTCCGCGGCGGCCTCTTCCGGCTCCGCGGCGGCCTCTTCCGGCTCCGCGGCGGCTGTTTCCGCGGGCGCGGCCGCTTCGACGGCTTCGGCGGCGGGGGTGCCGAACACGCCGGGGATGGGGAGGCGCCGGTCCAGGGGAACGCGGCGGGCGCAGGCCGCCAGCATCAGCGCGACGGCAAAAAGGATGGCAAACGTGGTGATTTTTTTCATGTCGTGGGCTCCTAGGGAAGGGACTGTGGCATTAACGGATGAAATATACGAGTTTTTCGGGCCGCCCCTCCCGCTCGATGTCGAGGACGATCGTCCCCATGCGCCCCTGGACGACTTCGCCGATGAAGTATTCCGCGCGCTTGCGCGAAGTCATGTTGAAGGAATTGACCTGCCGGACGATGTCGCCGTTCCGGAGCCCCACCGCCTCGTAGAACGCGCGCTCGCCGCCGTCGTTGAGCTTGAATCCGGCGATTGTCCCGTCCGCGGCGCGGTCCGGCGTCATGGCGACGAAAAGTTCGCTCGCCCGCGCGGGGTCGTCCATCAGTTCGTCGTAGTACGCCATGATCGCCGCGCGCGAAAACTCCCAGCGGTTTGTCGCGATGCGGTTGCCGAAGCGGTTGGTTTCGAGCACCGTTGGCGCGCTTTCGCTCCCGGCGGCGTCCGCGGCGGCGGACGCGCCGTCCCCCGCGAGCGACGAGGCGGCGACCGCGAGGC
>JAFSUH010000238.1 GCA_017445365.1 Kiritimatiellia bacterium | reverse complement strand
CGCGGCTCGATCGTCTCGACCTACATCTACGTCACCGGCGGCCTCGTCGCGTCCGGCGAGGGCGTCGAGGCCTACGACTGCTCGATGGAGGGCGAAGTCCGCGGGCGCTGGACGCTCGGCGGCCTGATCGGCCAGGCCTTCGACAGCTCCTTCGCGCGCTGCTCGTTCGCGGGGTCGCTGGGCCCCGGCCCCGACAGCATCAACGGCTCGGACGGCGGCTGCGGCGGCCTCGTGGGCCTCGCCTCGAACGCCGTGTTCCGCGCCTGCTCGGCGAACGCCGACATCGACTGGAACATCTCATCCGGCTACAACGCCGGCACGGGGCGCATCAATTCCAGGAACTTCATCGGCGAGGGCGGCGCGGCGGGCGTGACCTGCGGCTCGTCCGCCTTCTACGACTGCACCGCCGCCGGCACGCTGAAGGCGAAGAACGGCTACGGCGGCGGGTTCGTCGGCTGGACGGCCGGCGCGGAGGTCTTCTCCAACTGCACGACGACCGTCACGCTCCAGCCGGACGCGAGATACGTCAACACCATCGGCCACGGCGGTTTCGCCTCGTCCGTCGCCTCCGCCGGCGCGCTCTTCGTCGATTGCTCCGTCTCGCCGCGCGGGAACAACATCTTCGGCGGCTTCTACAACAACCAGCACCCGCGGGCGGGCGTCGCCGTCGGCACCAACACGTTCCGGCGCTGCACGGTGGAGAACCCAGCCCTGGGCACCGACGATGTCACCTACGGTTTCGCGTCCGCGTGCTGGAACGGCGTGTTCGAGGGCTGCACGGTGCGCGGCGGCCGCGCCGGCACCGCCGGCTTCGTGGGCTACGCCGGCAAGCGGCCGGACGACGACAACTACGGCTACGCGCAGACCTCGACCTTCACCGACTGCTCCGTCCACGGCACGCGGGCGTGCCACGGCTTCGTGCAGTCCGCCAACTCCGACGGCAAGGCCGGCAGCACCAACGTCTTCCGCCGCTGCCGCGCCGGGTGCCTCTACGGGACCAGCAACCTGTCCGGCGCCAGCGACTCCGGATTCGGCTACACCCTCAACAAGGGGACGCTCGTCGAAGACTGCGCGGCCTACGGCATCGCGGACATGGGCGATTTCAACGGCGGCTTCGCGTCCGACGTCAGTCTGGGGACAACGATTCGCCGCTCGGTGGCCGCCGTGATCCCGCGAACCACCGACAACCGGACCGCAGGCTTTGTCTACAACCTCTCTTCCGGCGCGGTCGTCGAGGACTGCTACGCCGTCTACGGCCCCGTCTCGCCGGCGGTCTACGGGAACGGCTACTACGATTACCAGCAAGGCTACCAGGGCGGGTTCGTGAGAAGATGCCGAATCGGCCAGACCGAGGGCAGCTCGCCGATCCGGCGCTCGTTCGCGCTCTGGCCCGTCCCCGCCACGACCTGCCCCTACGTCGGCTCGTTCGCGGCGGTCACGCCCTACGGCAACTACTCCACCAACTATTTCGAGGATTGCTACCGCCCGGCGGAATCACCGATCGGCGACTGCAACGACGCGGACGCGGAGGGCGTGGAGGCGCTGACGGCGGCGGAGTTCGCGGTCGCGACAAGCGCGACCCTCCCGAATTACGATTTCGCGAATGTCTGGCACGCGCCGAACGGGGCCTCCAGCCCGTATCTCGACGCGTCGGTGGACGCGGACACCAACTTCTGGTTCTTCGCGGGGGTGATCGGCGCGGAAGGGCGGATTCTCGTGAACGGGGAAGCGCCGCGCGAGGCGTATCCGGCGGGGGCGGTCCTCACGGTCGAGGCGGTCCCCGACAATCCCGCCCTGCCGTTCTCCGGCTGGGTGGGCGAGGGCTTCGCCGATCCGTCGGCGCAGACCACCACCTACACGGTGAAGAACGTGTCCGCCATCGCCGCGAAGTTCTGCACGCCGATCTACACGGTGGACGACTGGACGAACCGGGCCCACGCCACCTACATTTCGGAAGACATGACCTCCTACGCGCTGATGAACGACCTCGACTTCACCGACTACATCGCGTCGAACGGATGGAGCTACATCGACGGATACTATCCGTTCGCCGGGAAGCTCTTCGGGCAGGGGCACACCATCCGCGGCATCTTCTGGACGAACACCAGCACCCGCACGACCTACGCGCTTTTCAACTCGTTGTCGGCCGGCGCGGAAATCCGCGACCTGACGGTCGAATCGTCGAGCAGGCCGGTCGAGCCGGAGAGCTGCAACACCGGCTACCTCGCGGGGCTCGCGAACCAGGTGGGCAGCGGCGTTCTCATCAGCAACTGCCACGCGGTGGTCGATTGGCAGGGCGTCTATCCCGAAAGCTTCAACAACAACGCCCTCCAGTCGTGCCAATACTACGGGCTCGTCGCGAGCGCGTCCGGCGCGGACATCCGCATCGTGGATTGCTCGGTCGAAGGGCGGCTCGCGGGCGGCACCGAGGCGTGCGGTTTCATCGGGTCGGCGCGGCTCGACGGCGGCGAAATCGCCCGTTGCGCCGTGTACGCCGACGTTTCGACTTTGACCAACCGCACCGGCGGTGTCGCCGCGGGCTTCGCGGGGAGCATCACCCTCGACGGCGGCGCGGTCGTGCGCGAGTGCCTTGTGGCGGGCGTCGTGGACGCCGCAAGCTTCGCGAGCGGCTTCGCGGACGACATCCAGATCAACGACGGCGGGTCCGTCATCCGCGACTGCTACTCGACGGCGGAAGTCATCGGCGGCAACGGCGGCTGGTCCTACCAGGGCGCGGCCGGGTTCGCGCGCGCGATTTCCGAACGCAACGAGACGGGCGGGACCGAGCTGGCGAACTGCTGGTTCGGCGGGACGGCGCGCACGCGCGGGGAAGAAAGCGAGTACAACAAGCCGTACGGGTTCGCGTATTACAAGGACGGCGACGTGGCGTTCACGCACTGCGCGTTCGTCAAGTCCGACGAGCTCGACATGGCCGGGACCACGGGCGTCGCGGAAATCGCGAAGGGCCTCCATCTCGACCGCGATTCGTGGGACGGGTTCGACTTCGCCAACGTCTGGGCCATCGATAACTACGCGACCTCGCCGTATTTCCCGTGGTCGCTCAAGGACGGCGGCTTCCGCCTCTTCGCGATGGACGAGGAGCCGGGGACGGCCATCTCCCACCCGGGCGTCGCCGAGTTCGGCGTCCATACCCCCGTCACCGCCAACACGGAGCTGCCCCTCGCCGTCGATGCGTGGCGCGGCGCGGCGACCTACCTGACCGCCACGCTGCCGACGGCGGACGTCCTCGGCGACAACCACCGCACCCTCCGCTGCACGTGGAAGGCGGCGGATCCTCCGAGCCCGGACGTGACGCAGGAAGTCACCTTCCTGGGCTACGGCGGCACGCCCGACATCCAGGGGCCGACCAACTACGTCGTCGGCGGGAAATACGACCCGCTCGCCCCGGCGCCCGTGCGCGACGATTACGACTTCCTCGGCTGGTTCCCGCTCCCGGAAGGCGGCGAGGCCGTCACCACCAACACGACGGTGACACCGGCGGAAATGCGGACGTTCTACGCGCAGTGGACCCCGACCCCCAAGCCCGACCTCGCCTTCCGCGCGCCGCCCGCGTGGCCCGCCGCCGCGTTCGTCGCCACCGAAGAGGGCGGCACCGCCGCCGCGGACGAAGTCTGGACCGGCACCATCGTCTTCCTCGACGCCGCGTACGAAAACGCCGGGAACGGCGACGCGGCCGCGCACGCCGTCTCCGCCACCGTGAAGAACGCCGGCGGCACCACCGTCAAGTCCTGGGATTGGGATTGCGGGGCCCTCGCCGCCGGACGGACCGCCGCCATCGCCGACCAGGCCTTCACCGTCCCCGCCGCCCCGGGCGTCTACACCGTCACCGTCACGCTCGACAGCGGGAACGTCCTCGAAGAACGCAGCGAAGACAACAATACCTTCTCCTTCACCTTCTCCGCGAAGACCCTGCAGACCGTCGTCTTCGAGGGCAATGGCGGCTCGCCCGCCCGGCAGGAGCGGACGTACACCGCCGGGGCGCCCTACGGGACGCTCCCGGAGGCCACCCGCGCCGGGTACGCCTTCGCCGGGTGGTGGACCGCCGCGGGCGGCGGCACGCAGGTGACCGCCGGAAGCGACGCCACCGCCGACGCCCTGCGCACGCTCCACGCGCACTGGACCGCCCTGCCCAAGGCCAACCTCTCCTACCTCGTGCCGGACGGCTGGCCCGCCTTCGCGTTCCTCGCGGCGGAAGAAGGAAGCCTCGCCGCCGTCACCAACGTCGGCGCCGGCGAAACCTTCTTCCTCAACGTCGCGTACGGCAACACCGGCGACCTCGACGCGCCCGAACACGCCGTCCTGGCGCGCCTGCGCAATTCCGCGGGGGCCGTCCTCACCAACCGCCTCGTCCCGTGCGAAGCCCTCGCCGCGGGCGCGTCCGCCGCGGTCACCAACGTCGATTTCCTCATCGAGGAGCCCGGCGACTACACCTTCACCCTCGCGCTCGATCCGGAGGGCCGCGTCGCCGAAGGCAACGAGGGCGACAACGTCCGCGGGTTCCACTTCCAGGTGGTGCTCCCCGGCATCGATGTCGCCTTCCGCGCGGCCGGGGGCAGCTGCGCGACCGCGAGCCGGCGGTACGACTTCGGCGGGGGGTACGGGTGGCTGCCGACCGCGACGCGGACCGGGTACGCGTTCGGCGGGTGGTGGACGGAAGCCAACGGTGGCGGCACGCGCGTGACCGAAGAAAGCGCCGTCCTGCCGGACGCCGCGACGCTTTGCGCGAAGTGGACCGCGAAGAAGCATACCGTCAAGTTCAACGCCAACGGCGGGACCGGCAAGATGGCCAACCAGACGATGACCTACGGCACCGCCGCGAAGCTCCGGAGCAACGCGTTCAAGAAGAGCGGATGCGTGTTCATCGGCTGGAGCAAGACCAAGACCGGCAAGGTCGCGTACAAGAACGGCCAAAGCGTGAAGAACCTGAGGAGCGACACCGGAACCATCACGCTCTACGCGGTGTGGGCGAAGAGCAAGTACACCGTCGCCTTCAACGCCAACGGCGGGACCGGCACCATGGCGAAGCAGGCGATGACCTACAACAAGGCCGCGAAACTGAGGAAGAACGCCTTCAAGCGGAAGGACTGCGTCTTCATCGGCTGGGCGAAGACCAAGTCCGGCAAGGTCGCGTACAAGAACGCGCAGGCGGTCAAGAACCTCCGCACCGACGGGAAGACCACGACGCTCTACGCGAAGTGGGCGAAGAAGAACTACAAGGTCGCGTTCGACGCCAACGGCGGCAAGGGGACGATGGCCGCGCAGGCGATGACCTACGGCAAGGCCGCGAAGCTCAGGAAGAACGCGTTCAAGAAGAGCGGATGCGTGTTCCTCGGCTGGAGCAGGACCAAGACCGGCAAGGTCGCGTACAAGAACGCGCAGGCCGTCAAGAACCTCCTCGCGAACGGAAAGACCCTGACGCTGTACGCGGTGTGGGCGAAAAGCAGCTACAAGGTCTCGTTCGACAGGAACGGCGGGACCGGGTCGATGTCCGCGCAGGCGATGAAGTACAACACCGCAGCGAACTTGAAGAAAAACGCGTTCGCGCGGACCGGCTGGACCTTCGCCGGATGGGCGAAGAGCGCGACCGGCGCGGTGGCGTACAAGGACCAACAGTCTGTCAAGAACCTCACGGCAAACGGCGCGGTGACGCTGTACGCGGTCTGGACCGCCGACGGCGGGAACGACGGGGCGACCGCAACCAAGGACGGCACGCGGGCCGCGCGGACGACCGCGGCGGAAGGCGCCGTCGCGGAGGGGAAACCCGCCGTGACCGCGAGCGCCGGGGACAACGCCGACGCGGTGGTTGACGGCGACGGAACCACCGCATGGACGCCGGGAACGGCGGACGGCTCGTGGATTGCCTTGAGCTTCGACGAGCCGCGCGAAATCGAGGACGTGGAAGTGACGGGCGAAAACCTCCCCGAAGGGACGCGCTTCCTCCTTTCGGAAGACGCCGACCATTGGGAAGAAGGCGTGCCCGGCACGGCGCAGTACCTCTGGATTCTCTTCCCCGCGGACGAAGAGCCGCCGGTGGTGGCGGAAATCCGCGTGGCGCCGTAGCGGCGCCTTGCCGGAAAAGCGCCCGCGCGGCTCCTGCCGCGCGGGCGTTTTTTTTGCGGGGCGACGCCGCTGGCGCGGGGCCCCCGCGAAGCTTGCTTCCTGGGACTTCGCCGCACCGGACGCGTCCCCAAGCGGGGGTTGGCTTTGCTTCCGGGGGTGCGGCGTCCCGCCGCGCTGTTGCATCCGCAGATGACGCCAAACGGGAGCAACGCCGCTGGCGCGGGGGGGGAAGGCCACCACGTTTGCGGCAGGCGTTTCGAGAGCCATCGCAGGCCGTCGAAAGCCATCGAGGGCCATCGAATTTGACAGGCGGGATTCCCGCGAAGCTTGCTCCCTGGGACTTCGCCGCACCGGACGCGTCCCCAAGCGGGGGTTGGCTTTGCTTCCGGGGGTGCGGCATCTTGCCGCGCTGTTGCATCCGCAGATGACGCCAAACGGGAGCAACGCCGCTGGCGCGGGGGGGGAAGGCCGCCACGTTTGCGGCAGGAGTTTCGAGAGCCATCGAAGGCCGTCGAAAGCCATCGAGGGCCATCGAATTTGACAGGGGGGATTCCCGCGGCTTCCGCCCCGGCAAGGCGTCACCTCTCCAGCCGTCCGGCGGTAGCGTCGAGGCGGACGGGGACTCCGAGAGGGAGGAAGAGGTTGTCCTTGCCGTGTCCGGCGGGGAGGCCCTTGACGGCGGGGCGCCCGATGCGCTTCGCCCAAGCCGCGAGCACCGCTTCGGTCGGTTCGTCCCCTTCGTCCGCGCCGCAGGCGGTGAACTCGCCGAACACCACGCCCGCGATGCGGTCGAACAAGCCGCTCGCTTCCAGTTGCCAGAGCATCCGGTCGATGCGGTAGCTCTTCTCCCCCACCTCTTCGAGCAGAAGCACCGCCCCGTCTCCCCGCAAGGCCCACGGAGTTCCCGCGAGCGAAGCCAGCACGCTCAGGTTGCCGCCCGCAAGTTTCCCTTCCGCCGTCCCGCCGGCAACCGTTTCGAGCTTCCCGCCGAACGGGGCGGCGAGATCGCCCGTCCGCCACGGATCGGCGAGCCCCGCGAGGAACGCCTCCCACGTCTCCGGCGTGCTTTTTTCCGCCGTGAGCGTCGCCGCCATCGGCCCGTGGACGACGGCGAGTCCCGCGCGCTCCGCGAGCGCCACGTGCAGGGCGGTGATGTCGCTGAAGCCGACGACGAGCTTCGGGTGGCGGGCGATGAAATCGAAATCCAGCGCGGAGAGGATGCGCGCGGCGCCGTATCCGCCGCGGGCGCAGAGGATGGCCTTCACCCCGTCGTCGGCGAAAAGGCCGAGCAGCTCCTCCGCCCGCTCCGCGTCCGGCATCGCGAAAAAGCCCTCGTGCCGCGTGCAGGAGGGGGCGAGCCGCACGCGGAAGCCCGCCGCTTCGAGCCGCGCGACCACCGCGGCATCCACCCCGCCGGGCATCCACGACGCGGGCGCGCAAACGGCAACCACGTCGCCCTTCGCGAGTCCCGGCGGCAAAACGCATTTCCCGAGCGGTTTCATGATTTCCTCCGAAGGTGGCACACCCTTTTCTGGCCCGGGAGAGAAAGATATTTTTCGACAGGATTCACAGGATTTACAGGATTGGAATCCGTTTCCCTGCAAACTTTTTTTGAAAACCTTGTCGTTTGCGGCATTCATTCAAAAGGACCCTTGGTGTATTGGAATTTGATGCAATTCATCTTCCACCAACAAGCAAAAATCCTGTCAATCCTGTCGTTCTCTTTTCTTTTCGCGAAGATACGTTTTGTCGGCGGGATTCACGGGATTTGCGGATGCCGCTTTCGCCGCGGGGAGGCGGTACTTGTGTTTGCATTGCAGGGACGACGCTCCGAAATTGAGGAGCAGGCCGTCGTCGATTCCCGTGGCCGTCAGATAATGGACCAACTGCGCTTCGTGTTTCCTGTTCAGCGCTTCGACAGCCTTGAGTTCGAGAACCAGCCGGTTTTCGACAATGATGTCGGCTTGGTAGCGTCCAATGCACACCCCTTCGTATTCGACGGAGAGCGGCACCTCCGCCGCGAAGGCCAAGCCCTGCTTGCCGAGTTCGCCCGCGAGGGCGTTCTGGTACACTTCTTCGAGAAAGCCGGGACCGAAATGCGAATGGACCCGCATGGCCGCTCCGATGACGCGATAGGTCAATTCACGGATTCCCATCGCCGCTCCCCTCATGCCGGATTCCAAAGACCTGTCCACCCGTTGGAAGTCCGGTTCGATGTGTTTTTTTGACAGGATTCATGGGATGTCTTTCCATTTCTTTGCAATGCCAGACGGGATTCCGTTGCCTATCCCTTTCCCGGGAGAATTTTTGGACAGGATTCACAGGATTTACAGGATTGGAATCCGTTTTTCCGCAATCTTGTCTGGCAATGAATTCTTTCACCGCGTCCATCCTAGGTGTTCCATGATGTATGGGATCCGGGCGGAATTCCGACTCCCGTCTCCAATCAAAGAATCCTGTCAATCCTGTAAATCCTGTCTTTTTTCTTCTTTTCTCCGGGAGAGAAAATTTCGAGAGGACTTGTTCCCGTTCTCCCGCAATCCTTTCGGGAAATCTTGTCCATTGCCCATCCCTTCTCCGGGAGGGAATTTTCGGAAATGGATGGATTCCGTTACCCATACCATCGCCTTGTCAAGCGAAATACGCCGCGCCGGATGCGAAGAGCGGCTGGAGGCGGTTGCCCGGGACGTTGCGGTACAGCCCCGCGCGCCCGCGCTCGCTGTGGCCCATCTTCCCGTACACCCGCCCGTCGGGGCTGGTGATCCCCTCGATGGCGAAGGCGCTCCCAGCCGGGTTGCACAGAAGGTCCATCGAAGGCCGCCCCGCGGAATCGACGTATTGCGTCGCGATCTGCCCCGCCGCGGCCAGGGCGCGGATGGTCGCCTCCGGCGCGGTGAACCGCCCCTCGCCGTGCGAAATCGCGACCAGGTGCTCCTCGCCCAGGCGGCACTTCGCGAGCCACGGCGAGAGCGTCGAGGCGACGCGCGTCGTCACCAAGCGCGACTGGTGGCGGCCGATTTCGTTCGCCGCGAGCGTCGGGGAATCCTCCTCCTGCTCCAGGATGCGCCCGTACGGCACGAGCCCCAGCTTGACCAGCGCCTGGAAGCCGTTGCAGATGCCGAGCACCAGCCCGTCGCGCTTGTCGAGGAGGTCCTCCACCGCCTCGCGGGTCTCCTTCGCGCGGAAGAACGCCGCGATGAATTTCGCCGCGCCGTCCGGCTCGTCGCCGCCCGAAAACCCGCCGGGCAGGACCAGCATCTGGCTCTGGCGGATGCGCTTTGCCGCTTCCCGCACGGATTCGGCGACTTCGCCGGGCGCGAGGTTGCGGACGACGAGGCTTTCCGCCTCGATGCCCGCGGCGCGGATGGCGGAGAGGGTTTCGTACTCGCAGTTCGTCCCCGGGAACACCGGGACGAACGCCTTCGGCCGCGCGATCTTCGGGGCCGCACGGACGCGCTTCGCGGGGGAATCGAACGAAAACGCCTCCGTCGTCTCGCCCGTCCGCCCGCGGAAGGGGAACACGCTTTCGAGCGCGCCTTCGTACGCGGCCAGCACGGTCTCGAGCGGCACGGATTCCCCGCCAAGGGAAACCGTCTCTTCCGCGACGGTGGCGCCGACCTTCTCCCCGAGCGCGCACCCGGCGGCCGCCTCGAAGAGGATGGCGCCCGTGCGCGGGGCGAAGACGTCGGTGCCCGCGTCGAACGCGACGCCGACGTCGTTGCCCGCGGCCATCTTGAACGCGCCTTCGGCGAGGCCCGCGGGCCCGAGCGCGTGGGCGGAAAGGATTTCCCCGCGGCGGGCGGCCGCCGTGAAAGCGTCCCACGCCGCCTGCGCGGATTCCCCGTCGAACGCGGGCACGGAAAGAAGGCGCAGGTCGTGGCCGGGGGAGAGCAACGCGTTGACGAGCATCTCGTCCGCCTCGCCGCTCGCCACGGCGAAGGAGCAGAGCGTGCCGGGCACGTCGAGGCCCTCGAACGAGCCGGACATCGAGTCCTTCCCGCCGATGGCGGCGCGGCCGAAATCGAGCTGGGCGGAAAACGCGCCGAGGAGCGCGGCGAAGGGCCGTCCCCAGCGCTCCGGGTCGGTCCCGGTGCGCCCGAAGTATTCCTGGAACGTCAGATGCACCCGTTCGCGCGCGAAGCCGGCGGCGACGAGCTTCGAGATGCTTTCGAGCACCGCGAGATACGCGCCGCGGAAGGGGTCCTGCGCGAGCAATTCGGGGCGGCAGCCGAAGGTCAGGGCGCTCACGGTCGTGGTTTCGCCGCCCTCGACGGGGAGGAGCGAGACCGCCACCTGCGCGGGGGTCCGTTGGCGACGGCCTCCGAAGGGCATGAGGACCGTGCGCGCGCCGACGGTCGAGTCGAACCGCTCGCACAGGCCCTGCCGCGAGGCGCAGGCAAGACTTCCGGCGAGAGTGACCATTTTTTCGGCGAAACTGCCGTTTCCGGTCCGGTTTTCCCCGTTTTCCGGCGGATTTCCGCCCGTTTCGAGCGCCGGGACGCGGACGGACGCGGTTTTGGGCGCGCCGTTGCTCGCCAAAAACTCCCGCGAGAGGTCGCAGACGGTCCGGCCGTTCCAGCGCATCACCATGCGCGGAGAATCCGTCACCGTGGCGACGACGGTCGCTTCCAAGTTTTCCCGCGCGGCGGCTTGGAGGAACGCGTCCACGTCCTCCGCGGCGAGGACGACCGCCATCCGCTCCTGGCTTTCGGAAATGGCGAGTTCCGTCGCGGTCAGCCCTTCGTACTTGCGCGGGACCTTCGACAAGTCGATGTCGAGCCCGTCGGCGAGTTCGCCGATGGCGACGCTCACCCCGCCCGCGCCGAAGTCGTTGCACCGCTTGACGAGGCGCGTCACTTCCCCGTCGCGGAACAGCCGCTGGAGCTTCCGCTCGGTGGGGGCGTTGCCCTTCTGCACTTCCGCGGCGCAGGTGGCAAGCGACGTCGCCTCGTGCCGCTTGCTCGACCCTGTCGCCCCGCCGCACCCGTCGCGGCCCGTCCGGCCGCCGAGAAGCACGACGGCATCGCCCGGCGCGGGCCGTTCGCGGCGCACGTTGCGGGCGGGGGCGGCCCCGGCGACCGCGCCGATTTCAAGGCGCTTGGCGACGTATCCGGGGTGGTAGAGCTCGTCCACGAGGCCGGTGGCCAGTCCCAGCTGGTTGCCGTACGACGAGTACCCCGCGGCCGCGGCAAGCACGATCCGCCGCTGCGGGAGCTTCCCCGGCAGGGTCGATTCCACCGGGGCGCGCGGGTCGGCCGCGCCGGTGACGCGGATGGCCTGATGGACGAACGTCCGGCCCGAAAGCGGGTCGCGGACGGCCCCGCCGATGCAGGTGGCCGCGCCGCCGAAAGGCTCGATTTCCGTCGGGTGGTTGTGGGTCTCGTTCTTGAACATGAGAAGCCACGGTTCCTTTTTCCCCTTGACGGTGGCCTCCACCTTGACCGAGCAGGCGTTGATTTCCTCGCTTCGGTCGAGGTCGGGGAGTTTCCCCTCCTTCGCGAGGAGCTTGGCCGCGAGGGTCGCGACGTCCATGAGGCAGACCGGGCGGGCGGCGGCACGCTCGCCGTACACCGCTTCGCGGGCGGCGCGGTACCGGTCGCACGCCGCGGCGACGTCCGCGCGGCGGATGTCGATGGCTTCCAGGCGCGTCGAGAAGGTCGTGTGGCGGCAGTGGTCGGACCAGTACGTGTCGAGGACCTTGAGCTCCGTCTCCGTCGGGTCGCGGCCTTCCTTCGCGAAATGCTCCTGGCAGAACGCGAGGTCCGCCTCGTCCATTGCAAGCGCTTTTTCCTTGACAAACCGGGCGCGCGCCGCCGCGTCCATCTCCCGGAACCCCGCGAGGACCGCGGGCGGCTCCGGCAGCGGGCTTTCCAGCTCCAGCGTCTCGGGCTTTTCCGCGGCCGCTTCGCGCGATTCGACGGGGTTGACGAGGCTCGTGCGGATGCGCGCCTTCTCCTCCGGCGAAAGGTCGCCTTCGATGCGGTACACCTTCGCCGTGCGGACCCGCGGCCGCTCGCTCCGGCCGATCAAAGCGAGGCAGTCCGCCGCGCTCTCCGCCCGCTGGTCGTACTGGCCGGGCAGCGGCTCCACCGCGAGGGTCCACCCCCCGCCTCGGGGCAGCTCCTCCGTCGCGACGTCCAGCGGCGGCTCGGAAAAGACGGTGCGCTTCGCCGTTTCGAAGAGCGCTTCGTCCGCGCCTTCCACGTCGTAGCGGTTCCAGATGCGCACCCCCGTCGCGGCGGGAATGCGCAGGACTTCGCGGATTTCCTGGCAAACCGCGCGCGCCTCGAAGGCGTGGGAGGGCTTCTTTTCGACGAAAACGCGGCGGACGGTCATTTCGCGCTCCCTTCCGCCAGGGCCGCGAGGGCCTTCTCGCCGATGTCGCGGCGGAAACGCATCCCCTCGAAGGAAACGCACTCCGCCGCCGCGTACGCCTTCTCCAGCGCGGCTGGCAAGGTCGGCGCGCGCGCGGTCAGTCCCAGCACCCGCCCGCCGGAGGTGACGAGCGTGCCGTCGTCGAGCCGTTTCGTCCCGGCGTGGAAGACGTGCGCGTGTCGCGCGGCCTCGGCGAGGCCGGAAATGGGGAAGCCCTTTTGGACGTTCCCCGGATACCCGCCGCTGGCGAGCACCACGCAGGCTGCCGCGTCGGTGGAGAAGCGGACCGGCGTTTGCGCGAGCCGCCCTTCCGCGCAGGCGAGCAGGATGTCGAAAAGGTCGCTTTCGAGGAGGGGGAGCACCACCTGCGTTTCGGGATCGCCGAAGCGGCAGTTGTATTCGATGACCTTGGGGCCGTCCGCGGTCAGCATGAGGCCGAAATAGAGGCATCCGCGGAACGGATGGCCCTCTTCGGCCATGCCGCGGACGGTCGGAAGGAAGATTTCGTCCATCGCGCGGCGGGCGATGGCTTCGGTGTAGAACGGGTTCGGGGCGATGGCGCCCATCCCGCCGGTGTTGGGGCCGCGGTCGCCGTCGTACGCGCGCTTGTGGTCCATCGAGGAGACCATCGGGCGGACGGTTTCCCCGTCGGTGAAGGCGAGAACGGAAACTTCCGGCCCTTCGAGGCACTCCTCCAGCAGGATGCGGGCGCCCGCGGCGCCGAATTTCCTCTCCTCCATCGCCTCGCGGACGGCGGCCGCGGCTTCCTCGCGGGTCGCGCAGACCGTGACACCCTTGCCGAGGGCGCAACCGTCGGCCTTGACCACGACGGGGACGGGGGCGGTCGCGAGGTATGCGAGCGCGGAAGCCGCGTCGGAAAAGGCGGCGTGGCGGGCGGTGGGGATGCCGTGCCGCGCCATGAATTCCTTGGCGAAGATCTTGCTGCCTTCGAGCGCGGCGGCGGCGCGGGTCGGGCCGAAGCAGGGGACGCCGGCGGCGGAGAGGGCGTCCGCCATGCCGCCGACGAGCGGGTCGTCGGGGGCGACGACGGCGAAACCGATTTGTTTCTCGCGGCAGAGGGCGAGCATGCCGGCCTGGTCGCAGGCGGCGACGGGGACGCATTCGCCGCAGGCGGCGAGACCGCCGTTGCCGGGGGCGGCGTACAGCTTCGTGACGCGAGGATTGCCGAGGATGCTTTCCGCGAGCGCGTGTTCGCGCCCGCCGGAGCCAATCAAAAGAACGTTCATGGGAAGACCTTTCGAAAACTCATGCCGCGCGAGGATACACGAATCCCCCTCCCGCGCAAAGCGCCGGGGGGGAGAAGCTTTTTTCTTGCATGGAGGACGGATTTTTCGGGAAATGCGCGCCGTGACGAACGCTCCCGCCGAACCCCTCCCCCTCCCGCGCGCGATTGCCGCCATCCTGGCCGTTTTCGCGGGGCTTGCCGCGCTTTTCCAGTTCTACGGCAACCTCACCGACATCGCCCGCGTGGGCCATTCACTCTTCCATTGGATGGCGAACCGCTGGGTGCACTTCCCCGACCTGAACTACTGCATCTTCCTCCCCTTCGTGAGCCTGTGGGCGCTCTGGCGGCAGCGGGCGAAGCTCGCTGCCGCCCCCCGCGCGGCGGACCTGCGGGGGCTCGCCTTCTTCGCCGCGGCGCTCTTCCTCCACTGGGCCGGATACCGCGCGCAGCAGCCGCGCGTTTCGATGGCCGCCCTGATCGCCCTCCTCTGGCTCGTGCCCTTCACGCTTTGCGGCTGGCGCTTCGCCCGCGAGCTGCTCTTCCCCGCCGGGTATCTTTTCCTGACCATCCCGCTCAACTTCCTCGATTCGCTGACCTCGCCGCTGCGCATCCTCTCGGCCTGGGTTGCCGCCACGGTCCTGAACGGCTTCGGCCTGCACGTCCACCAGGTCGGAAGCGGCATCTACTCCACCGCCGCCAACGCCTTCGCCCTCGAAGTCGCCCCGGAATGCAGCGGGTTGCATTCGCTGTTCGCGATGACCGCGCTCATGGGGGCGTACGCGTGGTACTCGCAGCCCACCCAGGCGAAGAAGTGGATCCTCTTCGCCTGTTCCGTGCCGGTGGCGCTCGTCGCCAACATCTTCCGCATCCTGCTGGTGGTCCTCGTCGCCGCGCTCTTCGGCCAGGACCGGGCGATGGGCCTCTGGCACGACTGGTCGGGCTATCCGGTGTTCGTCGTCGGCATCCTCCTCATGCTGCTCGTCGACAAGCTCCTCAACCTCCGCGGAAAGGGGGCGGCCGATGCGGGGTGAAGCACGGAAAACGGCCGCGGCGGCCGCGGCGATGCTCGCGATGGCGGCGCTCTGCGCGGTGGCCTGCGCCCTGTTCGGCGGCAGCGACACCGCCGACGAGGCGGGGGTGGTGATGGCGTTGCCGGAAACGGTGCCGCCGTGGCGCGGCACGACCTTCTGGTTCTGCCAGGCCGAAGGATGCGGCAGGGCCTTCCTGGACAATTCCTTCGATTTTGGCACGCCCTGCCCGGCGTGCGGGGGGGAACTCCGGCAGATGAACCTGCCCGAGCGGCGGCTCCTGCCCGCGGACACGGAAATCGTCCGGCGGTACTACGACACCCCGCAGCGCTTCCTGCCGCTGAACGTGTCGATCGTCCTGAGCGGGGCCGACCGCTCCAGCATCCACCGGCCGGAAGTCTGCCAGACCGCGGCGGGCCACGAAATCGTCCGCCGCCGCCGCATCGGGGTGCCTCTGTCGTGGCGGCCGGAGCGCCCGCTGGAAGTCACGGTGCTGGAAATGACGCGGCACGGGAACGCGGAGGCGGGGGTGCCGCCGCAGCACACGTTCTACGCGTACTGGTTCGTCGGGGCGAACGGCCGGGAAACGGCCTCGCACTGGAAGCGCTTCTGGTGGATGGGGACCGACCGGGTGTTCCGGGGGGTGTCGCACCGCTGGGCGTACGTGGCGGTGGTGGGCCCGCGCACCCCGGGCGACGACAACTACCTGGGATTGCTCTCGGCCTTCGTCTCGCAGCTGCACCGGAAGATCCTCCGCCCCGGAACGGAAGCGGCGCCCGCGGCGGACGCGCCCTGACCCGCGCCGCGCGGAAAAGGGCTTGCACCCGCCCCGCCGCGCGAGGCACTATTTTCTTCCCGCCGCGAACGGCGGCTCTTCTCCCCTTGCCATGAACTTTTCCCGCAAACCGCTGTCCGTCGAAACCATTTCCCTCGACCTCAAATCCGCCACCAAGGCCGAAGTGCTCGAAGAACTGGTGGACCTCCTGATGGCCTCCGGCCGCGTCAAGGACCGCGCCGCGGTGCTCAAGGTCGTCACCGACCGCGAAAAGCGCATGTCCACCGGCATGCAGAACGGGGTCGCCATCCCCCACGGCAAGACCGATTCCGTGGACGGCCTGGTCGCCGCCTTCGGCATTTCCCGCAAGGGCATCGAGTTCGGCGGCCTCGACAACATCCCGAGCCAGTTCTTCGTGATGACAGTCTCCCCGGACTCCCGCACCGGTCCGCACATCCAGTTCCTCGCGGAGATTTCGCGCCCCCTGAACGACGCGTCCGTCCGCGAAAGGCTGCTGGAAGCGAAGACACCGGAGGAAGTCCTCCCGCTGCTCGTTTCGGGCAACTGACAAGGCGGGAGTAACCTTCCGGCGGCGGGGAGCGACTTTGCCGAAAGCCGACATGACCTGCGCCTTCCAACCAGCCGCCTGCGACGAAGAGACCCTCCGCCGCGCGGTGCGCCGCGTGCAGGCGGGCGACATCGCGGCCTTCGACGAGCTGTACGACGCCTTCGCGGGCGACGTGGCCCGCGACCTCTCCCGCCGCCTGCCCTCGCGCGGCGACGTGCAGGAGGTCGCGCAAGACGCGTTCGTGCGGCTGTACCGCGCGTTGCCGGGGTACCGCTTCTCCTCGCCCCTGCGCGCGTTCGTCCTCGGCATCGTCCGGCGCGCCGCCGCGGACTTCTTCCGCAGGCGGTACCGCTCCCGCGAGACCGCGTTTTCCGCGTTCGTCCCCGCGGACGCCGACGCGGCGGACGAGACCGACGAGGAGCGCATCGACCGGCTCCGCGCCGCCTCCGGCGGCTTCGGGGAAAGCGCCGCGGCCGCCGACCGCGCGGCGGAGGCGGGGGAGCTGGTGCACCGGGCGCGGGCGGCGCGGTCGCCCGACGACCCCGCGCTCGTCGTGCTGGTG
>JAFSUH010000237.1 GCA_017445365.1 Kiritimatiellia bacterium | reverse complement strand
AGGGCGACCCAGCCGTCCCAGTCGTTTTCGGCCATGCCGTCTTCGATGCTGTCGATCGGGTACTTCGCGACCAGGCCTTCGAGGTAGGCGACCTGTTCGGCGCTCGTGCGCTTGGCGCCCTTTTCGCCTTCCTTCCAGGTGTAGTCGTACACGCCGTCCTTGTAGAACTCGCTCGCCGCGCAGTCCATCGCGATGGTGACGTCCTCGCCGGGCTTGTAGCCGGCGTCGGAAATCGCCTTGATGATGCAGTCGAGCGCGTCTTCGATGCTGTCGAGCGCGGGGGCGAAGCCGCCTTCGTCGCCGACGGCGGTCGAAAGCCCGCGGGCCTTGAGGACCTTCTTCAGGCTGTGGAACACTTCGGTGCCGCAACGAAGCCCTTCGCGGAAGCTCTTCGCGCCGACGGGGCGGATCATGAATTCCTGGAAGGCGATGGGGGCGTCGGAGTGGGCGCCGCCGTTGATGATGTTCATCATCGGGACGGGGAGGACGAAGGTGTTGGTCCCGCCGATGTAGCGGTAGAGCGGAATGCCGAGGCAGTCGGCCGCGGCCTTGGCGACGGCGAGGGAGACGCCGAGGATGGCGTTGGCGCCGAGCTTGCTCTTGGTGGGGGTGCCGTCGAGCGCGAGCATCTTTTGGTCGATGGCGCGCTGGTCGAGGGCGCTCATGCCGAGGAGGGCGGGGGCGATGACGTTGTTGACGTTGTCGACGGCCTTGAGGACGCCCTTGCCGAGATAGCGGGACTTGTCGCCGTCGCGCAGTTCGAGGGCTTCGTTTTCGCCGGTGGAAGCGCCGGAGGGGACGGCCGCGCGGCCCTTGGCGCCGCATTCGAGGGTGACGTCGACTTCGACGGTGGGGTTGCCGCGGGAGTCGAGGATTTCGCGGGCGGTGATTTGTTCGATTTGCATGGGGAGTGATACCTTTCGGCCCGGGGGTGGACGGGGAAACGCTTTTCGGGCCCGGTCGGCGCTTCCGTTTGGCGGGGCATCATGCCGTTTTCGCGGCGCGGCGGCAAGCGCGGGGTTGGAGCCGGGGCGCGGGGCCGCACGGCGGACGAAATCGTCTCCGACCCGGAGTTGCTGGCGAAGGCGCAGGCGGTCAAGTCGGCATTGGGACTGAAGGACATCGGCGGGGCGAGGCTGGAATCCGCGGAAACGGGGGAGGACGGCATCCCGACCGTCAAGGTCGATATCACGCTCGACCCTTCCGCGATGCGCGGAACGGTCCGGCACGAACACGTGCACGCAATCGAAGAGGTGCTGAAAGCGGTCGGGCTTTCGCCCGAAAACGCCAGGAAGATCGCAACCTCGTCGGCTCGCAGCGCACACCTCTCCGACGCGGAAAACAAACAGCTGGCCGGAAGCGGAGCGACGATGGTGCCGCAAGGGGCGGACGAGCGCTGGAACGAAGAGATGGCCCCGGTTGTCGCCGAGATGCTCCGCAAGGAGTCCGACGGACCGATAGCCGACGCGGCGAAGTGGGCGTGGAACGCGGCGAGGGGGCTGCTGGGGTTGCAACGGAAGCGGCAGGCCAGCCGGACGGCGGTGGACTTCATCATCAACGCGATGCTCACCGGCAAATTCGAGAACCTCGACGTACTCTCCTTCGAGACCTCCGCGAGCGACGAACTGCTATCGGAAATCGAAGCCGGAAATAGGAAAGAAACGCCGGAAGACACGGGGTCTGCCACCGAAGCGGGAGAACACGTCCCGCAACGGGAAGAAAGTCCTGGGAGCCAAGCTCCTGCAGGGGACCAAGCTCCGCCGGAAGAAACCAGCGGAACGGCGGAACCGGCCCCGGAAGGGGAAATCGATCCTGGCGAAGTGGCGCGCAAGATCAAGGCGCGCGAAGCCGTCACGGAGGCGGAAATGGCCGCCCTGTGCAGGGCCAACCGCGCACTCACGACCGGCGTCATGATGGAACGCGGGTACCGGCAGGACAAGCACCTCGGCATCTGGAAGTACTTCAAGGACCTCGACAAACCGTTGGACGAACGTGACAAGCCGCAGAAGCCGTACACCGGAGTGGACAGCGAGACGCACGACCCCGCCGCCGAGGCGTCCAAGGGCGCGGAAAGCGACCTCTCCGGGCACGACGCGCTCGAGGCGAGGCAGGAGGAAGCCGACTTCTTCGAGGAGGAGATGGATGCGGCGGGGGACGCCATCCGCCAGCTCCGGGATCAGGGCATGGGCGAAGCGGACGCCATCCGCCGCTACATCGAATCCAGCGGCGCCAACCTCCACCCCGGCGTTGCCGCGGCATTGCGCCGCCGCCTCCCGGACGCCCAGTTGCAGGACGAGGCGCGGAAGGCGATGGAGGGACAGGGCGGCGTGGCGCACATGATGGTGGCGTCGCCCCGCCTTGTGCCCGGCGCCGACCTCTCCGATACGGCAACGGCACTGGATTTTCTGAACTGGATTGAAGCACTCCCCGCGGCCCCGATGCCCGAACGATTGCAGACAGGGACGCCGCTGGAATCGTTCCAATGGTTTCTCCAACACATGGTGGGGCAAACGTTCGTTTTCAATCTCCCAGGGCTTGGAAAAAGGACATTCACGCCAAAGGCAGGGCACTTCATGTCGCTGGTGTGCGAAAAGCCAACCAAGGAAAACAAGGGAAAGAAAAAAGGCTGGATAGATGCCGCAAAAAGTCCGGCAGACGCGAGGAAAATGATCCTCGAAGGAAAAGTGACGGCCAAAGACATTGCCGGATACGTCCCATCCAGAGGCAAATCGTTGCCGCTCATTCCAGAAATCCTGACACGGTGGGATGCCATTGTGCGGGACAAAAATGTTCCGGATTTCATCGAGATTCTTAAAAAATTCGAGTCCGAAGACGGAAGGGTCAACATCATCGTCATGGAAATGAACTCCGACGGTGAAACAATGGGGCCGATGACGGCCCACTACAGGCAGTTCAACCCAACATACCTGAAAAGAATCGACCTCGTCGCCATTGCTGGCAACGAGGTCCCGGGCAACCGCACGGAAAACTCCGCTACCGCGCAGGTGGGCTCCGGGGATAACGCGGAGAGAAACTCCCCGGTGGACGCCACAAGTCAAACTCCAAACGCCCCCGGCGTCAACTCCGAAAATTCGACCCGCCAATCCGTCGCCACGCGCCTTCCGTCGCCGGAGTTCGCGATGGACGGGACGGTTGCCGACGCGCTTCCTGCCCACCTGCGCGAAGACGCCCGCGCCATCATCGCGGAGCGTGCCGGGACGGCCGACTGGATGACCGACCCCGACGGGACGCCGACCGAACTCAACGAGCGCGACTGGCTGCGCCGCGAGGCCGAAGCGCGGCACGAGGCCGGGCGGAGGTTCGCCATCGGCGGCCTCTACACCGGCAGCGCGGCGGACTACGACAGGCCGAGTTTGCACTACATCGGAACGGGCGAAGGAAGCCAGGTCTACGGGTGGGGGCTGTACGCCAGCACGGAGAGGGGCGTGGCGGAGAGATACGCCTATTCCGACAAGCGCAGAAGGGACATGGCATCCGGCGGAAACGAATTGTACCTGGACGGGAAACGCCAGACGTCCACCGGAACGGCGGAAGGCTGGGCCGTCCACTTTTTCGACTATGCCGATGGAGACAGGGCCAAGGCGATCCAAGACATGCGCTCGGCCGTCGAGCGGGAGAAAGGGTTCCGGGACGAGTCCCGAAGCAAGCTCGACCGCCGGACCTACGGTCACAGGGTCGAGATTGCGGAAGAGGCGCTTCGGATTCTCGAAGACCCATCGAGGATCATCACCCGCAAGGTTACCGACCCATCCGCCAATCTTTACGAGCAGACCTTCTTCACCAACCGGGCGACGCCGGAGGAGACGGAGCGGCATTTGCTGGACTGGTACGGCGAAGTCGGAGAGGAACAGCGCGGATGGATTCTCGCGCAACTCGAGAAGGAAGGCAGGGACGCGCCCTACCTGAAAGAAGCGCTCGCGGAAGCAAAGACGGGGATGGCGGTTTACGACCTTCTCGCGGAAGAACTCATCGAGCCGGACGGCTTCGTCCAGGAACGGACCCAGCATGGCAACGGGGCCAAGCTCGGGCCGCAGAGCGCCAGCGAATTTCTTGCCCGCGCGGGCATCGACGGGGTGAAGTATCCCGTCAACTCCTTCGGCAAGACGGTGAAGGACGGGGACAAGGCGGGCTGGAACTACGTCTCCTTCCGCGACGACAACATCCGGGTTGACCACAAGTGGGTGGACGGAAAGAAGCGCTACCAGATCGCGGGGGCGGCTGGCGCGATAAGGCTGGGCGTCCGCGGGTTGGGCGACGCCGAGGCGATGGAGCGCAGCGGCGCCACGCGCGAGGAAATCTGGCGGGAGACCGGATGGTGGCGCGGCATCGACGGGAAGTGGCGGCGGCAACGCCCGGACGAAAACGGACGGTACGCGCCGAGCGGAGCGCAGAAACAGGCGGGGACGGCGTACCCGGACGCGGGGGCGGAGATCGACCGGATCGGGAAGCCCCTTATTGCCGTGCACGGGCTTTCGACCGAGAATCTCGTCAAGGCGATCGATGCCGGATTCTTCGTCAATCCGAGCATCGCCCTGGTGACCGAAATGGCCGGATGGGACAAGGGCGGGTTCTTCGAGCGGGACGAAGACGCAAGCGCATTCGTGATTTTCGGGAAGCCGACCATCGACCAAAGCACCGTGTACGAGGGCGACGCCGGAACCCCGACGTTCGGCGATCTCGCCGGAGACGACATCGGGGCGCTCCGCCGCGACTGGGCCAGCGCAAGCGGACGGGACGCCCCCAGCGACATCGAACGCGAGCGGCTCCGGCTCTCCGAGGCGGACAAGCAGCTCGAGCTTGCCCGGAAAATCCGGGGCATGCCGGAAGGAAAGAAAAAAAGGAAGCTTCTCAAGGAATGGCAGAAGATGTTCGAGAAGAACGGGCTGCTGCCGTATTCGGAAGCGAAGCCCTGGCGCAACGTCCCTCTTTCGGAGGCCGCCGCCGTCCTGGTCGGCAAAAAGCTCGATGCCGAAACAAAGGCGAAAATCAAGGCGGCCGGATTCAAGAAGGTCGTCGAAATCGACACTTCCGACCCGAGGGCCGTGAAAAAGGCCGAACTGGAACATGCCCCGCGCTTCGCCATCGGCGCCAACCGGCGGAAGGCGTACGAGGACCTCCTCGCGAAGAAACGCCCCGACCTCGACGCGGGCAAGGTTCTCACGGAGCTGGACAAGTACGACAACCCCAAGAAGGAGAAAGCGGCGCTGCATTGGGTCATCCGCGGGACGATCCAGCTGCCGGAGGACGAGTACAAGGTGGACGACGCGCTCTCCGTGGCGGCGAAGGCCAAGGTGGACCCGATGGCCTACCGCTCGCCGCTGGAGTTGCTGGAGGCTCACAAGGAGTTCAAGCCGACGGCCAAGCCCATCGCCCCCGACACGGTGCCGGAGTTGAGCGACAAGCGCGACTTGGGGCACGGCATCACGACCTACCTCGTCCAGGATGACAAGGCCGGACAGAAGGCCATGCGGCGGATCATCGATACGCACTGGGGGGAGGACGCGAATCCGTGGTGCCTGCTGGCGAGAGAAAAAAACTTAACAGACGAATTTTGGGACTACTTGGACCGCTGGTACCCAAACAATAGCTGGAGGGGCAGAGAGGACGAGATTGAAGAAGCATACGAAAAAGAAACAGGAATATCCCCATATATGCCCAATGACCATGAGCTTGAAGAGGCATGGGGATTCTGGAACCAATACAACTCCCTCCCGAAACGCGTGGCATTCAAGGACGGGAAGCTGCTGGCGTTCATGGCGACGAGTGGAGACTACCGCAACGAGCGAATCGTGGAGAGCTTCGAGGAAGAAACGGGGCTTGACGCAAGCAACAATCTGACTCGGTTCCTACGCTGGGCGCGAGAAAACGGATATACCTTTGAGCCGCAAGAAGAGTGGTGGGACCGGCAGGACGAATCCCACCCGAACCTCGACTGGGTGCAGGACGGCCGGTTCATGGTGTCCGGAGGAACGCTTTCCACGGCCATTGGAGAGTTGCTCGACAGCGGCAAGATCGATGCCCGCTTCACCAGTGGAGAGGAGCGGCAGGAGGCAATTGCCGCGGCACGGGATTTCCACGCCCGCTACGGGAACATGAAGCTTCCGATTTCCACCGGTGGGACAATGTTCTTCGCGCCATCGAAAGAGGCCGTCGCGCGACACGGAGGCAACGAAGCGGCAGCGTGGGCGGAGTATGCGCTTCACGCCGTCACCAACGACAACGTCGACAAGGACGGAAAGCACTACCGGGCATTCGGGAAGGAGAAAGTCGGAAAGGTCTTGCCGCGCATCCCGGAAATCGTGGCGGCCGACAGGACCATCATCGACAGGGGACGCGCCGTCTATTTCATGGACATTGACGAAAAGCATATCGCCCGACTTGTCGCAAGGCCCGAAAACGGGGACTTGCGGGCCGACAACCTTGTCGAGGTAACCGCGACTTGCACGGGAAACAAAAATGTCCCGGACACCTTGCGGCCCCTTGTCCGGGCGGTTGCGGAGTGGACATCGAGAGGGGACTCTACCAACCCCGGAACCGATGAAGGCACTCAACCTCTCCCCGGCGCGGAAGTCAAGTCCGAAGGCGGGGCGGCGCGGCTTGCGTTGCGGGCGGGATACAGCCTCTGGGACGAACGCGAGGCCATGACGCTCGGCAACAACCGGCTGGTGGGACTGGCGGCGACCATGATTCTTTCCGGTCGCGAAGCCGACCTCACCCGGAAGCTCGCCCCCGTCGCCCGGGAGCTGGAATGCGACATCACCCCCGAAGAGGCCGTCTCGCGGGCGCGCAAGCTGCTCGACGGCGAAGCCGCCCGCCGCGCGCGGGAACTCCTGCAGTCCGGCAAGGCCCGCGAGGCCGCCGCCACGATGGGACAGGCCGCGCAGGCGCTGTCGCCCGAATCCGCCATCATGGCGGCGATGGCCAGCGGCGCGCTCACCGCGGCGAAGGGCCAGCGCATCCAGCAGGCGGCGCTCGTCGCCATCCTCCGCAACGAACAGGGTCTCGACTGGGCGGAAATCGCCGAAGAGACCGGCGCGGACTGGATCAATGTCCTCTGCCAGCGTCTCGTCGAGGACATGGCCAAGCCCAAGGCCGCCGCAAGCGCGGCCGACCTCGATTCCGCGCTGGACGCCGTCATCGCCGGAGGCGCTCCGGCCGGGGAAGCGGAAAACGGAGACATTCCCATCGAAAACCTGCCGGAAGACGATCCGCGCCGCGTCGCGGCGGAAGCAAAGCTCGCGGCCACCCGCGAAAAGCTCCGGCGCGTCGTCGAAGCGGCGAAAGCGGAGCGGGCCGAACGGCGGGCGAAAGCCGAAGCCGACGCGGCCAAGCGCAGGCAACGCGCCGAAGAGGAGGCCCGCAAGGTGGAGGAAGCCGCCGGAACCGACACGGCGGACAAGCCGGCGGAACACGGGGAAGAACCGAAGGCCGGGGACAAGGACGACGGGCCGGACATGGAGGCCATCGTCGCCGCGCTCCTCAAGAAGGAAGACATCGACTTCGGGGACCCCGAAACGGTCGCCGCGGTCCTGCGCATGATCGTGCGTGACGGCATCCGCCGCCGGAACGGCGAGGCGGACGGGGAGATGGACGCGAAAGCCGAACGGAAGTTCTGGCGGAACCCGACGGTGGTCCACCAGTACGCCCTCACCATGCGCAACTTCATCCAGGGCGCCGCGAACCGCCTGCTGGAGCGCGGGAGCTGGACCTACAACAACGCCATCCGCATCGCACAGGAGATGGGCCACTGGGAGAGCGCCGCATCCATCGAGCGGACGACGGCCGTCCTGCTGGGGCGCATCAGCCAGGCGGGCATCCGGCAAACCGCGGGGTTTGCATTCGGGCCGGATTTTTTGCATGCTTCCCGAATTCCCTTTCCCCCATGTCCCCCCTCCAACCATGAACGTTCCCAACACTTTGACGACCAGCCGCTTCCTCGCGGCCGCGGTGGTGATGTTCGCCATGGCCTTCCCGTTCCCGTTTTCGACGACGCTGGCCTTCGCCTTTTTCGTCATCGCCAGCATCACCGACTACTTCGACGGCCACCTCGCCCGGACGAAATACGGCGTCACCGCCTTCGGCAAGCTCATGGACCCGCTCGCCGACAAGGTTCTCGTCAGCGCCGCTTTCATCAGCTTCGTCGGCATGCACCTGCCGTACGAACCGGCGTACTCCCTCATCCCCGCGTGGATCGTCGTGGTCATCATCGCCCGCGAGTTCGCGGTGACCGGCCTGCGCCTCCTCGTCGCGGCCGAAAGCGGCCAGGTCCTCGGCGCGGGCGGCTGGGGAAAGCTCAAGACGGTCTGGCAGATGATCGCCATCATCGCGACTTTCGTCCTGCTCGCCGTGCGGGCGGATTTCATCCCGCTGCTCCCGAAGCAGCCGACGGAGGCGTTCCTCAAGGCCTACGACAGCTTCTTCGTCTGGACGAGCTGGACGCTCTCGGGCATCGTCCTCGTCTTGACGTTGGTGTCGGGGTGGAAGTATTTTGCGGCGAATTGGAATCTCGTGAAGAAGGAGATGTAACCGATGAAAATCCCCGTTTCCGGAAAACTCTTGCTTGTCCTCCCCGCGCTTCCCGCGGCGGCGGCGGCCGCCGAGGCCGCTCCCGCCGGGGCGGAACCCGCCGCGGGGCTTACCGCGGCGGAACTGTTCGCCATGGGCGGCTGGATGATGTACGCGCTCGCCGCCGTCTCCGTGGTCGGCGTCTCGCTCGTCTTCTACTACCTCTTCGCCCTCCGCACCGGCCGCGTCGCCCCCGAGGCGCTCGCCATCCGCCTGCGCGAACTGCTCAACGCCGGGCGCGTGCGCGAAGCGAAGGAACTCTGCCGCGCCGACCGCTCCTCCCTCGCGCGCGTCGCGGCATCGGCGCTCGCCTTCCGCGCGGAGAACCCGGCCGCCGGAACCGCCGCCGTCAAGGAGGTCATGGAAAGCGAAGGCGCGCGGCAGGGCGCGAAAATGCAGGAAGCGGTGCATTACTTGGCGGACATCGCCGCGGTCGCGCCGATGGTGGGCCTCCTCGGTACCGTCATGGGCATGCTCAAGGCCTTCAACTCCGTCGCCTTCGACGTGGTCAAGGCCCGCCCGATGGAACTCGCCGGCGGCGTCGGCCAGGCGCTGGTGACGACGATCGCGGGCCTTTTGATCGCGATTCCCGCCGTTGTCGCGTACGCGGTTTTCCGCGGCCGCGTCTCCTCGCTGGTCGGCAAGCTCGAAGTCGCTTCGGCGGGCCTGTTGCACGTGCTCGCGAAGAGCGCTCCGGCGGAAGGCGCCGCCGCGGAGGGGGACGGGCGATGAATTTCCGGGGCCGCGCAGCGGGCAGCGTTGGGGGCGGGATGCCGCTCACGCCGATGATTGACGTGGTGTTCCTCCTCCTCTGCTTCTTCGTCACCACGCAGATTTTCGCGCAGTGGGAAACCGAGCTCGATGTCACGCTCCCCACCGCGGAGACGGGAACCGTTCCCGAACGCCTGCCCGGGGAAGTGATCGTCAACATCCTCAAGGGCGGCGAAACCGTCGTCAACGGCCGGACGCTCGACGACGCGGCCCTGAAGGCGATGATGGAAAAGCTGGTCGCCCTCTTCCCCGGCCAGCCGGTGCTGGTGCGTGCGGACAAGGACACCGCGTACGAACACGTCATCCGCGTGCTGGACACCTGCCGGACCGCGGACATCTGGAACGTCTCGTTCGCCACGCTGGCGGCGGAGTAGGGGACGGCACGCGGCGCTTCCGCCCGCACGGGAGAAAACATGAATCCTCCATACGGTTCCTGGGTCGAAATTTCCACCGCCGCGCTCGAAGGGAATGCGCGGGCCATCCGCGCCGCGGTGCCGGGCAAGCGGGTCATCGCCATCGTCAAGTCCGACGCGTACGGCCACGGCATCGAAACCGCCATGGAGGCGTTCTGCCGCGCGGGCGTGGACGCCTTCGCCGTGGTGTATCCGGCGGAAGCGTACCGCGTGCGCAAGGCCGCGGGCGACCGGGCGAAGCTGATCCTGGTGCTCGGCGGCGCCCTGCCGGAAGAAACGCCCGAACTGATGCGCCAGGACGTCACGACCGTCGTCGCCGACGCCGCGCAGGCAAAAGCGTTTTCGGAAGCGGCGAAGGCCGCGGGCGGGAAGTTGCGCGTGCACGTCAAGCTCGACACCGGGATGGGGCGGCTCGGGTTTTTGATGCCGCGGGATTTGCCGGATGCGGTGTCCGTCGCGGGAATGGACGGGCTGGAACTGGAGGGAATTTGCGCGCATTTCGCGATGGTGGAGCCGGTCAGCCACCCGCAGAAGGCGAAGAAGCAGATGGAGAAGTTCTTCGAAGCGGCGGACGCCATCGAGAAAGCCGCGGGGAAGAAATTGCTCAAGCACGTGTCGAGCTCGCGCGCGAGCCTGGTGACGCCGGAGTACGACCTCGACGCCATCCGCCCGGGCATCGTGCTCTACGGCTACGGCGCGCACGCGGCTTTCGGGCGGTACGCGACCAGGCCCGCGATGCAGTGGAAGGCGCGGGTGGTGCAGGTGCGCGACGTGCCGGAAGGGACGGGCGTCGGGTACTACGGAGCGTACGTCGCGAAGCGCGCGACCAAGATTGCCGTCGCGAGCGCCGGCTATGCCGACGGGTACAACCGGCATCTCGGGAACCGCGGCGACGTGCTCGTGGGCGGGCAGCGGAAGCCCGTCGCGGGGAGGGTCAGCATGAACTGGATCTGCATCGATCTCGGGCCGGAAAGCGACGTCAAGCCGGGCGACGAGGTGGTGTTGCTCGGCGCGCAGGGGGAGGAAAGCGTCTGGGCGGGCGAGCTTGCGGAACACTGCGGCACCATCGCCTACGAAATTCTGACCGGCATCTCCAAGCACCTCCCGCGCATCCCCGTGTGATCCGCTTCCCGCCCGCACCCCGCGGGAAGGCGGGCCCATGGGGAAGGGGAGGGGCCGGTTCCCGCCTTTCGCGCAACGCGTTTGCTTGCTTCGCGGGCGTTTTGGCCGCATACTCGCGATGTTTCGCAAGCATCCCAACGAAAGGCCATCCATGAAAGCCATCATCCTCCTGGGCGCCCCCGGCGCCGGCAAAGGCACCCTCGCCGAACGCGTCCGCACCGCCACCCCCTACCAGCACGTCTCCACCGGCGACATGCTCCGCGCCGCCGTCAAGGCCGCCACCCCCACCGGCCTCGACGCGAAAGGCTACATGGAACGCGGCGAACTCGTCCCCGACGAGGTCATCCTCCGCATCATCGAGGAACGCCTCGCTTCCGGCGCCCCCGAAGACGCCTACATGTTCGACGGCTTCCCCCGCACCATCGCCCAGGCCAAGGCCCTCGACGCGATGCTCGCCCGCCTCGGCGGCGCCATCGGCCAGGTCTTCGTCCTCGACGTGCCCAACGATACCATCGTCAAGCGCCTGTCCGGGCGGCGCATCTGCCGCGGCTGCGGCGCGGTGTACAACCTCGCGGCCATCCCGCCGAAGGTACCCGGCGTCTGCGACCATTGCGGCGGCAACGACCTCTACCAGCGGCCGGACGACACCGAAGCGACGGTCTTGAACCGCCTCGACGTCTACGAAAAGCAGACCGCCGCCCTCATCGACTACTACCGCGAGAAGGGCGTGCTCGTCCGCGTGGACGCCTCCACCACGCCCGAGGCCGCGGCCGAGGACATGCTCTCGAAGCTCCGCTAGCCGCCGTGCCGGGCGGTTTCAAGGAAGCATCACGGAAAAGTTGCAATTGTTCCGCCGGATTTTTCGCCGGGGTCCAGAAGGAAAGCCGAAGGCGATGATGCGGTGCATCGTCGAGGCTTGACGACAAAGAATCACGGCGGAAAAGGCAAGGAAGAATGCAATCTGTTTTGGGAGGATTCCGAACATGATCCACGTCAAAACCGCGAGCGAATTGCGGCGCATGCGCGTCCCCTGCGCGCTGACCGGGGAACTGCGCGCCTACGTCGCCGGGCTCGTCCGCCCCGGCGTCTCCACGAAGGAACTCGACGACGCGGCCGCCGCGTGGATCGCGGAGCGCGGCGTCAAAAGCGCCTTCCTCGGATACAACGGATACCCCGCCCACATCTGCGTTTCCATCAACGACGTCGTGGTCCACGGCATCCCCTCCGCCCACGAAATCGTCCAGGACGGCGACATCGTCTCCATCGATTTCGGCATCGTCGCCGACGGGTTCGTGGGCGACTGCGCGACCACGGTGCCCGCGGGCGAAGTCGCCCCGCGCACGCGGGAGCTCTGCCGCGTCACGCGCGCGAGCCTGGTCGCGGGCATCGCCGCGGCGAAGGACGGCGGCCACCTGACCGACATCGGCCACGCCGTCCAGACCGTCGCCGAGGCGGCGGGGTTCGGCGTCGTCCGCGACTACTGCGGGCACGGCATCGGCCGGAAGATGCACGAGGACCCGTCCATCCTCAACTACGGCCGCCCCGGCCACGGCCCGGTGCTCAAGAGCGGCATGGTGCTCGCCATCGAGCCGATGATCACCCAGGGCACGTACAAAGTCGAAGTGATGGACGACGGCTGGACGGTGCGCACGCGCGACCGCCTGCCCGCGGCGCACTACGAAAACACCGTCGTGGTCACCCCTTCCGGCGGCGAAATCCTCACCGTCCCGGACATCGCCGGTTGACGCCGCGCGCGGGAAACATTTTGCCGGACATCGGCAAAACAGGGGGAATTTGCCGTGAAAAGAGCGGAAGCCTCCGGCCCAAGGGGCGGAGGAGCACCCCGGAAAGCCAAGCCATGCGGCGCCCCCGAAGGGCGAAAAGCGGTTTTCGGGCCTTGCTCCGCGAATGCGGAGCCAAGGAACGCGCGGAGGCGGCAGCCGGCGCGGAGTGCCGGACATCGGCAAGGGGTGTCCGCTTCAAAGGTCGCGGAGGGCGGAGGCGAGGAGGGCGAGGGCGGTGGCGGCGCTTTGGCGGCGGATTTCTTCCCGCGTGCCCGCGAACTGGCAACGGACCGCGGTGCAGGTCCGCCCCGCGGCCACGGCGAGATACACCGTTCCCACCGGCTTTTCCCGGCTTCCGCCGCCGGGGCCCGCGACGCCCGTCACCGACACGGCAACGGTCGCGCCGAACTTCCGTCTTGCCCCGCGCGCCATTTCCTTCGCCGTCTGCCACGACACCGCGCCGTGCGCGGACAGCGTTTTTTTCTTGACGCCGAGCAACTTCCCTTTCGCGGCGTTCGCGTACGCCACGACGCCGCCCTGGAAGACGTCGCTCGCGCCGGGGACGTCGGTCAGCATCTTCGCGACGAGCCCTCCCGTGCACGATTCCGCCGTCGCGAGCGTCGCCCCGCGGCGGCGGGCGAGGGAAAGCGCTTCTTCCGCGGTCACGCGAGGGCGCCGAGCAGGGTTTCGAGCTTCGCGATCTTTTCGGCGAGCTCGTTCTTCCGGTTCCGCGCGCCCTCGACGACTTCGGCGGGCGCCCGCGAGACGAACGACTCGTTGGCAAGCCGCTTTTCGGTGTTGGCGAGTTCGGCGCGGGCCTTCGCGAGCTGGTCGGTCAGCCGCTTCTTCTCCGCTTCCGGGTCCACGTGGCCCGCGAGCGAGAGGAACAAGGTCCCCAGCGGCGTGATGACGCTCGGCTGCGGCTTCGGCGGCGTGTAGCCGCTTTCCACCTCGAAGCGGTCGGCCTTGAGCGCCGTCAGGTACGCGGCGCGGTCGATGCGCACCTTCTCGCCGGTCGCCTCGTCGGCGGGCCGGAGGACGAAGTCGGCGGTCTGGGCGGGCGAAAGGCCGTAGTCGGCGCGGAGGTTCCGGCCGCGGGCGATGGCCTCGTGCTTGGCTTCGACGTAAGAAACCGCGTCGGCGTGCACGCCCTTCGCGGCGAGCTCCTCCTCGTCGAGGGCGGTCGGCCAGGCGGCGAACTGGATGGTTTCGTTCTCCCCGCAGTATCCCATCCCGTGGTAGAGCTCTTCGGTGACGAAGGGCATGACGGGGTGGAGCAGGCGCAGGGCGCGGGCGAAGACGAAATGGGCGATGGAAAGCACCGTCGCGCGGCGCGCGGGGTCGGAGCCGGAGAGCGGCGCTTTCGCGTACTCGACGTACCAATCGCAGAACTCGTGCCAGAGGAATTCGTACACGGTCTTCGCGTAGTCGTTGAAGCGGCACCGGTCGAGGAATTCGTCGCACTGGCGGATGGCCGAATGCAGGCGCGAGAGGATGTACTGGTCGTCGGCCGTGAGCAAATTCGGGTCGGGCGAGAGCGCCGCGATGTCCGGCAGTTCCTTCGTGTTCATCAGAAGGAACCGCGCCGCGTTCCAGATTTTGGTGGCGAAGTTGCGGCCGAGCTCGAATTTTTCCTTGGAGATGTACACGTCCTGCCCCGTCGCGGTGAGGGCGACGAGCGAGAAGCGCAGCGCGTCCGCGGAGAAGTCGCGGATGATGTCGATGGGGTCGATCGAGTTTCCGAGGCTCTTGGACATCTTCCGGCCCTGGTTGTCGCGGACGGTGCCGTGCAGGTACACGCGCCGGAACGGGACGTCGCCCATGAACTCCAACCCCGCCATGATCATGCGCGCGACCCAGAAGAAGATGATTTCCGGGGCGGTCACCAGGTCGTCCGTCGGGTAGAAGAACTTCAAGTCCTCCGTCTCCTTCGGCCAGCCGAAGACGCTGAACGGCCACAGCCACGAGCTGAACCAGGTGTCCAGCACGTCCGGGTCCTGGTGGAGGTGCGTCCCGCCGCAGTGCGGGCAGGCGGCGGGCGTTTCGCGCGCGGCCCATTCGGCGCGGCAGCCGGGGGCGTCGCAGTAATACACCGGGATGCGGTGCCCCCACCAGATCTGGCGGGAAATGCACCAGTCGCGGATGTTCTCCATCCATTCGAGGTACACCTTGTTCCAGCGGTCCGGGACGAAGCGGATGCGGCCGTCCTTGACCGCGGCGATGGCGGGTTCCGCGAGCGGTTTCATCTTGACGAACCACTGCGGCGAGAGACGGGGCTCGACGGCGGTGTGGCAGCGGTAGCAATGGCCGACGGCGTGGCGGAGCGGCTCGATCTTTTCGAGGAGGCCGAGGGCTTCGAGGTCGGCGACGACCTTCTTGCGCGCCTCGAAGCGGTCGAGGCCGGCGTACGGCCCGGCCGCCCCGTTCATGACGGCGGTGTCGGTCATGATGTTGATGGACTCAAGTCCGTGGCGGCGGCCCATCTCGAAGTCGTTGGGGTCGTGCGCGGGGGTGACCTTGACGGCGCCCGTACCGTACTTCGGGTCGACGTAGTCGTCCTCGATGACGGGGATTTCCCGGTCGGTGAGCGGGAGGAGGAGGGTCTTGCCGCGGAAGGCGGCGAAGCGCTCGTCGCGCGGGTTGACGGCGACGGCGGTGTCGCCGAGCATGGTCTCCGGGCGGGTCGTGGCGACGGTGAGATACGTTTTCTTCCGCTCGTCGCTCTTGACGGGATAGCGGATGAACCAGAGATGCCCGTCCTCGTCCTCGTGCTCGCTTTCCTCGTCGGAAAGCGCCGTGCAGCAGCGCGGGCACCAGTTGATGATGTACTCGCCCCGGTAGATCAGGTTCTTTTCGTACAGCCGGACGAACACTTCCTTGACCGCGTCGGAAAGCCCTTCGTCCATCGTGAAGCGCTCGCGCGACCAGTCGCAGGCGATGCCGAGCTGGCGCTGCTGGTTCTGGATGGTCCCGCCGTACTGCTTCCGCCACTCCCAGACCATGTCGACGAACGCGTCCCGGCCCACGTCCTGGCGGGTCCTGCCTTCCTTCTTGAGCTTGCGTTCGACCACGTTCTGCGTGGCGATGCCCGCGTGGTCGGTACCGGGGACCCAGAGGGTGTTGAAGCCCTGCATCCGCTTGCGGCGGACGAGGACGTCCTGGATGGTCTGGTTCAAGGCGTGGCCCATGTGGAGGATCCCCGTCACGTTGGGCGGCGGGATGACGATGGTGTAGGGCGTTCCGCCCTTGGCGGCTTCGGCGTGGAAGTCGCCGTCGGCGCACCACTTGGCGTACCACTTCTGCTCGACGGATTTCGGGTCGTAATGCTTGGCGAGTTCTTCGGTCATGGGAGGTCCTTTCGGCACCGCGCGCCGGGGGCTGGAAGGCCGCGCCGGCGCGGGGAAGGTGGAAAAAGAGGGCGGGGGAGGCGTTATTCCGCGGCGGGCGCTTCGGGGGCGGCTTCGGGAACGGGCTCTTCGGCCGGGGCTCCGGCGGCTTCCGCCTTGGCTTTTTTCGAGGCCTTTTTCGCCTTGGATTTCTTCGCGGGCTTTTCGGGAGCGGGTTCCGCGGCGGCTTCCGGCTCTTCCGCGGGCGCTTCCGCTACCGCTTCTTCGACGGGTGCCGCTTCTTCGGCGGGCGCTTCGACGGCTTCCGCGGGAGCGGGTTCTTCCGCCGGTTCTTCCGCGGCCGGGGCTTCGGCGGGGGCGGACGCGGCGGCGGCGGCTTCGAGCCCGTCGAGATAGACGAGCGCGCTTTCGGCCTGGGCGAGCGTGGGGTAGTCGGACGCGGAGGCGGTGATTTCTTCGTACGTCGCGCGGGCGCCCGCGAAGTTTCCCTTGGCTTCCTGGATGCGCGCCTTGGCGAAACCCGCGGCGGAAAGGACGGTGGCGTCGCCTTCTTCGAGGAGCGCGTCGAGGACGTCGAGCGCTTCGTCGGCACGGCCGGTGGCGTCGAGGGAAACGGCGCGGCCGAGCTTGGCGAGCGGGGCGAAATCGTGCGCCGGGGCGGCCGCGAGGAAGCGGTCGTAGGCGGCGAGGGCTTCGTCGTAAAGGTTCTGCTGCGCGAAGAGGCCCGCGGCCTGGAGGACGGCGAGGGGCGCCGCGGTGGAGGAGGGGGCGTCGTCGGCGATGGCGAGGAGGGCGTCGGGGTCCTGCGTGGTGAAGAGCGCCTGGGTGGCGGCTTCGGTGGCGGCGCGCTTGCGGTTCTGCCAGACGGTGAGGGCGAGGACGACCACGACGGCGGCGAGCACGGCGTAGAGGACGGGGGTGCCGTTTTTTTCGATCCAGGCGCGGAAGGCCTGCACGTCGCCGCTTTCGGCGTCGCCGGCGGGGGCTTTCGGGGCGGGGGAAGGGGAAAGTTTGTCAGCCATGGGGATTCCTTGGGGTTCGGGGGGAACGGGCGGGCATTATCCGCTTGGAAGCGCCAAAATCAAGCGCCGCTTTCGGCGCAAGCCGCGCGCGGAAGGCATTTTGCCGATGTTCGGCAAATTCGGGGCGATTTTGCCAAACATCGGCAAAAGGCTTGCCGGTGCGGGCGGGCCGGTGGCATGTTTTCCCGGATGGGCACGGATTTTTGCAAACGCTTGGCGGTGGCGCTCCTCGCGGCGGGCGCGCTCGCCGCCTGCTCCCGCGCTCCCGCGCCGGAAGAAATCGAAGTCGCCGGGTGGCGGCTTTCCGTCGTCCTGCCCGCGGGCGCGGACGCCGCTTCCGCCCGCAAGGTCGTCTCCCTCGCCGCGCGCGCGGCCTGCGCGACGGTCCCCGAAGCGGGGGAGGGGACGGCACGGATCGTTTTCGGGAAAGACCTGGGAATTCTTCCCCATTGGGCCGCGCCCCGTCCCGTCGCCGTGCAGGAGGGGGACGAAATCCGCGTGGGATACCGCACGGACGATCCGGCCGCGACGGCCAACCGCCTCGCCCACGAGCTGGCCCACTGGCGGCTCGAAAAGCTTTGCGGCGGGCGCACGGCGCTCTGGCTGGACGAGGGGCTCGCGCAGGTCGCCGGTCGCACGGCGGCCAACGAAGCGGCGCGGTGTTTTTCGCTGGATGTTTCGGAACGTTTGTCCCTCCCTTGGAAGCAGGGGGTTGCCGCCCTCGTCGCCGCGACGGCGTATCCCGCGGGACGGGACGAGTCGGGGGCCTTCTACGCGGCTTCGCTGCGTCTGGCGGACGCCTTCCTCGCGCGCCACGGCCTGGACGATTGCCTCGCGCTCGCCAAGGAACTGGCCGCCGCGCCGGCCGCGGAGACGTTTTTCGCCTTCTGCGCGGCGCGCTACTGCGAAAGCGCGGACGAAATCGCCGCGTGGTTGTCCGCCGCCCCGCGCTAGCGGGCGAGCTGGAAGCGGAACCGGTTCTTCTCGCCGATGCGGCAGTACGAAAGGTCGCGGGCGAGGGCGCGGATGATGTGGATGCCCAAGCCGCCGATCTGCCGCGCCGCGAGGTGCCGCGACACGTCCGGCGCCGGACACAGCGTCGGGTCGAAAGGCCGGCCGTTGTCGCTCAAGGAGAGCTTGATGCCCTGCGCGGAGGCGGAAATGGCAAGGCCGAAACGCGTCGCCCCCGCGTACTTGACGATGTTGCTGGCCGCCTCGTCGAGCGCCACCAGGACGGCGCGCGTCGCGTGCGGCGGGACGCCCATCTCCGCGAGCGTTTCGCGGGCGAAACGCTGGGCCGCCGACTCGCCTTCGCGGGTGGCGGGGAAGGAACGGCCGCGGACGATGCCTTTCGCGGCGGCGGACGGGGACGGCAGGGGGGAGGGCATGCCGCTTTTGTACCCCGCCTTCGCTCCGGCGTACAGTGAAAAGAGCAATCCGCCCGCGCGGGGCGGCGCGCGGCCCGCCGCCGGCACGCTTGCGGGGCGGGGGAGGGGAAGGTAGAGTGCGGCGCATGGAAAACCCCGCCCCTTCCGCGACTTCTCCCGCCGTCTCCGGCCGCTTCGCCTGGCTCTCCCCGGGCGACGCCCCCGCCGTGCATTGGCAGGACGGAACCATCACCCACTCCCAGTTGCTCTTCCGCGCGCGCCGCGCCGCCGAAACCTTCGCCGCCGCCCCCGGCGACCGCGTCCTCCTCTTCTCCGAGAACCGCCCGGAATGGATTGCCGCGCTCTACGCCGTCTTCTCCAAGCGCGCCGTCGCCGTCCCCCTCGACGCCTTCTCCCCCGCTTCCGACGTCGCCGAGGCCGTCTCCCTGGTCCGCCCCGTCGCCATCTTCGTTTCCGGCAAGACCCGCGCCGTCGCCGAAGAGGCCGTCTCCTCCCTCCCGGACCCGCCGCGCATCCTCCCACTCTCCGACCTGCCGGACGGCTCCCCCGAGCCGGGCGAAATCCTCTCTCCGATCGAAGCGGCCGACGGCGACCTCGCGGCCATCCTGTTCACGAGCGGCACCACGGGGCGGCCGAAGGGCGTCAAACTCACGTACGGCAACATGCGCGCGAACGTCGAAAGCGTCTCGCGCACGGTCCCCATCTACGGGCCGCGGTCGCGCGTCTTCGCGCTCCTCCCGCTCCACCACATCCTCCCCTTGATGGGCACCGTGATGGCGCCGCTCGCCGTGGGCGGCTCCCTCGTCCTCGCCCATACGCTCGAACCCGCCGCCATGCTCGAACTCATGCGCAAGCGCAAGCCGACCCTCCTCATCGGCGTGCCGCGCCTCTACGCGCTTTTCCGCAAGGGCATCGTCGACACCCTCCTCCGCCACGCGCCCACCCGCGCGCTCTGGGCCTTCGCCAAGCGCCATCCGCGCCTCGCCCGTCCGCTCCTCCGCCCGGTGCGCGCCAAGTTCGGCGGGCGGCTCGCGCAACTCGTCTGCGGCGGCGCGCCGCTCGAACCGGAAGTCGCGCGCGACATGACCGTGATGGGCTTCGAGATGCTGGAGGGATACGGCATGACCGAAGCGGCCCCCATGATCGCCTTCCCGCGGCCCGGCACGGTGCGCCTCGGGAGCGTCGGCAACCCCTTCGCGCCCGGGTCGGTCAAGATCGAGGCGGGCGAAATCCTCGCGCGCGGGCCGCAGGTGTTTTCGGGGTATTGGGAGAACGAAGAGGAGACGCGCGAGGCGCTCGACGCGGACGGGTGGCTGCACACGGGCGACCTGGGATACCTCGACCGCGACGGATACCTCTTCATCACCGGCCGGAAAAAGGAGCTGCTCGTCCTCCCCAACGGGAAGAAGGTCAACCCCAACGAGCTCGAGGAAAAGCTCCTCGCCATCGGCGGGGCGGACCTCCTCGAAGCCGCCGTCACGATGAAGGACGGCCTGCTCCACGCGCTGCTCCACCCGCGCGCGGGGCTGGAAGGCGGCATCCCCGGCGCGCAGGCGGAATACTTCCGCCGCACCCTCCTCGACGTTCTCAACCGCGGCACGACGCCGGCCAAGAAGATCACGCGCCTGACGGTGGTGGCGGAAGACCTCCCGCGCACGCGCATCGGGAAACTCCGCCGCCACGAGCTGGCGGCCCTCGCGACGGGCACGCAGGCGCGCCGCGCCGAGGCCGCGCTTTCGCCGGAGGAGCAATCGTTCTACGAAGTGCTCGAAGAGTTCCTCGCCGGTCCCCTGGAATGCGCGCGCGTCACGCCCGGCAGCCGCTGGGACCTGGACCTCGCGCTCGACTCGCTCTCGCGCCTGTCCCTGCTCGCGTGGTTCGACAAGACCTTCGGGGTCAAGTGGCCCGAAAACATCTTCTCGAAGCACCGCACGGTCGGGGAACTCCTGCGCGAAACCGTGAAAAACCGGCGGTTCTTCAGGAAAAAGGCGGCGGAAGCGCCCGCGGCGGGACTTGCCGGGGGCGCGGCGGAGGAGGGGGAGGAGCTGCCGCGGAGCACGTGGCTGCACCCGTTCCTGCGCGCGGTGCTGTCGGGCCTGGCGCGGCTGTGCTTCCGGCTCGGGGCGGAGGGGATGGAAAACGTGCCGGAAGGCGGCGTCGTTTTCGCGGCCAACCACCAGTCGTACCTCGACGGGCTTTTCGTCGTCCGCACCCTGGAGAAGGCGCGCTTCCGCAAAACGTATTTCTACGCGAAGGCGAAGCACGTCCGCGGCGTCGCCGCGGCGCTGGCGAAACGGTGCAACGTCATCGTCGTCACCGAGGGGGTGGACGTCGCCCGGTCGATCCGCCTGCTCGCGAAGGCGCTTTCGGAAGGCGGCAGCGCCCTCATCTTCCCGGAAGGCACGCGCACGCGCGACGGCCGGGTGGGGGAGTTCCGCCCGATGTTCACGCGCGTGGCGCGGGAGACGGGCGTTCCCGTCGTGCCGGTGGCGATCGAGGGCGCCTTCGAGGCCCTGCCGCGCGGCCACCATTTCCCGCGCTTCGGAAGCACCGTCACCGTGCGGTTCCTCCCGCCGGTGAAGGTGGAAGAAGGCGCCGACCCGGACGAAGCGTCCGAAGCCATCCGCACCGCCATCAGCCAGGCCTGAACCGGCCCGCGGCGGGCGGATTCGCGGCGGCAAAAAATCGGCCGCGGCGGGTTGACCCGTTGCACGCCGGAAGGGTATAGTTTTGGGAAGCCGTAGCTTTTTCCCAATGCGCTCCCTTTTCCCCTTTCTCCTTGCCGCCTTCCTTCTCGTTCCGTCCCGCGCGCCCGCGCAGGAAGATTTCCCGCCGTCCGACGGCGGCGCCTTCCCCGCGTCCGAAGACCGCGGCGAACTGCCGCCGCCCCAATCCGGCACCGAGCGGCCCGTCCTCGGCGCCGTCACCACGCCGTGGCTCCAGTACACCGCCCCGCGCCTCACCCGCTCGGTCGCCATCGCCGGCACCTGGTCGAGCTGGACCGGCCGCCACGCCCTCGCCAAATCCCCGAGCGGCATCTGGGAAATCGACACGCGCACCCTGAACGCCGGGGTGGGGCGCCACCAATACAAATTCATCGTCAACGGCAAGTGGGAGGCGGGTGCCAACCGCGTTCTGCCCATCAATCCCGACGGTTGCATCGGGCTGCCCCCCGCCTTCGTCCACGGGGCGACGATGTCCTCGCCCGACGAAATCACCGTCCTCCTCGATCGGCCGCTTTTGCCGGGGGACAATCCCGTAGCAAGCCTCTCCCCCGCCGCGGAAATCGTTTCCCTCCGGCAGGCGGACGACGCGCGCGACGCGGCCTTGACCGGGTATCTCCTCTCCGGCGACGGCGTGACGTTCCATTTCGACCAGGCCGCCTACGGACTCGATCTGCCCGCCACCGCGAAAGTCGTGGTCGCCGGCAACTTCACCGGCTGGGACGGCAACGGCGGCTGGAACCAGGCGTGGGTGCTGCACCCGACGGCGGCCCCCGGCGTCTGGGAGGGATACGCGCAGCTCTCCGGCCTCCGCAAGCCCGCGGACGAGCCGGAAATGCTCTTCAAGTTCGTCGTCGGCGGCGACAAATGGCTTCCCCCGCCGGAAAACGCGCCCAACGCGCGCGACGACGGCGAAGGCAACCTGAACCTCGTGCTGGACGCGGGGCATTGCGGCGGCGCGCGCCTCCTCCTCAAGCTCGCGGACAAGCTGGACGTGACGGAAACGCACGTTTTGACCCTCACCGGCATCGCGCCGGAGACGGTGGGCCTCCAGGTCCAGCCGGGCGCCGCCATCGACTGGCTGTACTCGACCAAGCCCCTTGGCGCCAACCTCGACCGCGAGCGCGGCATCACGACCTACCGGCTCTTCGCGCCGCGCGCGAAAAACGCGTACCTCTGCTTCTTCGACCGGCCGCAGGCGATGCAGTGGGTGCCGCGCTTCAAGCGCTTCCCGCCGACGGAGGAATACCGCATGAAGAAGGACGCCGACGGCGTCTGGGAAATTTCCACGCGCGGGTTCGACACGGGCCGCTACTACGGCTTCCGCGTGGACGGGCCGATGGGCGACGGGGAAAGCTTCGACGCGGTGAGCGTCTTCGGCGACCCGTACGCGCGCGCCGTGGCGAAGACGGACGGGTTGAGCATCGTCATCGACCCGGACGCGACCAACAAGTGGTTCAAGGGCTGGACGGACCAGACGTGGCGGACGCCGCCGATGCAGGACCTGCTCGTCTACGAATGCCACCTCCGCGGCATGACCGCGCACCCGTCAAGCAAAATCCCGCCCGCGCTGCGCGGGAAGTTCGGGGGGCTGGACGCGTCGATCGGCCTGGGGACCGGCATCGACCACCTGAAGGACCTCGGCGTCAACGCGGTGGAGCTGCTGCCGGTCGAGGAGTACTCCGAAAGCGACACGACGTACAACTGGGGGTACACGACGGTGTACTTCTTCGCGCCGGAAAGCGACTACGCGACCGACCCGCTGCACGGAAGCTCGTACTACGAGTTGAAGCAACTGGTCAACGACCTCCACGCCAACGGCATCGCGGTCATCTTCGACGTCGTGTACAACCACATCGGAGGGCCCAACGTCTTCTCGCAGATCGACCGGAAATACTACTTCCGCCTGACCCCGGACCTCGAACACTCCAACAACTCCGGCTGCGGCAACGATGCGCGCACGGAGGCGCCCATGATGCGGCGCCTCATCGTCGACAACATCCGCTACTTCGTCGAGGAATTCCACGCCGACGGGTTCCGCTTCGACCTGGCGGAACTGATCGACCTTCCCACCATGATGGCCATCCGCGACGCGGTGCGCGGGGACTACCCGAACGTCTCCCTCATCGCCGAGCCCTGGTCGCCGGGCCGCGGCGAAAACAAGGGAAGCCTGCGCGGCACCGGGTGGAGCGCGTGGAACAACGACTTCCGGTACGCGGCGAAGGATTTCGCCCGCGGCTGGGCCAACCGCGCGTGGCTCAAGGAAAACATCCTCGGCAGCACCGGCATCTGGGCGGCCAACCCGCTGCAGCCTGTGAACTACCTCGAAAGCCACGACGACATGACGCTCGTCGACGAGCTCTCCGCCGATCCCGACCACGACGGCAGCCACCCCACGCCGAAGGAAGTGCGGATCAACCGGCTCGCGGCGACGGTGCTTTTCACCTCGCTCGGGCGGGTCATGATCCACGAGGGCCAGGAGTTCCTGCGCAGCAAGCACGGGTCCGGCAATTCGTACAACCTCGACGACAAAATCAACCTCGTGGACTGGGAGAAGCGCGAAACGCAGCCGGCGAAAGGCGTTTTGGACTACTACCGGGCGCTGGCGCGCCTGCGCATGTCCCCGGAAGGCGCGTCGTTCCGCGTCGAACGCCGTCCGCCGGACAACTACTACCGGTTCCTGATGCCCGCCGAATCGGAGAAGATGCTCGGCTACGTCGTCAACGTCCCGGCCGTCCACGCGGGCCGCGGGTTCGTGGTCCTGCTCAACTCGGACGAGACCGCGCATTCCTTCGAGGTGAAGCTCCCGGGCGAGACGCGCTGGCGGCAGATTTCCGACGGCGCCTCCGTCAGCCTGGGCGGCGTCGTGCCGGAGGGATACCCGGGTTACATGGGTTCACCGCTCTACCAGCCCGGCACGACCGTGAAAGTCCGCGTCCCGGCCATCTCCTCCGTCATCCTGATGAACGGCTTCTAAAGGGCCGGAGGCCCGTTGCTTGCAGGGCCTCCGTTGCGCGTGGCCCTGCCTGCGCCTCCGGGCCGTTTTGCCAATGTTCGGCAAAAACTCCTCAAATTTGCCAAACATTGGCAAATCCATCCGCCGCGCGCGGAAAACGTTTTGCCGATGTTCGGCAACAATCACGCAAATTTGCCAAGGTTCGGCAAAATGACGGGCGGCGCGGCGGATGAACTCAGGAAGCGGCGAGGGATTCCGCGAGGGAACGGACGAAGGAGCCGGGAACGGGGAACGGGTGGTTGCCCAAGCGCTCGCGGTTGACGTTTTCCGAGAGCAGTTTTTCCAGGCTGTCCGCGTCGGTCGGAAGCTTCGCCGCAAGCCCCGTTTCTTCCAGCAACGCTTCCGCCTCCGCGGAGGAAATCCACGGATTGGCGAGGCCGTTCCCTTCCGCGAGGCGCAGGAAATGCGGGAGCAGGATTCCCACCGCCCGCCCGTGCGGGATGCGGAAGGTGGCGGAGAGGATGTACGAGTACGCATGGCCCGCGGTGGTCTTCGAGATGTTGATGGCCTCGCCGCCCGCGTGCGCCGCTTCGAGCATCGCCCGGCGCACTTCCGGCGTCGGCGCGTTCACCGCCGCCGCCAGGTTCGCCCTCGCCCCCCGGATGGCCTTCTCCGCCCACGCGCGCGATTCCGCCGTCGCCCCCTTCGCCCACCACGACTCGATTCCGTGGGCCAAGGCGTCCATGCCGCTTGCGGCGGCCACCGTGGGCGGCATCGACGCGGTCCATTCGGCGAAAAGCCCCACGCCCTGCGGGCGGAGGAGCGGATGGGCGACGGAAAACTTTTCCCTCCCGCGGTAGCACACCGCGAAATGCGTCGCTTCGCTCCCCGTCCCCGCGGTCGTCGGGAACGCGAAAAAGGGTGGCATCGCCCCGACGTCCTCGAGCGCGAGCGCCCCTTCGAGTCCCACATCGTTCGCGGCAAAGAAGCCGACGAGCTTCGCCATGTCGATGGCGCTTCCGCCGCCGACCGCGAGCAGTTTTTCCGCCCCCGCCGCCTTCCACGCTTCCACGCCGCGGGCGACGTCCGATTCTTTCGGATTTGGCGAAAAGTCGAAAAAGCTTGACATCCCGGCGAAGCCGTTCGCCTCGAACCACCGGCGCGCGCCGGTGGCGTTCCAGCTCGCCCCGTCGCCGACGAGCAACACCCTTTCGACCGGGGTCGCGCCCCGGAACGCTTCGAGCGCCGCCTTGGCGGCGGGCAGATCGCGGACGATGGCTTGCGGTTGCATGGCCTAGCGCTTCGCGAGGAAGTGCATGAACGAATCGCGGTTGTCCTGCGGCGACGTGCGCGGGCGCCCCAGCCCCTTGCGCGCTTCCACGCCGACGGGCACTTCGATGAATCCCGGCCGCGAGCCGCCCTTCCACGAGGCAATGGCGAAGGCGAGTTCGCCCAGGCCCGCGACTTTCTGCACGCGGTAGCCGCACGCTTCCGCGATGGCGGCCAGGTCGATGCGGAACCCCACCGTCGGCTGGCCGCCGACCGACCCGTGCGCGCCGTTGTTGAGGACGACGTGGAGGAGATTCCCCGCCCCGCTCGTGCCGATGACGGCCAAGGAGCCCATGTGCATGAGGGCGGCCCCGTCGCCGTCGAGGCAGACGACCGGACGGAGGGGCTTTTCGAGCGCGATGCCGAGGGCGATGGAGCTCGCGTGCCCCATGCTTCCCACGGTGAGGAAGTCCCGGTCGTGGTAGAGGCCCGCGGCGTCGCGCGCTTCGTAGATTTCGCGGGAAACGTGGCCCGTCGTTCCCACGACCGCCGCCTCTTCGGGGAGGGAGGCAAGAATCGTGCGGATGGCCTCTTCGCGGTTCATCACGGGGCGGTCGGGGACAAGCGCGGGGGCGGGTTCGCTCGTGGCGAAGGTTCCCGCGCGGACCACCAGCGCGACGGGGCGGGAAAGGGCCTTCGCCTTTTGCACCGTCTCCCGGACGGCCGCCTCCGCGGCGGCTTCGTCGTCCGGGAGGACCGTCCACGGGACGGAGAGGGTGTCGAGAAGGCTGCACGTCACCTTGCCCTGCTTGGCGTGCTGCGGCTCGTCCGGCTTGCCGCCGGGTTCGCCGCGCCAGCCGACGAGAAGCACCATCGGGATGCCGTACACGTCCTCGTCCGCGAGCGAGCAGAGCGGGTTGACGGCGTTGCCTTCGCCGGAATTCTGCATGTACACGAGGGCGGGGCGGCCGCTCGCGAGATAGTGCCCCGCGGCGAGCGCGACGGCGTTGCCTTCGTTGGCGGCAATCCAATGGCGGGAGGGGAGCACCTCGCGGGCGAGATGCGCGCAGAATGCCTTGAGGAGCGAATCGGGGACGCCGGTGAAGAAATCGACGCCTTCGGCGGCAAGGAATCGGACGAAAGAAGCGGCTTCGAGCATGGGAGGTTCCTGGTTTCGGGGTGGGGGAACGGGAGAAGGTCAGGCTTTTCCGGAAAGGATGCGGAGGATTTCGTCCGCGGCGGCTTCGGCGGAGCGGCCGATGTTGTAGACGGTTTCCTCCCGCAACGCGCGGAGGGATGCCGCGTACCGCGGAGCGTCGGCAGCGAGCGCCCGGACGGCTTCGCCCGCGCGGTCGAGGTCGTCCACGGGAAGAAGGGCGCCGATTTTGCCGCGGATGTCCTCTTCGAGGCACGGCAGGCCGAAATCCGCCCAGTTCGGGTTGTGGGTCTTGGGGGGCGTCGCGATGGAAAGCGCGGGCCGCAGGCGGGCGAAGGCGTATTCCAGGATCGAGCCGCTCCAGTCGCTCACCATGATGTCCGCGTCGAGGAGGGACTGCGTCGCTTCCGTCACCGGGTCCACGACGAAGCGGCCCGTCGCGCCGAACGTTCCGAGCAGGCGTCCCGCGAGCGCGGGCTCGTGGCGCTTGGTCATCGGGTGGAGGCGGAGAGTCACGTGGTGGCCCGCGCCGAGGAGCGAGCGGATGAGCTTTTCGGGTTCGTACGCGAGGAGGGACGACTCGCCCCACGTGGGCGCGACCAGCACGCGCAGGGCGCCGCCGGGGAGCGGGGGAGGGGGCGTGCGGCCTTCCAGTTCGCGGACGAGCCGGTCGAGCCGCGCGTAGCCGTGGGGGACGAGGCGCTTCTTCTTCGCGCCGTACAGTTCTTCCGCGCGGCGGAGTTCCTTCTCGTGGTGCGGGCCGACGCAGAGGACGGTGTCGTACGCGTCGAACGCGTGTTCGCGGTAGACCCGGTGCATCGAGGCGATGGAGTGGAAGACGTAAACGTAGTGGACCGGCTTGGAGGAGCGCTTGAGGTAGAAGGTCTCCAGGTCCGGCAGGGTCATCGCGAAGACGGGCGAGTCGATCGCACGGAACAGCGCCTGGCGCGACGCCCCGGAGCCGATGAAAAAGGCGTTGCCCGCCGGGTCGGAGAGAACGGGGTCTTCGAGCGAGGAGGTGAGCAGGGCGGGAGAGGCGCCGCGCGCGCGGAGGGCGGAGACGATGTCGCCGAGGTGGGCCCAGTCGGCGGCGCTTTCGGCGTAGAAGGCGATGCGGCGCGCCTCCGGGGGGAGGGCGAAAAAGGAAGCCATGCCCTGCGCGGCGGCACGGCCCTCGCGCCAGCTCTTGCGGAGGGCGTCGAACATGGCTTACACGCCCTTGTCCGCGGGCGGTTGCGCCTGCTTCTCCGCGGGCTTTTCGGTGGCCTTGCCGAAGCCCAGGAGGCGTTTGAGCTTGCCCCAGTAGAGGGAGACGAAGCCCACGCAGCTGGCGAGGACGAAAGAAAGGAAAACGCTGCCGGTGCCCGGATCGAGATAGGAAAGGAAGAGTTTCATCGGAAAAACCTTTGTGAAACGGAAATCATACGGAGCAAGGCCTCCGGCGCCAATCCAAAATGCAAAACGGAGAGGGGGAATCCGCGCGGGACCTATTTCCGTTGCAGGGAGGCGGCACGGGGATCGAGGCGGTCGCGGAGGCGATCGCCCGCAAGATGGAACGCGAGCACGACCAAAAATATCGCGGCGGTGACGCTCGCCAATTCCCACCACGCCCCCTGCCAGAGCCGCAGGCGCCCCGAGGAAATCATGAGGCCCCAGCTGGGCAGGTCCTGCACGCCGATCCCCAAAAACGAGAGGAACACTTCCGTTCCGATGCTCGCGGGAAAGCGCAGGGTGAAGGTGACGAGCCCCAGGTGCATCACGTTGGGGAGGATGTGGCGGAAGAGGATGCGCGCGTCCGAAAAGCCGAGCGCCTTGGCCGCGAGCACGTACCCCAAGGCCTTCTGCCGGGCGACCTCCGCGCGCACGAGGCGGCAGACGCCGATCCAAGTGGTGAGGCCAATGGCGAGGAAGACTCCGAGCAGGCCCTTCCCCACGATGGCCGCGAGGACGAGGACGAACAGCAATCCCGGAATGGCCGAAAAGGTCGCGCAAAGCCAGTTGACGAAGTCGTCGGTTTTCCCGCCGAAGTATCCGGCGAGGCACCCCAAAAGCATCCCGAGGGGGATGGCGATGGCGCTCGACACCACGCCGACCTGGAAGGCGATCCAACTGCCCGCGGCGAGGCGCAGGGCGACGGAGCGGCCGAGGCCGTCGGTACCAAGAATGTGGCCGGGACTGGGCGGCTCGTAGCGATGGGCCATGTCCTGCGCGTTCCACGGCGGCGGCTCGTCGTGCCACGCGTACCACGCTTGCGTGGCGCCCGCCCAAAGCGCGGTGGCGGCGAAAACGGCGAGCACCACGGCGCAGAAAACCGCCACGGGCGACACGCGTTTCACGCGGCGGGGCAGGGGAGGGGAGGCTGGGGAAGAATCGTCCACGGGGAAGCGGGTTGGCGGCGGCCGCTAGTCTTTCGACTTCAAAACCGCGATGAAGGCTTCCTGCGGAATCGGCACCTTGCCGAACTGGCGCATCCGCCGTTTGCCTTCCTTCTGCTTTTCGAGAAGCTTGCGCTTGCGGGTGATGT
>JAFSUH010000236.1 GCA_017445365.1 Kiritimatiellia bacterium | reverse complement strand
GTCCCGGCGGCGGCGACCAGCCCGGCGGCGGCGACCAGCCCGGCGGCGGCGACCAGCCCGGCGGCGGTGGCGGCGGAACGTTCGTTTTCGACGAATTCATCTCCGCTTGCACGACCAATTCCGGCATCATCCTCCGCGACGGCATCGCCATCGGGGCGACGGCTTCGGCCACCTCCCTCACGGCCCCCTCGGGCATGACCGCCATCCTTCCGGGGGCCTTCGCGGGCAACACCGCCATCACCTCGGCGACCTTCTCCTCCGCGACGGATCTCACGGAAATCCCGGCAAGCGCGTTTGCGGGATGCACGGCACTCGAAACCGTCACCCTGCCTTCGAGCGTGACGGGCATCGGCGAAGGCGCCTTTGCCGGTTGCACGGCGCTTTCTTCCGTCTCCGGCTCCGGTCTTTCCATCCTTGCGGCGGAATCTTTCCGCGGTTGCACGGCGCTGACCAGCCAGCCGTCCGGGACGACCATCGGCGACTACGCCTTCGCGCAAAGCGGCCTGACAAGCGTTTCCCTCGCTTCCGCCACGCTCGGAGACGGCGTTTGCTACGGATGCGCTTCCCTCGCTTCCGCGACCTTCCCCGCGGCATTGCCCGACGCGACCTTCGGCGGATGCACGGCCCTTTCGATGAATCCCTCCGCGCTGACTTCCATCGGCGCGGCGGCCCTCGCGGGCGTTCCGTTTTCGACGGTGACCTTCTCCGCGTCCGAAATGGGCGATTACGCCGTGGCGGCCGACACCGCTTATGAAGCGTGGACGATGACCTGGTCCGGCTCCGCGACGACCAACGAAACCACCTTCCTCGGGCGCGGGACCGCTCCCGCCGACGGACTGGCGGTGGGGGCCATCGCGCAACAGACGTACACCGGAAGCGCCATCGAACCGGCCCTGACCGTCACCTATGCGGGCGAGACCGTCACCGGCTACACGGCCGTCTTCGCCGACAACACCGACGTGGGAACCGCTTCGGTCACCGTTTCGTACGAGGGGGAAACCGCGACGGCGGCTTTCGCAATCGTCGAAGCGGACATTGCCGATGCGACCTTGAGCGGCATCGCTTCCGGCTACACCGCCGGAAGCTTCGCGCTTTCGCCGGTCCTGGCCTTCAACGGCGCGACGCTTGCCGAAGGCACGGATTACACCTGGACGGTCACCGCAAGCGGGTCCGTCGCGACCACCAACACCTACGCCGATTTGGCCGGGTCTTCCGCCGGTGGCAGCGTCGAGGGCTTCGGCGACATCGAAACCGCTTCCACCGAAGACAACGGCAACGGCTTCTACGCCGGGTGGTTCACCGGAACGAAGTCCGCGGACATCGGCATTTCCGGTTTCACGGAAAGCACCACCTACGGCATGTACGCCAACGGGCCGTATGTCGACACCGGCAAGGCCAACGCGGAAATTTCCCGCACCATCGACCACGGCGGCGCGCTCACGGAGATTTCCGTCGAACTGGGCGTCAATTGGGACAGTGACGACGCGTCCAGCTACCGCGGGTTCGAGTTCTTCGCCGCGGACGGGACGGCGGTTTTCGGCGTCAACCAAGCCAATGCTTCCGGATTCGCGTGGTACGCCAACGGCGCGGGGACGGGCGGAACGTGGTGCGGGGACTACGGGACGCAGGCGTTCACCGTCAAACTGACGCGCACGGGCACGGGCTACACCGTTTCCGGCACCGACCGCAACGGCAACGCGGTGACGGCGTTCTCCGTTGCCGACACCAACGACATCGCCGGGTGGAAGGCGTACATGAACTGCACCTTGAAGAACGACGAGATCGATGCCACGACGGGGCAGACATATACCGACATGCGCCAGTTCTACTTCGACAACATCGCCTACACCACCGTGACCGAAGAAAGCGGCAGCGGCGGAACGGATGCGTACCTGACCACGCCGGGCGACTACGTGCTTGTCGTCACCGGGAAGGGGAACTTCACCGGCACGCAAAGCCGGTCCTTCACCGTGGTCGCGGGCGGGGACACGGTGGAAACGGACATCCTCGCGGTTTCGTCCGTCCGGTGGGAGAGCGGCACGCTTTCCTGCACGCTTTCGGGCGATGCCGACCTGACGGGCACGACGGCGAAAGTGTACGTGACAAGCGATTTGACGGACGAAGCTTCGTGGACGGAAGCGGAAGGCGTCACCGTCGCCATCGACGGCGCGAACGTCTCGGTTTCCGGTCTCGACTTCGGCGATTCCCCGGCCCTTTTCCTCCGCTTCGGCAAGGAATAGACGCTTCTTCCCGCCTCCGCCGCCGGCGGCGGAGGCGGGTCCCCCTGTCCCCCCCGAACGCCCGTGCCTTTCTCCCGCGGGCGTTCTTTTTCCGTCCGGACGGAAGCTCCCGGGACGGCTGGCGGCCGCGGGCGGAAAGCAATGCACGCGCCACCGGCGGAAGGCACAACGGGAAGCAGTGCGTGATACCGGAAATACGTGCGAGATTACGGAAAAACAGGCCGTTTCAAGCCATTTCAATGTCCCAACTCTTCGCGAACTTGGAGGACTTCGCGCGAGGCGTTTCTTCCACGGCCGCGGCGAGGCGCGGCCCTCCCCCAACGGACACGCGGCCGGAAGCCACATTCCCAAAAATCCCGTCCCTCCTGCAAATCCTGTCCGGAAACTCCCCCTCTCCGTGCAAATCCTTTGCGTTCCTTGCGGCTTGAAGCGTTTCAATGCCTTTCCATCTCCGCCCCTTCGCGGACCTTGCGGCCGATCTACTTCGCAAGACCGTTCTTGCAGCGAACGGGGACGGACCAGCGGCGGAAATAGGCGCGGTTCGGCCGGTCGCGGTGGCGCAGGACGGTTTGCGGCGCGTCGGAGGGGTGGAAGAGGTGCAGCGCCCGCGCGCGCAGGATGACGCTCACCGGCTCCACCCCCGCCCGGTACAGGCGGCGGGCGAAGTCGTCGTCCTCGTATCCCCACCCCGTGAAATTCTCGTCGAAGCCGTTGACCCGTTCGGCGTCTTCCCGGAAGAGCGAAAAGTGGCACCCCAGGAGCTTCGGCTTGTGGGGCCGCGCCAAGTGCCACCGCCGCCACCGCATCGCCTCCGCGTGCGCAATCTCCGCGGCGCGCGCTTCGGCGCCGTCGCCCCGCGCGAACGCCGCTTCCAGCTCCTCCGGCGGAAGCGTGTCCAGCGAAAAGAGCCGTTCCGTCGTTTCCCGGTCGAGGAAAAAGCGGTTGCCCTCGAGCACGCGGCGCGGGCGGGCGAGCGACGCGTGGACGGCCACCGCGTCGGGGAGCGGGGCCATGTCGCAATCGAAGAAGACGAGATAGTCCCCCGTCGCCTCCCGGATGGCGAGGTTGCGGCTCGCCGCCCTCCGCGCGCCCTCGTGCGCCTGCCGGACGATGCGGACGGGAAACGGCGCCGCGGCCGCGGCTTCTTCCATCGCGCGGAGGGCGGGCGGGTCGCTGCCGTCGTCGGCGAGGACGACCTCGTCGGGACGGCGCGTCTGCGACGCCAGCGCGCGGAGGAGGAACGCGGCGTGCCGCGGGCGGTTGTACACCGTGCTCAACACCGAAAGCTTCATGGCATCACGGGGCAACGAGGCGGAAGGCGGAGAAGGCGTTGGTCGCGGGCAGGGCCAGCACGCCGTCCGAGAACGTCCACGCCGAGGCGGGGAGGAGCGTCCAGGCGTTCGTGTCGACGAGGTCGGTCGTGAACTCGACGGCGAAGGCATCCGGCCAGACGGTGGCGGCGAGGCGCAACCCGTCCGTGCCCGCCGGCGAAGGGAGGAGGAGCAGCTCCACCTTTTCGGCCGGGTCCTCCCCTCCCCCGGATTGTTCGTACGCCACCGAGAAGGCCAGTCCCTCCCCGGCGGCGACGGTGACGTTCGTCGGAGCGGGAGTTTCGTAGCCGTCGAGCGGGCCGAAGGAAACGGGGTACGTCCCCGCTTCCACCGTCGCGGTTTCGCCGCTTGCGTAGGTGTTTCCGTCAAGGGTCCACGAGGTCCCGTCCGCGGGCACGAGCGTGAAGGTCACCGTTCCCGTCGTCGGCGCAACCGCGGCCGGTTCCGTCGTCACGGTTTGGACCTCGCTCCAATCGCTGGCGGTGGCGGCATTGGTCGCCATCGCGCGGACATGGTACGTCGTTCCGGCCGCAAGCCCGGCCACGGAAAGGGATGTGTCCGCGGTCGCGCCGTCGAAGACCAGGCTTCCGCCCGCCGCCGTGACCGCGACCGCGTCGAGATAGCGGACGGCACTTCCGCCCGCGCGCTCGTCGAGGAACATCACCGTTGCTTCGCCGTACGCGGACAAATCCACCGTTTCCGTCGCGTTGGTCTTGGCCGCGACCGCGATGGTCGCCACGTTGGTCCACGCGCCCAGGACGGAATTGGAGACGTACACGCCGAGCTGCCAGTTCGTCGCGTTCGAGCCGGTCGACCAGTGGAACGAAAGCGTCTCCGGTGCCGTCAGAAGCGGCGTCGTCACGTATTTTCCGCTTGCGGCGAACTTGACGGCGTTGCTCCCGCCGTCCTTGGCGGCGTACGAGGCGGCCGTCACGACCGGTGCCGTCCCTTCCCACCCCGCGGGAAGCGCGGTCGCCCCCTCGAAGCTTTCGCTCCACGCGCTGCCACCGGAAACGAACGCCGCGTCTTCCGCCACTTGAATGCGGTACCCATCCGCTCCTTCCACCGCGCTCCACGCGATGGAGAAGGAATTGCTCGTCACATCCGTTGCCTCTTCCAGCACGGGAGAAGAGAGGGTTTCCACGGCGCTTTCGGTGTAAACCGCCTCTCCCGTCACGTTCGCCCCAGCGGCGACGGTGACGTTCGTCGGAGCGGGGGGCTCGTAGCCGTCGAGCGGGCCGAAGGAAACGGGGTACGTCCCCGCTTCCACCGTCGCGGTTTCGCCGCTTGCGTAGGTGTTTCCGTCAAGGGTCCACGAGGTCCCGTCCGCGGGCACGAGCGTGAACGTCACCGTTCCCGCCGTCGCCTCTTCGTATGCCACCGTGAACGCATTGGTTTCCCCCGCCGTGACGGCAAAAGTCCGTACCGCCGGCGTTTCGTATCCGGCAATCGCCGAAAAGGAAACCTCGTACGTGCCCGTGGCAAGCGCCTGCACCGTCTCGCCGCTCGCGTATTCCCCGCCCGCCAGCCACCACGTGCCGTTGCCGGGAATCAGCGCGATGCACAGGGCGCCGGAGGCGGCTTCGTAGGCCACGGAAAGCGCGTTGGTCTTCCCCGCCGCCACCGTCACCGTCCGCGCCGCGGGCGTTTCGTATCCGGCGACATCGGAAAAGGCCACCGTGTACGTCCCCTCCGCCAGCACCGCGGTTTCGCCGCTCGCGTGCGCCACGCCGCCCGCGGTCCACGTCGCTTCCGCCGGCGTCAGGTCGAAGCGGAGGCCGCCCGTTCCCGTCCCGCCGCTCCCGTCCGCGGCGAAGAAGTCGAGCACCTGCCCCATCGCCTGCGCGCGGGCGCTTTCGCTTTCGATCAGCTCGAAGGGGAAGCCCAGCAAGACCGTCCGGTATGCCGCATTCGAGTACGCCACGGCGGCGGCGCTTTGTCCCGACGCACTCGTGCCGTACACCGCGGCGACCTTGGCGCCGTTGGTGGCGGCGAGGACGTCGGGGTACCCAGCGGCATACGTAGTGTCAAGCAAATTCGTATAATTGAACGCGAGGGTCGTCCCCGCGAAAATGCCGCCAGCCGCGCCGACGGCTTCCCCCGTGCCCGCCGAATCCGCCGCATACGCCGCGCCGAGGCTCGCAAGGAAGGCGATGTCCTCTTCGGACCCCCTCGCCCCGAGATCCCACGCGATTTCCGCACCGCTCGCGAAGAGGTTGCCGCCGCCGGCGAGGAAGGCGGAAACCATCGTCTGCTCGTCCGTGGAGAAGGTTTCCGCATCGGTGGATTCCTCGCCGAGGCACCAGATGACGTTGCGGTATCCCGTCAGCAAGGCCGCCGTCAGCGCATCGACGCTGCAACTGTCGAACGCTTCGCCGTTGGCGGCCAAGGCAAGGCCGTGTTCCTTGACATACGACCCATCGTTGATGGAGCGCCGCCGGACGAGCGTGGTGTCCCCGCCGCCGGAGGAAGAGCAGTAGTGCGTCAGATACCGCTTGGGCGAGAGCGCGGCGTCCTCGCGCGTGAATGCGGCAACGACCAGGGTCGAAGGCTTGCCCGCGCCGTCGTCGGGCGTGCGCGCGCCGACAACCACGCCCGGAGCGCTTTCGCCGCCGGCATTCGTCGCGGCGACCCGGAAGAAAACGGTCTGCCCGGCACCGAGACCCTCGAAGACCGCGGAGGTGGACGAGCCGCCCGCGAGGGAAAGGGGCCGGCCGAAGGCGGTGCCGTTCGTGGAGGCGTACACGGTGAACCCGTCGGGCGCCCCGCCGCTGGCGGCATTGGTCGCGGGCATTTCCCAGCTGACGGTGATGGTTTCGCCCGCCGCAACCGCCTTGACCGCGCAAGGAGCGTCCGGCGGGAAGACGAGCGCGTTCGGGAAGGCGGAATACTGGCGGGAGAGGAACTCCGCGGTGCCGCGGGCCGACGCGCGGGCGAGCCATTCGCGCCCGGCGAGGGTCTTCAGGACGGCCGCGTCGTAGGCGTTGTCGTGGAAGGCGACCTCGTTGATGATCGCGTCCATGGCCAGGTAAATCGACCCGCCGTAGATTTCGCCGTAGCTCGACCCGTAGATGCGCGAGGAGGTCGTCCACGACGGGACGATGCCTTCGGCCGCCGCGACGGAGAGGTCCGTCTGGCAGCGCTTCGCGACGATGGAGGCGAAGTTCGTTTGGTAGAGGCCGTAGCTGGATGGATACGCCGAAAGCGTCCGCGTGTCGTAGAGCCCCCACGTCCCGCGCGTGGAGCCGCTGCCGGCGTTCGAGTGGAAGCCGATGTACACCCGCCGCCAGCGCGCCCAGCCGTTGGTGCGGACCATGTTGACGGCCATGCGCGGCGGCGCGCCGACGTTGTCGGACTGGTCGTAGTAGTCCGTGAGGTCGTAGAGCGAGGAGGAGTACCCGACCGAATCGAGGACCTGCCGCTGGATCCAGTAGCGCGAAGCCTCCAGTTCGCGCTCGTAGCCGGACACGCCCGCGCTGCCGCGGGCGATGTCGCCCATGCCGTTTCCGAAGCGGATGGCGTCGGCGATAACGACGTTGGCGGTGGAAGTCTCCTCGGGCGCGTCGTTGAGGATTTCGACGCAACCGTTCGTGCCCGCGGAGAAGAAGTAGTTGCCCAGCCACACCCAGCCGCTTCCGACGCGGCCGTGGTGGACGCGCACGGAGGTCGTCCCGCCAGCGTGGTGGATGCGGTAGTGCTGGTTGACGCGGTCGGAGCCGTGGCGGACCCACGTGTACACCGGGTACTCGCCCGCGGCGGGGAGCGCGGGGCGGTACACCGCCGTCGTGGTGACGCCCGTCGGGTTCGCGTTCGCGTACCGGTACGCGACCGCGCCCTTCTTGCCGAAGAAGTAGTTGGTGTTGCCCGTTTTCGTCCAGTTGCCCGCGTACGAAACGCCCGCGTCCTCGTTGTCGAGGACGACCTCGTTGGTCTGGTGGCCGAGGGGGCGCATGGGAACGACGGTCGCGCCCATCCGCCACGCCTCTTCGGCGAAGAAGTTGAGCTGGTCGAGGTTGCCCGTGTCTTCGTTGACCTCGTGGGTGTTGCCGCGGCCGGTGTACCAATAGGTCGGCGTGTCGGCGTTGTTGGCCGTGTACCCGTGGCCGCCGGAGGTGAAGACCGTGACGCCGGAGAGGACGCCGGCGGGCTGTTCGGCGTCGGCGGAGGGAAGGCCGCTTACGGTGGGGATGTCGATGGCGCCGCCTCCGCCCGAGTCCCCGCCGCCGGACCCGCCGCCGCCTTCGCCGCCTTCCCCGCCACCGGAGGAGGAATTCGTCGTTCCCAGGATCGAGAGGGAGAGCAGCTTCACCGTCTTGAACCCGCTGTTGGACACGCAGACCGCGACGTTCCCCGTGACGGCGCTTGCGAGGGCGAACACGTTCGTCACCGCGTCATTGGTGGTGGTCATCGCGAAACTTCCCAAGCCTGTCCAGCTGCTGCCGCCGTCGGAGGATGCGAGAAGCGAGAGCTCGCGGGTACCGTCGCCCACGCTGAACGGCCGGGCCACGGCGACCACGCCGGTCACCGAGACGTTGGTGAAAACGGGCGTCGTCGCGCGGCTGCCCGTGGCCGTCACGTAGAGATAGCCCGTGTCCGTCCCGTTGACCGCATCGGGATAGACCTGGTTGGAGACGAACGACCAAGTCCCGCCCGCGGCGTTCGTCGCACCCGTGTAATTGCCGGATTGCGTCGTCCAGCCTTCGTCCGCGGTGAAGTCGTACGTGGCGATTGCCGCGCCTTCGGGTTCTTCCTCCCCGCCGCCACTTTCGTCCGGCTTCGTCCCCTCCGTGCCCAACGCGAGCAGGCGAATCGAGCCGGATGCGCCGCTGTTCGCCACCTTGAGGACGATGTCCCCGGAAAGGGGCGGCGAGAAGGCGAAGGTGTTGGTCAGGTTGACCGCGGCGGTGGGCGTCATGCTTCCCGCGTCGGCGAACGTGCTGCCGCCGTCGGTGGAAGCGGAGAGCGTCAGCTCGCGCGGCGTTCCCGCCGTGTACGGCCGCGCCACCAGCGTGACGGAGGAAAGCGATTCGTTCGCGAAAACCGGCGTCTGCACGGAAGAGCTTCCGTTCGGCTCGTAAACGCCGAGGCTTCCGGCGTTGCCGTCGTAGGTGGCCGACGGGGTGGTCCGGATGGTCCTGAACTGCCACGTGCCGGAGGTCACGTTGGTGGCGCCGGTGTAATTGTTGGTGTGTTCGTTCCACCCTTCCGAGGGGATGAACTCGAACCAGCGGCTCACGGCGGTCGCGTTCGTGGCGGGAGCCGTGTTGGTCGCGGTGGCCGCAAGGCCCAGAGCAAGCACGTACAGGCTTCCCGCCGTGCCCGAATTGGAGACCGCGAGGACCACGTTGCCCGCGAGCGGCCGCTCGAACGAGAAGACATTGGTCACGTTGGCGGTGGCGGGCAATTGGAAGCTGCCGAGGGTGCCGAACGAGGTCCCCCCGTTCGTGGAGGCGAGGAGGGTCATCTCACGGTTCGAGCCGCCTGAATAGGGGCGGGCGACCACGGTCGCGGCCGAATAGGACGCGTTGGAGAAGACCGGCGTCAGGATGGAGTTGCTCGGGAGATTGAGGTAGATGGCACCGGTGTTGCCGTCGTAGGCGTTTTCAGGATACGCCCGCGCGGAGGAAAACGACCACGTCCCGCCCGCGGCGTTCGTCGCGCCGGTGTAGTCCGTGTTCCGCGTCGTCCATCCTTCGGAGGAGACGAATTCGAACCACCAGGAGGGATTGCTCCCGCTCGCGTCGCCGTCCCCGCCGGTCTCCTCCACGGCGGTGTCGTCGCCGGAGGTGTCCACGCCGAAGAGCGAGAGGCGGCAGAGCTTGATCGAGTAGCTCGCGGAATTCGACACCGCGATGCGGACGGAGCCGGAAAGCGGCGCGGAAAGCGTGAGGGAATTGGTCGTGTTGGCGTTGGGGGTGGTCATCCGGAAACTGCCGAGCGCCGACCAGGTGCTCCCGCCGTCGGTGGAGCCGAGGAGGGTCAGTTCGCGGCCGAGCGAATTCGTCGAATACGGCCGGGCGACCGTTTCGATGCGAGTGACCGACCAGTTGGTGGCGACGGGCGTGAAGAGGTAGTCCGTCGCGACCTGCAAATCGAGGTACCCCGTGTCGGCGTCGTTGACCGCGGACGGGTATACATCGATGTCCTTGAAGTACCACGTCCCGCCCGCGGCGTTCGTCGTGCCGGTGAAGTTGTTGCCGTTCTCCTTCCAGCCTTCCGCGGCGGTGAAGTCGTACGTGGCCAGTTCCGTCGCGTCGATGCCCCCGGTTTCGCTGCCGGTGTTGTCGTCGTCGCCCGCGTCGCCGCCTTCCGCGCCGCCGAAGGCGTCCGCGACGGCATCCCAGAGGTCGGAATGCGCCTGGGTCAGGTTCCAGATGCCGACGCCGCCGAGGGAGTTGGTCTTCGCGTAGTCGAACTTGAGGCCGAGGGATTCCGCGTCGTCGTAGAAGCACTGGCGGACGACCGATGAATTCGTGTACACGCAGTACGGCACCGACGCGTTGGTCTCCCACCTCCGCCCGTAGGTCGAAGCGAGCGAGGCGCAGGAGGCGTATTCGAGCGCGGCGGAGTAGGAGCTACCGAGGGAGGAAGCGCCGAGGGAGGCGGAGGAAGCGCCCCAGCGGCGGCCGTAAAACGGGACCGCGAGCATGAGCTTGGAGGGCGAGGAAAGTTTTCCCGAATAGTATTGCACCGAGTAGTCCACGCTGCACCAGGAGGTGGCGCCGACCCATTTGGCGGAGGATTTGAGGGGGGCGACGGGCCCGGGGGTGGAACTTCCCGCGTAGTAGTAGTCGTAGCCCATGACCAGCATCTGGTCGATGCCCGCCGCTTCGTAGACGGCGACCCCGAAGTCCGCGTACCAGTCCACGGCAGGCAGCACGATGCCCACTTCGAGGTCCGCCGCGTGCGCTTTGGCGATGAGGTTCGTCATGAACTTGTTCAAGGCCGCGGTGGCGCCGGTCCAGCTGCCGACGCTTTCGAAATCGATGCAGATGCCGTCGCCCCCGCGGGAGACGACCGCGTTCACGAGGTTGGTGGCCAGATTGTTGCAGGCGGTCGTGTTCTGGAGCAGGAGCTTGTTGCCCGAAGAGCCGAAGAGGGTGGCGGTGAGAACGACCTTGACGCCGTTGGAGTGGGCGGTTTCGACGAGCGGGGTGGTGGTCCAGCCGTGCATGTTCAGGCACCCGCCGTTGGTAGGGTTGACCTCGTAGGAGAAATAGGCAACGTGGGTGAGGTTGGAATATTCGTAGGAGGCGATTTGGGAGGAAGTCTGCCAGTAGGGCGCCCAGCCGTACACCGTGTGGGTGGGGGAAACGGCGCGCGCGGATACGGCGGCGGCGGGCGCGGCGGAGAGGACGCCGCCCGCCGCTTCGAGCGCGGCGGCTTCCAGGACGCCGTCCGGATCGGGATGTTCGGCGAAAACGGCGGCCTTGGCGGCCGCGAGGGCGTCGAGTTCTTCCACGGAGGGCGCGCCGGGGATGGCGGGCGGGTTTTCCCCGGTTCCGTCGTCGGCCGCGGGACCCGCGGAGGCGAAGGCGCAAAGGGGCAGGAGGACGGAGAGGAAGAAGGGACGGAACCGTTTCATGGGAAGATTTTCGCGCGCGCGATGGTTTTTCGCAATCCCATTTTGCCGTTGGCCGGTAAGTGCGTCCGCGCCAGACTGCCGGACCTTGCATTTTCAATCGCGGCACGCTGCCACGGAGAGTTTTTCGGACAGGATTTGCAGGATGGACGGGATTTTTCGGAGGTGCGGCATCTTGCCGCGCTGCTTTGTGATGGCCCGGGCAAGCCCGATTGGCACTGCACCCCGTGCGGCGAAACCCCACGAAGCAAGCTTCGCGGGGACCCCGTCCCCGCCGCGCCATGCAAACAAAG
>JAFSUH010000235.1 GCA_017445365.1 Kiritimatiellia bacterium | reverse complement strand
GTTGGTCGGCCGGTCGTCGTCCACTTTGACCTAAGGGTTGCCGCTCCCGGCCGCGGCGGCGCGGACGGGAGGCGGCCCGCGGCGGAGTGGCGGGGCGGGCCGTTTCGCTGCGGGAGGCGCGGGCGCCGCTTCCGCCGCGGCGGAGACGGGCTCTTCGCAATACGGGCAGACGCGGATGCCGCCGGGGAGGGGTTCTCCGCAGCAGGGGCAGATCATTCCGGCCTCCGCAAAACAAGCGACGGGGCGCCGGGGGAGGGGACGCGGAAGGCAGGCGCGACGCGGAAGCCCGCGAGGGCGGCGACGATGCCGTCCGCGGCGAGGAGGAGGGTTTGCGCGCGCAAGGCCCGCGGGATTTTTTCGTTGACGAGGATGTCGGAGATTTTTTTCGTCCCGGCCGCGCCGCCGAGTTCCAGCCGGTCGCCGGGGCGCGGACGGCGGAAGGAAAGTCGTTTTCCCTTGACGGCCTCCGCGGAGACGTACAGCGCCTCCGCCGTCCGCTCGAATCCGGTCGCGGGACGGAAATCCCCGGCGCTTGGCAACCGCGGCAGGAGCCAAATACGCGTGCCGCCGGAGGAATTTGCCGATGTTCGGCAAATTTCGGCCGTTTTTGCCGAACATTGGCAAAACGGTTTCCGCGCGCGGCGGGTGGATTTGCCGATGTTTGGCAAATCCGGCCCGTTTTTGCCAAACATCGGCAAAACGCTTTCGGCCGCGCGGAACGTCGCGCGCGGGGGGAGGGCGGCGAGCGCGCGGCGGCGGAGCAGCGCGGGAAATTCCTCCGGCGAGGTGCGGGCGAAAAAGGCCAGCGCCTCGTCGTCGGCGCGGGCGATTTCCGCCACGCGGCAAAGGGCTTCCTCGATGCGCGGGTTGAGCGTTCCGGCGAGGAGGGGGAGGACGCGCGTGCGCACCCGCGAGCGGAGAGACGATCCGTCAAGGTTGGTCCTGTCGGTGCGGTACGGCTGGTGCCGTTCCGCGAGGAAACGGAGGATTTCCTCCTTGGGGGTGTCCAGGAGCGGACGGAGGAAGAGGAGGCCGCTGGCTTCGTCGCGGCGGGCGAATGACATCGCGCCGATGGCGCGCGGACCGGCGCCGCGGGCGATGGCGAGAAGGACGGTTTCGGCCTGGTCGCGGCGGTGGTGGGCGAAGGCGACGGCGCGGATGCGGCGGCGGCGGGCGAGGGAGACGAGCGCGGCGTAGCGCGCCTCGCGCGCGGCCATTTCGGGAGATTGGCCCGTTGCCCGCGCGAGGGCTTTCGCGTCCACGTCGGCGCGGGCGAAGGGAACGGCGAGGCGGGAAGCGAGGCGCGCGACGAAACGCGCGTCGGCTTCGGCGGCGCGGCCGCGGAGGTGGTGCTGGACGTGGGCGAGGACAATCCGGCGGCCCGCCCCGTGCAGGGCGAGGGCGAGCGCGACCGAGTCGCTTCCGCCGGAGCAGGCGACCAGGATGCGCTCGCCGGGGGCGAGGGACGCGGGCAACGCGCAGGAGAGGTTGCCGACGGGCTGGCGAATCGTTTCCACGGGCGGCATCCTGCCCTTTTCCGCGCCGCGGGGCGAACGGAAAACCCGTGCACGGGAAAGGATTGACTTCGGACCAGATCCGGGACCATTGTCAAGTCCGGTTTCCGCACCGACAGGAGTTTTGCCATGCATGCCGTAGCAGCACCCGAAATCAAGAGACGAGGCTTTGGCGCCATCGACAAGGCATTGGCCGAAGGGCCCGTCTGCATCATCCGCAACAACCGCCCCGCCTACGTGGTGATGGCGGTGGAGACGTACCGGGAAATGGAGGAGGCCGCGACGCTCGCCCGCGTGTCCGCATCGGAGGCGGAGCTCCGGGAAGGCCGCGTTTCCCGCGGTTCCGCCGACGATTTGATGACGGAACTGGCCGGGGAGTGACGCATGGCCGCGCCGTACACGCTGGTTTGGACCGAAACGTTCGCGCGGACGGCGAAGCGTTTCCTGCGGACGCGCCCCGCCCTCCGGAACACCCTCTCCGAGGTGCTGCACCGGTTGGAAGCCGATCCCCGCGACCCGGCGCTCAAGCTCCATGCGTTGCACGGGCGGCTGGAGGGGCGGCAGGCCGTCCGCTTGACCTACTCGTACCGGATCGTCCTGCGCATCGCGGTCCGCGGGAAGGAAATCCACCTGCTGGACATCGGTTCGCACGACGAAGTGTATTGAACTCCCCCGTTCGGGGCGGCGGGCCATCGCTTTTTCCCGCGGGAAGGGATACGATGGGCCCCATGGCACGCACTTTCTGGAAAATGCACGGTTGCGGGAACGATTTCATCCTCCTGCCGGACGGGAACGCCTTCGCCGGGGAGGACGGGGTCTTCTTCGCGGCGCTCTGCGACCGGCGGCGCGGCATCGGCGCCGACGGCGTGCTTGCGATTCTCCCCGCGGCGCGGCCGGATTGCGCCTTCCGCATGCAGTACCGCAACGCCGACGGCGGGGAAGCGGCCATGTGCGGGAACGGCGCGCGCTGCGCCGCCTTCGCCGCCTTCGCCCTGGGGGTCGCCCCGCGCGCGATGGCCTTCGAGACCGCCGCGGGCGTCCACGAAGCGGAAATCCTCTCCCGCGAAGGGAATCTCGCGCAGGTACGCGTCGGCTTCCCGTCCCCCGGGCCAGTGGAGCAGGTGCTCCTGCCCCTTGCCAACGGGACGGCGTGTACGGTTTTCGCGGTGGACACCGGCGTCCCGCACGCCGTCCTCTTCCTCGATTCGCCCGAAGCCGTCCGCTCGTGCGATGCCGTTTCCCTCGGCCGGGAAATCCGTTCCGCTTCCGCCTTCGCGCCCGCGGGGACCAACGCGGACTTTGCGGCATTGTCAAGCAAAAACGTGTTCACCGCCCGCACCTACGAGCGCGGGGTCGAGGACGAAACGCTCGCCTGCGGGACGGGCGCGGTCGCCATCGCCGCCGCGGCCGTCGCGGCGGGCCTGGCGGAGGCGGCGGAGCCGGTTTCCGTCGAAATGCCCGGCGGGACGCTCGCGGTCCGCCTCGTCCCTTCGACCACGCTGGAAGGCCCGGCGTGCAAGGTGTTCGAGGGGACGCTGTAGTCCGGCGGCAAGCCGCCGCGCCACGGCGAAGCAAGAAGGGAAAAAGGAAGAAGCGGGGATGCCCGGCCGAACCCCGGAAAGCGGGCTTTCCGGGAACCCCAAGACAGCCCCACGAAGCAAGCTTCGCGGGGGGCCCAAGTTTCGCCGCGCCATTTTTGGTTTTGCCGATGCCTGGCAAAAACCGGGAAAATTTGCCGAAGATTGGCAAAACGGGTTGAAGGCGGCGCGGGGACTCGCGCAGGGGTGTCCCCGCAAGCAACGCGCCTCCGGCACCTAGAAGAGTTCGTGGCGGTAGGTCTGGACGAAGTACTTGCCCTTCAGGGTGTCGAGCCAGGCCTTTTCCAGCTTGTCGTACTGCGCGGCCTTGAGCTTGCTTTCGATCTCGTCGGCCACGTCCTCGAAGGCGTCCACCGCGGCCTCCTGCCGCTCTTCCAGCTGCACCAGGTAGAGAAACGGCGGGACTTCCAGCACCGGCGAGATTCCGCCGGGGGAGAGCTGCTCCACCGCTTCCGCCACGCCGGGCATCAGGTCCGCGACATCGTGCCAGCCCGCGTCGCCCGCGTTTTCCCCGGCGCCGGTCGCGTGGGAGAGCAGGCGCGCCGCCCGCGGGAAGTCCGCGACGCCGGAGAGGATGCGCTCGCGGATGCGTTGCGCGAGGCGGCGGGAGGCCGCCACCTCCTCCAGGGTCGTCCCTCGGGGGATGGAGAGCATGCGGATGTGGACGCGCGCGGGGTGGGCGTATTGCGCCTTGTCCGCTTCGTAGGCCGCGCGGACATCGCCCGGGGTGACGAGGAGGCGCGCGGAGATTTCCTTCTGCCGCATCACCTGGACGGCGAGCTGGTCGGTCATCTTCCTGCGCCAGTCGTCCATCGAAAGCCGCGCCGAAGCCAGCGCGGAAAAGAGCTTTTCGCGATCGCCGCCGAAGCGGGTGTTGAGGACTTCGGAAATGTGGTCTTCGATCGCCCGGGCGGGGAGGGTGCCGCCGGCGTCGGCGAAGGCGAGGAGGACGAGCTCGTCGGCGATGAGCGAGTCGCGGGTCCGGTCGAAAATGTCCTGCGCTTCCTGGCGGATGGCGGCGCGGTCGGGGGAGGAGGCCAGACGCTGCAAGCGCGCCTGGCAGAGGTTGAAAACGTCGCCCACGGTGATGATTTTCTTTCCGACGACCGCGGCGTAGCTATCGAGGAGGACGCCGTCGCGCCGGATCAGCTTTTCGAGCGAGGCGCGGGAGGCCAGGGCCGCGAAAGGCTCCCCGGCCGGAAGCGCGCGGGCTGCGGCTTTCGCCAATCGCGGGCCGACGGGGGCCGCGGGGGCCGGAACGGCCGGTTCCGCGGGCGTTTCGGGCCCGTTTTCGGCGTTTTCTGGGAAATTTTCGGTGTTTTCGACCGTTTTGGACGGACTTTCGACCGTTTCCGGCGCGTTTTCCGCGTTTTCGGACGGATTTCCGCCGGTTTCGGCCGTTTCGGCTTCCTTTTCAGCGGGTTTTGCCTTCTTTTTTGCCGTTTTCAGCGGTTTTTCCTCCATTTTTTCCGCCGGGGCGGCCTCCAGCCCTTCCGAGGCGGCCGTGACGGCGGCTTCCGCTTCTCCGGGAACGGCTTCGGGGGCGTTGCCGCCGTCCGCGGCAAGGGCGGCGAGGGGAAGGGAGACGGCAAGGGCGAGGGAAAACAGGAAAAATCGTTTCATCGCGCGGACGATACCGTTTCCCCCGTCCCGCGGCGAATGAAAAAAGAGGATTGGATGTTTGGAGGTGCGGAAGGCGGGGGGGCGCCGGGACCGGAAGGGCGGCAACCCGTTGCGCACGGGCACCCGGAGGCTTTTCCCGCTTGACGGGAAGGAGGGGAGTTGGTTTGCTTGGAATCGAGTTTTCGATTTCATTCCCCACAGGAAAGTCCTTCCCATGGAAAAACACCTGAAAGAAAAGATTGCCGTCGGCGTGGCGATGGCGGTTTTGGGGCTGGCGGGGACGGCAAGCGCCTTTCCGACGTGGATGGGGGTGTACGGGAGCTACCAAACGCACGACGGGGCGAATCCGAGGACCTACACGTGACCGAACCTGACGCCAGACGGAAAACCACCGTTTGCACGGACAACGGGGTGACGCCAGACGGGGCAAGAGCGCTCGATCGGGGATGACGCCAGAGGGGAACCCAACGTTTGCACGGGAAACGGAGCGTAACGCCGAACCGGGAACCACCGTGCGACCGGGCGTGGCGCCGACCGGGGAACCACCGTGCGACCGGGCAACGGGGACAGACCCCTTGCTACCCCGGGGGCATTGAAAAGTTTTCGGACAAGCACGCGCGGAATTGCCGGGTTTTGCCCCGGTTGCGGTGGATTGCCTCGCACGAGGACGCAAACATGCCGGCTTGACCCGGCCGGAAACGGCTGGCAACATCCCTTTTGCCAAAAACGGAAATTGAATTTCTGTTTTTATCCAAACGTCGTTTCGAAAAGGACCTGGCATGATGATTCAAAGGGAAATCGCCCCTTGGTTGCTCTCGCTTGCGGAAGAATATCCCGTGGTTTCCCTCATGGGCCCGCGCCAAAGCGGGAAAACGACGTTGGCGAAAGCCCTGTTCCCGTCGTACGGCTACGTGAACCTCGAAGATCCCGACGAACGGCGGGCGGCGGAATCCGACGGCGCGGCTTTCATGCGCCGCCATCCGGCGCCTCTCGTCATCGACGAAGTGCAACGGGTCCCGGAACTTCTCAGCCGCATACAGGTCGCCGTGGACGCCGATTCCGGCCGGAAAGGCGCCTACATCCTCACCGGCTCCCACCAACCGACCCTGCGCGAGGGCATTTCCCAAACGCTCGCGGGACGCGTCGCCCTCGCGATCCTGATGCCCCTCTCGATCGGCGAAATCCGTTCGGCCATGGCCCTCCCGGAGCGCGAGGAACTCGTCTTCCGCGGATTCCTGCCGCGCATCTGGGCCGAAGGGCTCTCTCCCGCCACGTTCCTCTCCAACTACATCGCCACCTACGTCGAGCGCGACGTCAACGCGGTTTTGAACCTCCGGGACCGGCGACCCTTCGAGACGTTCCTGCGCCTGGTGGCGGGGCGGGTGGGGCAACTGATGAAATACGAGGCCATCGCCTCGGAAGCGGGCGTGAGCGCCGCGACCGTCAAGGCCTGGCTTTCGGTCCTGGAAGCGGGCTTCGTGGTGTTCACCGTTCCCTGCTACCACCGCAATTTCGGGAAGCGTTTCGTCAAGGCCCCCAAGGTGTATTTCACCGACGTGGGGCTGTGCTGCCACCTGCTCGGCATCCAGAATCCGGCCCAGGTCGAGCGCGATCCCCTGTTCGGCGGGCTGTTCGAGAACCTGGTGGTAGCGGAAGCGCTCAAACGGCACCTCAACCGGGGGCTGGAACCCCATCTGCATTTCGTGCGGGACTACAAGGGATTCGAAGTGGACCTGCTTGTCGAAAACGGCCGCACGCTCGACCTCTACGAAATCAAGTCGTCGATGAGTTTCCACGAATCCTTCGCGGAAAACGTGGCGAAGCTGGCGGCCCTCGTGCCGAACGCCGGCAGGACGGCGGTCGTCTATTCGGGCCGTCCCGCCGCGGCGCACGGCATCGACTACGTGAACTACGCGGATTTCGCCCCTTGATTCCTCCCGGCACGGGGAGCCCCGGCGGGATTCAGGTCCCAGAAGCGAGGTGCCGTTCTCGGCGTCCGCGGATTCCCCTTTGATCCGAAAGGATTTCGAACGCGCGAGGGGGAGAAACATTGAAAACCATGGAAAGCCCCCTGCGGGGGCATTGAAACACTTCCTGCCACAAAGAACGCAAGCAACGCAAAGAATTCGGGAGGGGATTGTCCGGGAGGGGCGCGCTTGTCGCGACCGCAATCCCGCACGAAATTCCGCAATTCCGCACCACCCCGGAAGACAAAGTTTCCCGCAAAGACGCAAGAGACGCAGGGAGCTTTCGACAGGATTTTTGGGGGATGCGGCTTCCAGCCGCGTGTCCGTGGAAGAAGAAAGCAAGAAGTAGAGAAGGAAGATGCACCCCGGAGGCCTTTCCCGCTTGACCGAACGGCGGGAAATTGGTCTGCTTGGAATCGAGTTTTCGTTTTCACCCCCCCACAGGAAAGCCTTTCCCATGAAAAGCTCCGACAAGGAAAAGACCACACCGGCGAAAAAGACGTTGGCCGTCGGGTTGGCGGTTTTGGGGCTGGCGGGGACGGCAAGCGCCTTTCCGACGTGGATGGGGGTGTACGGGGCGTACCAAACGCACGACGGGGCGAATCCGGGGACCT
>JAFSUH010000234.1 GCA_017445365.1 Kiritimatiellia bacterium | reverse complement strand
GCCGCCCACGCGCGCGAAGAGGGCCTGCATGGAGGCGCCCATCCCGAAGGTGATCATGGTGGTGGTGATGTGGATGAGCTTTTCGGCGGCGGTGCACCCGGCGGGGACGATGGTCATGCCGAGGAAGTCGAGGCCGGAGGCCATGTGCGCGTCGGTGTAGACGAGCTTGTCGAGGATGGCGTACCACACGCAGATGTCCACGAGCCCGAGGCCGACGACGACGAGTCCCATCACCGCGCCGGAGCGGAAGGCGACCTGGAGGCCGCGGTTGAGCGACTGGGAGGCGCCCTGCGCGGTGCGGGAGGAGGCGGCGGTGGCGGTGCGCATGCCGATGTAGCCGCACAGGCCCGAGAAGAAGCCGCCGGTGAGGAAGGCGATGGGGACGAAGGGGTTCTGGATGCCGTAGCAGGCGAGGACGGCGAAGATGACGAAAAGGGCGACGAAGACGACGCCGACGATCTTGTACTGGCGGAGGAGGTAGGCCATGGCGCCTTCGCGGACGTATCCGGCGATTTCCTGCATGCGGGCGTTTCCGGGGTCGGCCTTGGTCATCAGGCGGTGGAAGAGGAAGGCGACGAGGAGGGCGACGACGGCGCCGAACGGGGCGAAATACCAGAGAGCTTGCATGTTGGAATCCTTGGGGGAGGGGTTGGTGGGGCGCGGCCGGAAGACCGCAAGCGGAAACTTTAGTCGCCCCGCCGGGTGGAAGCAAGCGCGGCGTGGGGCGTCCGGCGGCGGGGGCAAAAGGCTGCCGCGGATTCTTGGCTTTCCGCTCCGGGACGTGTAAGCTCTTCCCTTCCCATGTACCTCAAATCCATCGAAATGGTCGGCTTCAAGTCCTTCGCGGAGCGGACCCAGCTCGTCTTCGAACCCGGCATGATGGCCATCGTCGGCCCCAACGGCTGCGGCAAGAGCAACGTCTCCGACGCCATCCGCTGGGTCCTCGGCGAACAGTCCCCCAAGGCCCTCCGCGGCGCCGCCATGACCGACGTCATCTTCAACGGCACCGACACCGCCCGCCCCCTCGCCATGGCCGAGGTCTCCCTCACCTTCACCGATTGCGAAGAGACCCTCGGCACCGACTACCACGACGTCACCGTCACCCGCCGCGTCTTCCGCTCCGGCGAAGGACAGTACTTCCTCAACCGCTCCCCCTGCCGCCTCCGCGACATCCAGCGCCTCTTCCTCGACACCGGCATCGGCACCTCCTCCTACTGCGTCATGGAGCAGGGCCACATCGACCTCATCCTCTCCTCCCGCCCCGACGACCGCCGCGCCGTCTTCGAGGAAGCCAGCGGCGTCGCCCGCTTCAAGGCCGACCGCCGCGAGGCCCTCCGCAAGCTCGACCACACCCAGGCCAACCTCGACCGCGCCGACGACGTCATCCGCGAGCTCTCCCGCCAGCTCGTCTCCCTCCAGCGCCAGGCCGGCAAGGCCCGCCGCTACAAGGCCCTCCGCGAGCGCCTCGCCGCGCTCGAAGCGTACCTCGGCCGCCTCCGCCTCGCGTCCCTCGATTCCTCCCTCGCGTCCCTCGATTCCTCCCTCGCCGCCAAGCGCGCCGAAGAGGAACGGCTCAAAGCCGACGTCGAAGCCTCCGCCACCGCCGCCGAAACCCTCCGCGCGGCCATCGGCACGCTCGAAACCGCCATTGCCGCGGCCCTCGACGAAGCCGCCGCCGCGAAGTCGCGCAAGGCCATGGCCGAAGAGCGCGTGCGCGCCAACCGCGAGCGCGTCGCGGAACTCGACACCCTCTTCGCGCGCGACGACGCGGAAACCCAGTCCGCCCACGCGGCCCTCGCACTCCACGCCGAGACCCTCGCGGCACTCGAAACCGAAAAGGCGAAGACGGCCGCCGCGGCCGAAGCCGCCGCCGCGACGGACCGCGAAAAGCAATCCGCCCTCGCCGCCGCCGACGCGAAAACCCGCGCCCTGCGCGAACGCCTCCAGCAGCTCCGCCAGGAGGTCGTGCAGCTGGAAAACGTCCTCGCCCGCCGCCAGGCCGAGCTCGACCAGCTCGAAGCCGCCTCGCGCAGCAACCGCCTCCGCAAGGAACGCCTCCTCTCCGAAAAGGACGACGCCGAACGCGCCGCGGCGGGCTTCGCGGAGCGGCTCGCCTCCCTCGCGGAGGAAGCCGCGGCGCTCGAAGCGAAAAGCGTGGCGGCCTCGGAAGCGCTCGCCGCCGCGGAGAAAAAGCGGCAGGCGCGCGCCGCGGCCCTCGCGGAAACCCAGCGGGCGGCGGCGGTCCTCCAGCGCTCCCTTTCCGCGACGCAGGCGAAAATCGACCTCGTCAAGGGCGCGAAGGCGGCCGTCGGCTTCCCGCCCGGCGCGCGGAAGCTCCTGAAGGACCCGCGCCTCGCGGGCACGCTCGCCGACCGCGTGCGCGCCGAAAAGCCTTTCGCCCGCGCGCTCGAAACGGCCCTGCGCCCCTGGCTCGACGCGCTCCTCTGCGAAACGCCCGAGCTGGCGCTCTCCCTCTGCGGGGACTTGGCCAAGGGAAAGGTCGGAAGCGCCCGCTTCCTCTTCCCCGCGGACGGCGCGCCGCCCGTAACGCCGCCGGGCGCGGGCGAGCCGCTCCTTGCGCACGTAAAACCCGCCAAGGCCTGGGCGGGCGTCCTCTCCCGCCTCCTCTCCCGCGTGCGCGTCGTTCCCGACGCGGCGGCCATCCCGCTGCCGCCCGCCGCGGACGGCCCCGATTACGTGACGCGCGACGGCATTTTCCTTTCCGCCACCGGCGCGGCGGAACTCTTCCTCCCGCAGGCGGACGAATCCAACCCGCTCTCGCTCGCGGAACAGCGCCGCGAATGGGAAGCGGAAGCGGAAACGCTCGCCGCGGAAGAAGCGGAAAAGCGCCAAGCCATCGCCGCCCTGGAAAAGGAACTCGCCGCTTCCGGCAAGGAGGCCTCCGACGCGCGCGCCGCGATGG
>JAFSUH010000233.1 GCA_017445365.1 Kiritimatiellia bacterium | reverse complement strand
TTTTCGGGTTGTCGGGATGTCGGGTTTTCGGGTTGGGACAAACGAATTCCCAACAGGGAATCTCACACGCTTGCCCTTCCCTCTTGGAACCCCGCAGGTTCAATCGGACATCCCCAAAATCCGAAATCCCGGACGCGCCCGCCTCTCCCGATGCCCGCCGAACTCCCCCGCCAGGGCGCCGCCCCGGCAAGGCGTCGGCTTGCATCCCGGTGGGGCGAGCCGTCCCCGGCGAGCCGCTTGCAAGGGAGGACCCCGCTTGTCGGGGCCGTGGCAAGTGAAAAAGGGACACAGTTTTTCGACAGGATTTACAGGATTGACAGGATTTGTAGATGAAAACAGGTCTGTTTCCCGTAACCCCGCACAAAACTCCTTGTGTCTCTCCGAACAAGATTCTTTGCGGTCTTTGTGTTCTTTGTGGCTTAAAATGTTTCAATATCAAAACCTTCGCGAACCTTGCGAACTTTGCGTGAGACTTTTTTCCAGTGGACGGCACTAACGGATAAAAACGCGACAAGATGTCGCATCCCCCAGTCGCAATGCCAGCCGCGCCGCATCCGCACTTCTTCCTTCTTCCATCTTTACTTCTTACTTCCCCTCTCGGGAATCCTGACAATCCTGTAAATCCTGTCAAAATTTCCCTTTTCAATGCCCCCGCAGGGGGCTTTCAATGACTTTCATTGTCCCAATCCTTCGCGGACTTGGCGTACTTTGCGTGAGACTTTTTTTCCAGTGGACGGCACAAACGGGAACAAACGCGACAAGACTGGGGGTCCCCAAGGAGCTTGCTTCTTGGGGGTTTCTGGGGGTCCCCAGGGAGCTTGCTTCTTGGGGGTTTCTTGGGGTCCCCGCACCATGAATGGGCGGGGCGGGGCAATCCCCCCCCTTTGACAGCGTTCAGCCGCGGGCGAAGAGGGATTCGAAACGGGCCTTGCGGCGGGCGCGGCGCCACGCGGCCGCGTCGGGGTCCGCGAGAGGGCCCGCGTACGGCTCGCCCAGCCGCAGGACGATCCGCTGGAAATCCGCCGTGGAAATCCCCCACTTGCGGATGAACTGGATGCGGCCGGGGTTCGGCACGATGCGCCCGAGCGACTTCGAGACGAAGTGGTACACGCGCGAGGCGCCGACGCCGCGGAACTCGCGGACGCCCGCCGCCCAGAGCTTCGCGGAAAAGTCGGGGTCGGAATAGAACCCCGGGGAAAGCTCCGTGCCGTAGCCGCCGACCAGGTCCCAGAGGCGGACCGGCACGAGGTTCGGCGGGCGCGTCGCCCCGGACCAGTCGGCCTTTTCGAAAGAGCGGTAGTCGCGGAGCAACCCCGCCTCGTCGAAGCGCTCCGTGTCGCCGCCGTAGTTCTTTTCGGCGATGACCGGTTTCGAGTTCGTCGGATACGGCTCGATCATGGTTGAGGAAAGGAAGAAGTCCTCGTGGCCGATTTCCCGGACGGCATCCCAAAGGGCGGTGTCCCAGCCGGGGAGGAAGACCATGTCGTCGTTGACGTAGAAGAGGTAGCGCGTTTTGACCAGCGCGCGGGCGGCGTTCATCGCGTGGCAGATGCCGATGTTTTCGGGCGAATGCGTGAAGGCGAACCCGTTTTGGCGCGCGAAATCGAGCGTGCCGTCGCTTCCGTCGTTGACGTGGAGGACGACCTGGTGGCGGAAGGCGGAATGGCGCGCGAGCGAACCGAGGCAGGCCTGGAGGTACGGCAGGTTGTTCCACGTCGGGACCACGACGGAAAAAAGCCGTTCTTCCGCCGCGCGGGCGGGACTTTCCTCGTGCCAGGAAATGCGGAGCGGTTGCGGGGAAGGGGCGAGCATCGGGAGGGCCTTTCGGAAGATGCCGCAACGCTAGCACACCCGCCGCCGCGGGGCGAAACGAAATCGGCGGAAGGGCGATTTGCCGATGTTTGGCAAAACGCATGCGGTTTTGCCAAGCACCGGCAAAGTGAAAAATGCGCGCGGCGGGTGGGATTTTCCGCCGCGCTTGCACCGCGGCGGCGGGCAAGGTACCCTCCCGGCAACCCGTCCGGGAGCAAAAAAGTTCCCGAAACGTTTTACCAACCATTTTCCTAGCATTTCCGCACTTTTCATGCAAAATCCCCTCACCATCCGCAAGCGCGACGGCAAGAGCGAACCTTTCTCGCTTGACAAAATCAAAAATGCCGTTCGCAAGGCCTTCCTCTCCGTCGACGCCGTCGCCGACGAAGACACCCTCTGCGACATCCTCGCCCGCATTCCCCTGCGCGAAGGCATCGGCGTCGAGGAAATCCAGAACCGCGTCGAAACCGCGCTCATGGCCCTCGGATACCACGCGGTCGCCAAAAGCTACATGCTCTACCGCCAGCGCCACGCCGAGGACCGCGAAACCTCCGCGCGGCTCCGGTTTTTGGTCGATTACTGCGCCGCCCCCAACGCCGCGCAGGGCAGCAAGTTCGACGCGAACGCCAACGTGGACCGCAAGAACATCGCGACCCTCGTCGGGGAACTGCCCAAGGGCGGGTTCATCCGCCTCAACCGGCGCCTCCTCACCGACCGGATCAAGGAGATGTACGGCAAGGAGGAGGCCGACCGGTATTTGCGCCTCCTCGCGGGCCACTTCCTCTACAAGAACGACGAGACGAGCCTCGCGAACTACTGCGCGAGCATCACGATGTACCCCTGGCTCCTCGACGGGACCAAGTCCATCGGCGGCAACTCCACCGCGCCGACGAACCTCAAAAGCTTCTGCGGCGGATTCGTGAACCTCGTTGTCATGGTCTCCTCCATGCTCTCCGGCGCGTGCGCGACGCCGGAATTTTTGATGTACATGAACCACTTCCTCGGCCGCGAATACGGCGGGGACTACTTCCGCCGCGCGGACGAGACGGTGGACCTCTCCCGCAAGCGCCGCACCATCGGCAAGGTCATCGACGACTGCTTCGAGCAGATCGTCTATTCCCTCAACCAACCCACCGGCGCGCGCAACTTCCAGGCCGTCTTCTGGAACATTTCCTATTTCGACCGCTTCTATTTCCAGAGCATTTTCGGCGATTTCCGCTTCCCCGACGGCACCGCGCCCGACTGGGAGGGCCTCGACTGGCTCCAGCGCCGCTTCCTCCGCTGGTTCAACCGCGAGCGGACGCGCGCCCCGCTCACCTTCCCGGTCGAAACGATGGCGCTTCTCGCGGAAAACGGCGACGCGAAGGACGCGGCGTACGCGGACCTGACCGCGGAGATGTACGCGGCGGGCCACTCGTTTTTCACGTACCTCTCCGACCGGGCGGATTCGCTGGCGAGCTGCTGCCGCCTGCGCAACGAAATCCGCGACAACGGCTTCAGCTACACGCTCGGCGCGGGCGGCGTTTCGACGGGCTCGAAAAGCGTGCTCACCGTCAACCTCAACCGCACGGTGCAGGAGGCCGTCCGCCTGGGCCGCGGCTACCTGGAGTTCCTGGAGGGCATCGTGGAACACGCGCACCGGGTGCAGCTGGCGTACGACGAGAACCTCAAGTGGCTCCAAAGCAAAGGCATGTTGCCGCTTTTCGACGCGGGGTACGTCAACATCCGCCGCCAGTACCTGACAATCGGCGTCAACGGCCTGGTCGAAGCGGCGGAGTTCCTCGGGCTCGAAATCTCCGACAACCCCGCATACGAAAAATTCGTCTCGGACGTCCTCGGCGTCTTCGAAACGTGCAACCGGAAACATTCGCGCGACGGGACGCTTTTCAACTGCGAGATGATCCCCGCGGAAAACGTCGGGGTGAAGCACGCGAAATGGGACCGCGAGGACGGCTACCGGGTGCCGCGCGACTGCTTCAACAGCTACTTCTACGCGGTCGAGGACGAATCGCTCACCCTGCTCGACAAGTTCCGCCTCCACGGCCGGCGGTACGTCTCGCGGCTGACCGGCGGAAGCGCCCTCCACGCGAACCTCGCCGAACACTTGAGCGAAGCGCAATACCGCCAGCTCCTCCGCGTCGCCGCGCGCGAAGGGACGAACTACTTCACCTTCAACATCCCCAACACCCTCTGCAACGCGTGCGGGCACATCGACAAGCGGTACCTGAAAGCGTGCCCCGAGTGCGGTTCGGAAGACGTCGATTACCTGACCCGCGTCATCGGGTACCTGAAGCGCGTCAGCGCCTTCTCGCTCGCGCGGCAGGCGGAGGCGGCCCGGCGGCACTACCACGGGAAGGAGGAGTGCGTTCCTTCCGCGCCCGCCGCCATGCCCGCGCCCCCGCCGGAAACGGAAGCCGCGCCGGTTGCGGAGCTGGCGGCCGTCCATGCTTAGAAGCGCGGGCTACGACATCGTCTTCCGCGAGGTGCCCGACGAGACGACCCTCGCGGTGAACATCGCGGCTTGTCCCTTCCGCTGCCCCGGCTGCCACAGCCCGTACTTGCAGGAGGACGCGGGCGAGCCGCTCGACGAGGCCGCCGTGGAGGCGATGGTCAAGAAATACGGGGGGGGCATCACCTGCTTCGCTTTCATGGGCGGCGACGCGGACCCGGCGGAAGTCGGGCGGCTCGCCCGTTTCGTGAAGGCGCGTTGGCCCACGCTCAAAGTCGCGTGGTACAGCGGGCGGGAGACTTTCGACGACGCGGAGGTTCTTGCGGCCATCGACTACCTCAAGCTCGGGCCGTACCGGCGGGAACTGGGCGGGCTCGATTCGCCGGCCACCAACCAGCGTTTCTGGCGCCTCCTGAAAGACGGCACGCGCGAAGACCTGACGCCCCGCTTTTGGCGCAACGCGCGCGTCGGCGGGACACGGGGCGTTTTTCGAGAGGATTGAGTCGCGCTTCGTCATCTTCGGATGCAACAGCGCGGCGGGACGCCGCACCTCCGGAAGGGGCCTCAAGCGGGGGTTGCTTTGCGTTCGGGGCCCCAAGTCTTGCCGCGCTCTTTCGAGGGTGACGCCATGCGGGGGCGGGCGCCCTGGCGGGGGATTTTGGCGGGCAGGGGGGAGGCGGGCGGTGTCGGGAAACCGGAAGACCGGTTGACCGGAAGACCGGATTGAACCCGCGGGGTTCCCAAAGGGAAAGAAAACGTTGGCTTTTCCCTTTGGGAATTCGCCTGTCAAACCCGATGGCTTTCGACGGCCTTCGAAACGTCCTCCGCAAGCGTGGCGGCCATCCTGCCCGAAAAAACTCCGCGGCTCCCGAAACTTTGCGGACCTTGCGGACTTCGCGCGCGGCTTTCCCTCCTTACGAAGTGTCCGCGGCACCTACCAGTTGCCGAGGGCCTTTTGGAGGGTGAGGACGCAGTAGGCGGTCACGAGCGCCGGATCGCCTTCCCAGAAGCGGTTCGCGGCGTTGGCCCACGAGCCGTCCTCCCGCTGGAGCGACAGCAGCTTTTCGACGGCTTCCTTCCGCCATTCCACCGTGCGGCCGGAGGGAACGGCGAAGGCCTCTTCGCCGACCGTGTCCAGGCATTTCACCAGGATGTTGTAGAAGTAGTACAGCCCCTCCGGCCCGCGTCCCGGGTTTTCCTCCAGGGTCCAGTGCCGCCGCGCCCATTCCGTCGCCGCTTCCACCCGCGGGTCCTCCGGGGTGACTTTCGCGTAAATCAGGCTCAAAAGCCCCGCGTACGTCATCGAGCCGAACGAATCCAGCCGCACGCTCCGCGCGCCCTGCGGCGGCGCGGGGCGGTCGCCCGCCTTCGCCGC
>JAFSUH010000232.1 GCA_017445365.1 Kiritimatiellia bacterium | reverse complement strand
CCCCCGTCCCCGGCGACGGCCGCCACGGCCCGCTGGAGGCGTATGCCGGCGAGCCCGGCGTGTTCCCCACCGTGGACGGGGCCGTCGCCGCCGTCCGCGCGGCGATGGGGCCGTTCCAGGCCCTGCCTCTCGACGTGCGGCGCCGCATCATCGAGGCCATCCGCCGGACCATGCGCGAGCACTCCGCGGAGCTGGCGCGCGAGGCCGTCGAGGAAACGCGGTACGGCCGCTTCGAGGACAAGGTCGAGAAAAACGCGCTCGCCATCGAAAAAAGCGTCGGCGTCGAAGGGTTGCAACCGCGCGCCTACACCGGCGAACGCGGGCTGACCTTGGTCGAATACGCGCCCTACGGCGTCATCGGCGCGATCACCCCGACCACCAACCCGATTGCCACCATCATCTGCAACTCCATCTGCATGCTCTCCGCGGGCAACGTGGTCGTCTTCTCCGTCCACCCCGCGGCGCGGCTGGTCTCCGTCAAGACCGTGGTCCTCATCAACCGCGCCATCATGGCCGCGGGCGGACCCGCCAACGCCATCGCGTGCATCTCCCAGCCGACCGTCGAAGCCGCCGGGGAACTGATGCACCACCCCGGCGTGCGCGTGCTCTCCGTGACCGGCGGCGAGGGGGTGGTCCACGCCGCGATGAACGCCGGCAAGCGCGCCATCTGCGCGGGGCCGGGCAATCCGCCCGCCGTCGTGGACGACACCGCCGACATCGAACGGGCCGGCAAGTCCATCGTGACGGGCGCCAGCTTCGACAACAACCTGATCTGCATCGAAGAGAAGGAAACCGTCGTGGTCGCCTCGGTCGCCGACAAGCTCATCGAATCGATGAAGCGCAACAACGCCGTCGTCATCCCGCGGGAGAAAATCCCGGCGATGGAGCAGGTGATCTTCTCGAAGATGAACGGCCCGGGCAAAAAAGCCGTTGTCAACAAAAAATGGATTGGCCAGAACGCCGACAGGATACTGGCCGAAATCGGCATCGCCGCGCCCGCTTCGACGCGCCTCGCCGTCGTGGAAGTCCCCAACGACCACCCGCTGCTCTGGACCGAGCAGATGATGCCGGTGATGCCCGTCACCCGCGTGCCGGACACGGCGAAAGCCATCGACCTCGCCCTCGCGATGGAAGGCAAGTGCTTCCACACGGCCATCATGCATTCGCGGAACATCGATGCCTTGAGCGACATGGCCCGCCGGTGCAACTGCTCGATTTTCGTCAAGAACGGCCCGTCCCTGAGCGGCCTCGGCTGGGGAGGGGAGGGCTACACGAGCTTCACCATCGCCTCGCCGACCGGCGAAGGCATCACCACTTCCCGCAGTTTTTCCCGCATCCGCCGGTGCACGCTGGTGGACAGTTTCCGCATCGTATAGGAGAGACCCATGAAAATCGCCCCCGCCCTCGCCGCCATCGAATTCGACTCCGTCCCCTCCGGCATCTTCGCCGCGGACGCGGTGTTGAAGAAGTCCCCCATTTCGCTGCTCCGCGCCGGAACCATCGGAAGCGGCCGGTACCTGCTCGTCTTCGCGGGCTCAACCGCGTCCGTCGAAGAGGCCGCGCGGGAAGCGATGTACCACGGCGGAAACGACGTCGCCGATTCGACCTTCCTCCCCGACATCGCCCCGGCGTTGTACGACGGGCTCCTCGGCGAGCGCCGCACCATGGGCGAAGGGCCGATCCTGATTTTGGAAACGCCGACGGTTTCCGCGTGCCTGGAAGCGACCGAACGCGCCTTGAAGGGCGTGCCGGTGGAGTTGCTGGAACTGCGCGCGGGCGACCCGCGCATGGCGGGCAAGGGCCTCGCCATTTTGCAGGGCGACCTCTACGACATCGAAGAGGCCGAAAGCCTTGCGACCGCGGCGCTCGAAGCGCGCGGCGGCGCCGCGAAGTGCCGGATTTTGTCCGCGCCGACGAAGTCGATTTTGGACGAAATCGCCTCTTCCACCCGCTTCAACCAGGCCGAAGCCATCAAGCTCGCCGGCGAAAACCCGGAAGGTTGAGACATGCAGCTGGGGAAAGTCGTCGGCACGGTCGTCGCCTCCACGGTGGTGGAGGGGCTGGAGGGCGTCCCCCTGCTCGTCGTCCAGCCGCTGGACAAGGCGGGCAAGGCGAAGGGCGGCACGGTCGTGTGCGCCGATTCGACGGGAATGGCCGGGCCGGAGGAGCTGGTGTACTTCGAAGGCGGCCGCGAAGCCGCACTGACCTTGGAACGCTGGTTCGTGCCGGTGGACCACGCCATCGTGGGAATCGTCGACACCGTGGCAAGCGAAGGCTGGAAAGGGGAGAAGGCATGATTCTGGGACGTGTGATCGGGACGGTGACGAGCACCATCGAACACCCCGACTACCAGGGGCACCGCCTGCTCGTGGTGGAAAAGATCGACGAGAAGCGGAACCCGACGGGGGCGGTGGTGCTCGCGATGGACCACGCCGGGACCGGGGTGGGGGAGGACGTGTTGGTGCTCGACGAGGGCAACGGCGCGCGGCAGGTGCTGGGAAGCAAGACCGCGCCGGTAAGGACCATCATCGTCGGCCACCTCGACCACGTGGAACCCGCCGATGGCGGCGATAAGTAAGAAGTAAAAAGTAAGAAGTAAGAAGTGAGGAAGAGAACGCGCGGCAAGCCGCGCGTTTTCCGTATTTGCCAAACATCGGCAACCTGCGACGGCAACCGGAACCAGCGGCGGAAACATGGAAGGCCATTGAACCCCGCTTCGCGGGCATTGAAAAGTATTGAACTGTCCCTTTTTTCCGTAATCTCGCAGGAAATTCCGTAATCTCGCGCTTCGCGGATGTAGCGACGGCGTCTCCGCCGTCGTTTTCGGGGTTCGGAGGTGCGACATCTTGTCGCGCACGCAAATTGAAAGAGAGAAGTTTCCCGCAGAGACAGAGACAGGGAATGAGATTGCATTTCCATTTGACTTTCGCGGAGCATTTCGGGATACCTTTTTTGCCAACCATGGACGCCATGACCCAACTTGAAGTGAACAACGTGCCGGAAAGCACCCTCGCGGCCTTGCGGAGAAGAGCCCGTCGGCACCGTCGCAGCTTGAACCGGGAGATTCTGTCCATTTTCGATTGGGTGGTCGTCCACGGCACCGGCGAGACGGCGGGGGGCACGTCCGATCCGGATGTCCTGCGGCAAAAGCGCGAGATGGAAGATTTGGTCGGCTCCTGGGATGACAGCCGCACGGCCGCCGAAATCATCGCCGACATCGAAGCGGCGCGGACGGCGGGCCGCGAGGTTTCCCTGTGAAACTGCTGGATACCGACATCTGCATCGGCCTCCTCAAGGCCGTGCCAAGGGTGGTGGCCGCATGGCGGGCTTGCGACGAGCGTTGCGCCCTCTCCCTGATGAGCGTCGGCGAGTTGGCCTACGGTGCCGCGAAAGCCCGCAACCCCGAAGCCGAGCGCGGTCGCGTCGAGCGACTTGTCGGCATTCTGGACGAAGGTGCCGTCACAAAGGCCGTGATGATGCGTTTCGGTGTCTTGAAGGCGGAACTGGAAGCCTCTGGCACTCCTCTCGCCGATGCCGATCTCCTGATTGCGGCAACCGCCCTCGAACACGGCATGACGCTCGTGACGGGCAACACGAAACACTTCGCCCGCATTCCCGGGTTGCAGCTCGAAAACTGGTTTTGAGCCAGACCGCGAGGAATGGTCTCGCGCGAATTCCGCAAGGCCCGCGAAGGGTTGGAACATTGAAACCCATTGAAAGTCCCCTCCGGGGGCATTGAAAGAGGGGAGGGACCCGCTTGTCGGGTCCGCCGATGTGGAGACGGCGTCCCCGCCGTCGTGAGACAAAGTTTCCGCAGAGACGCAGGAGACACAGAGTTTTTTCGACAGGATTTACAGGATGGGCAGGATTTTTGGGGATGCGGCTTCCAGCCGCGTGTTTGGAGGTGCGGCATCTTGTCGCGCACGCGAATTGAAAAGAAAAAGGTTTCCCGCAGAGACGCAGGAGACGCAGAGAAGTTTTGGACAGGATGACAGGATTTTTCGGAGGTGCGGCATCTTGCCGCGCACTTGAATTGAAAAGAAAGAAGACTCACACAGAGGCACCGAGGCACAGAGAATTTTCGACAGGATTCCTGAGGGGGGGAAGCAAGAAGTAGAGAAGGAAGAAGGT
>JAFSUH010000231.1 GCA_017445365.1 Kiritimatiellia bacterium | reverse complement strand
CGTGGGCGGCGGCATGGGCCGCGGTCGCGGCGTGCCTGGCGGCGGGGAGCGCCTCGACCGCGCGCTACTGGGCCGGGAAGACCCACCAGCCCTTCGAGGGGATGCCGCCGAGCATCCACGCGCTGGTGGAGGAGGCGCGCGCCCGCACGGGGGAGGGGACGCGGCTCCTGGTCGCGGGGAAGGCGGTCCACGCGTACGGCCACGGGCACATCGCGTACCTGCCGATCCTGATCGGCCGGGAAATGCTCGCGTGCGACTATTACGGCTTCCCGCCGGGGTACGTGGAGATGGAGTACCCGCCCAAGCGCTCGCGCGGGCAACCCGGCGGGATGCACGGCTTCATGGTCCGCCACGGGGCAAGCCACGTGCTCACGTGCCGGAAAAACTACGTCGACTTTTTCGCCACGGAGCCGGAGCATTTCCGCGAGGTCGCGCGGATTCCCTCGGAGTGGGACTTCGACTACGTGCTCTACGAAATCCCCGGCGCGAAAGGCATCGTGCAGACGGAAGGCGTCGAGGCGAAGGTGGAAAGCGATTTCAACCGCATTTCGGTCTCGTTCCCGGGCGAAGTGCCCGAAGAGGCGCTTCTCGCGTACAACTGGTCCGACCGCTTCCGCGCGGAGCCGGAGACGGCGGAAATCCTGCCGGAAGCGCTGCCCACCGGCGAAACCTTCCTCAAGCTGCGTCCCCACGGCGCGCGGGAAATCCGCATCACCTACGTGCCGCGGTTCTAGGCGCCGCCCCCGGCAACCCGCCGCGCCCGAACCGCATTTTGCCAATGCTTGGCAAAATCGGGCGAAATTTGCCAATGCTTGGCAAAACCATCCGCCGCGCGCGGAAAACATTTTGCCAATGCTTGGCAAAATCGGGCGAAATTTGCCAATGCTTGGCAAAACCATCCGCCGCGCGCGGAAAACATTTTGCCAATGCTTGGCAAAACGCCATTTGGGGCCACACGCAGTGGAGACCCTGCAAGCAACGGGTCCCCGCCCCTTGGCAAAAGTTTTGTCCGACAAAACTTTTGCCTTGCCAGTGCCCCGGGCCGCGCTATGGTTCGGGTCATGGAAAACAGGCCCGTCAACGCCAGAACCGAGGACTATCTCGAAGCCATCCTCCGCCTCGCCCGCGGCGTCGCCGGCGAAGGCGTCCGCTCGTCGCTGATCGCCTCCGCCCTGGGATTGCACCGTTCCACGGTTTCCGCCGCGCTCAAGTCCCTGAAGGCGCAGGGGCTCGTCGATTGCGAGCCGTACGGGGACGTTTCCCTCACCCCCGAAGGCCTCAAGGTCGCCGCCCGCGTCGCCGGCGCGCACGTCACCCTCCGCCGCTTCTTCGGCGAGACCTTGGGCATCGACCCCGTGCAGGCCGACGAAGCCGCCTGCGGCGTCGAGCACATCGTCCCCGCGACTCTCCTGGAGCGCATCAGCGCGCTCGGGGAGTTCCTCCGCTCCGACGCCGAAGCGGGGAAGAAGTGGTCGGGCATCCTCTCCTCGCTTAAGCGCCACCGGAACAACGAGCCGCCCGTCAATGTCGTCACCCCCCTCCCGGAGCTGCCCCGCGGGATGAGCGCCCTCGTGGTGGACGTTTCCCTGCCCGCGGCCGCGCGCAAGAAACTGGTCGCCCGCGGCATCGTGCCGGGCACCGAAATCCTGATGGTGGAGGCGGGCGGCGACGCCGCCGACGTGCAGATCCGCGGATACCCCGAACGCATCGCCGCCCCCGAGGCGAAAAAGATTCTCGTCTCCTGGCTGCCGGGGCAGAAGAAGTAGGGCGGCCACGCGGGAAGGGACCGGAGGCGGCTCCGCCGCCGGGCGTGCGGGAAGTCCCCGCGGAACAGGAAAACGGCCGCCGGAAGGCGGCCGTTTCTTTGGTCTGGAAGGGGAACTAGATCAGGTCGATCATGTTCTTGACCGCCTGGGACGGTTTTTCCGCGGGCTTCGGCTCGGCTTTCGGGGCCGCCGGTTCGGCCGGGGTTCCGTCCGCCGGTTTCGCCGGGACGTCCACCGGGCCGACGTTGCCCGTGAACGGGACGGAAGCCTTTTCGGCGGGCTTTTCCGCCGCGGGCTTCTCCGCGCCCGCCGGAGCGTCCTGCGCCGG
>JAFSUH010000230.1 GCA_017445365.1 Kiritimatiellia bacterium | reverse complement strand
GTCAGCGCACTACCGGATAGGCCGTCAGCGGATGTCCCGGCGCAGGCGTTCCTCTTCGACCCGTTCCCGGTAGCCGATCCACCGGCCCGCCTGGACGGCCAGGAACACGCCGATCACGGTCATGGCGGAACAGGCCGCGAGCGCCAGGATGTTGCCGAGGGTCATTTCCCGCCTCCCAGTTCCACCCGTCCGCCGAGACGAATCACGAAATGTTCCTCGCCCGCGACTTCGCCCCATTCCGGGTGCGGGGCCGGATAACGGCGGAGCACCTCCCGGACGGCAAAGGCCATGCGCGGTGCGTCGGTGGCGTATCCCAGACGGAACTCCACCACCTTCTCCAACCCCGCGAACGGATTGAGCCAGTTGGCGAACCGTTTGCCCCAATACTGCGTCGCGGCCCGGTATTCTTCGCGCTTTCCGCCGGATTCGATCATGCGGAACCACTTGCCCTTGAGAACCAACGGAAGAATGGCGCACTCGCTGCGGTCCAGCCTTCTCATTCCGCGCCTTTCTTCGCAAAGTAGGATTCCAAGGTGTTTCCCAGCGCCGTCGAGACGGAGGCTAGAATCCAGCCGAGCCGCATTCCTTCGCTCTTGTCCCCGTCGGTCGCCTCGTTGACGATGTTCCACAAAAACGCCTTCTGCCGTTTCTGGTCCTCCTTGTGCGCCGCTTCGAGGCGGTCGGCCAAGTCCCGCAAGTCGTTGTTTGTCAGGAAGTCGTTGTGCTCCTCGTCGCGCATTTCCGCGAGGATGTCGGCTATCGTCTCGTTTCGTTTGCTCATGGCTCCCGCATCTCCTTCATCAGCGCGGGAAGGGAGGGGAGACCCGGGCCTCTCCGGTTTCCTTGTTTACATCGACGCCCGCGAAGAAATAGGGGTCTTTCGGGTCGATTTCGACGCCGAAGGCGTACTCTCCGAAACAATCGTCCGGCGCGACTTCGGAGATTTTTGCCCGTTTCCAGCACCTGTTTTCCCGCTTGAACTCGGCAAGCGCTTTTTCCGCCAGCGCCCTGGCTTCCGATTCCGTGATCATGGTTGGCTCCTTTGAACTGCACTTTGCAAAACTCGAACATCCCCCGTGACCGGGCTCGTGTCAACCCGGACGGCCCAATACCCCCGCCACTGCCCAAGGCGCCGGATTTCCAGCAGGTGCCCCGAAGCGTCGAGCACGCCACCCTGCCCGTCCACGATGCGGAGAGTCCCGTTGACCTTTTCGGCGCTGAATACGTGCCCGGACTTGCGCAACCCCCGCGACAGCCAGACGACGAACCGCGCCCCGTCCGGTTGGCTTTCGAGAAATGCGCGCATCTGCGCCCCGCTCATCCCGGACATCGGCCCCTTGCCTGTCGCCCAAGAGTCCGGCTGGATGCCAAAAACTTCCGTCCCCCATCCCACAAGCTTGTCGATCCTGGACCGGGGCTTCGGCTTGGCCTCCACGCGGTAGCCGCGGCGCCGCAATTCGTAGGCCGCGACGCAACGTTGGCAGTTGACCCTGTAGTCGCCGCCCTCGGAGAAGCGCGGGTTCGTTCCTCTCGCGGCGTCCTCGATGGAGAGCGGCGGGCCTTTCTCGCATTGGAGGGCGGTG
>JAFSUH010000229.1 GCA_017445365.1 Kiritimatiellia bacterium | reverse complement strand
TGCCCCCGGGTGGCGAGGAGCCGGTCGATGCGGTCGAGGTCGAAGCCCCCGGCGCAAGCGATGCGCGACGGCGGGCAGCGGAGGATGCGCGCGACGGCGAGGACTTCGTTCCGTTCCTGCAAGTTCATCTTTCCTCCTTGCGTTCCGCGCGGGTGGTGGTAGTTTCGGCTCTGAAGGCATCGAATGGCATTTCCACCGCTTCGGGCGTTAAGGGTCCGGTCGGATTCACCGGCAGGATTCGTGTAAGAGATTCGGTGCCTCTCATTTTTCCTCTCCCGTTTTCCACTTCCACATCGTCTGGAACTTCAGTTCGTTCCGGCCTTTGCCGCGGCTGAACCAGTCGATTTCCACGCAGCAGACGGTTCCGTCTTCGTATTCCTTGCGGAAAACAACGGCTTCCTGGGCCTTTCCGTCTGCCTTTCCGAGTCCGGGCGTGATTTCGTCGTAATCCGACAGCACGTCAGGAATCCTCGCCAAGTCGGCCTTGGTGATGGGAATCGAATTGGGCCATTTCTCCTTGCCTTCGCCATGCTCTTCGAGCGCGTGGTTGAGTTGGTCCTGGTCGATGGTCTGCATCGTTCCGGCGGTCGCCCGCATGTTCGGGTTGGCGGCGCGGATGTCGTCGGCGAGGCTTTGGGAAATTTCACCCAAGTCCTTCGGTTCGTTTTTCCAGGCCTTGCTCTTTCCGTCCGGACCCCGTTTGTCGAGGTCGGCGATGAGCGAGGCGACTTTGACCTTGTTCTCCTGGAGCTGCTTGGGCGTCCAGCCGTTCCTGATCCGCGTCTCCCAGCCTTTCTTCGCCCCCTCGCTCGTGCCGCTGTTCGCCAGCTTCTCTTCCTTTGCGTCCTTCTATGAGAAGGCTTGTCAAGAGCCGTTCGTCCGGGACGAACTCCTCCTTCCTTCCGACGCCTTGAACCTCGCTTCCATTCGCACTCTCGGTGGACGACCTGTCCTTGTCGCCCGGTGCACGGTGGGATCCATCTAAAGGGCTGCCATCTTTGCGACGCATTCGCGATGCCTGACGCAACACGCAGTCACCGGGATGGGGTTTCAGCTGTCGAAAGGGAAAAGTCCGTTCCTGTCGAACGCTTCCCGAAATCCTTCCGGTCCTCCTTGTCCTGTCCTTGGGTTCCTTGTTCCTCCGGCTTCCCGGCTAGGCCCGGTTCACCTTCCCGGCGCTCCCGTCGTAGGGCTTGCGGCTCTTCAGCATCGCCGCCATCACCACCGCCAGTTTCCGGGCAACCGCCGTCTTCGCCCTCCTCTTCGCCACCTTCCCGTTGCCGGAACCGCGTACCCGAAGCCCGAAGCGCTTGAGTCCCGTCTCCGGCGAGGCATCCCGCAGGATGCAGTTCGCGGCCGTCACGAGGTTCCGCCTCGCCATCCGGTTTCCCTCCTTGGTGATGTGCCGGGGTCTGTCCGTGTCCCCCGACTGGTCCTGTCTCGGGACCAGCCCGAAATACGCCCCGGCATCCCGCGGGTCGTCGAATATCTCCGCAGAAGGGATGGCCGCGACGAAGCACGTGGATGTCACCATCCCGACGCCCGGAATCGTTTGGAGGAGTTCGATGTCTTCCTTGAAATGGTCCCCGGCGTACCGCCGGATCATCCCGTCGAGCTGCCGGATGCGTCCGGTGAGCGATTCGATTTCCTCCAGGACCGGCTCGAACATCTCCCGGTCCCCCGCCGGGATGGCGTCCGCACGGTCCGGCAGGGACTCCGCCGAACACTTCGGCAGGAACACGCCGTTGGCCTTGCAAAGGCCGCGTACCGAATTGACCAGTTTCGTCCGCGAAGCCACCAGCACGTCCCGCATCTTGAGCAGTTGCAGGAGCCTGTGGCGTTCTTCCGGCCGCAGCTCCACCGGGTGGAACAGCTTCTTGTTGGTCCGGCAGAGCTCGGCGATCGTTTCGGCATCCCGCCAGTCGTTCTTGCGGGAGCTCTCGAAAATCAGGCGGAGCTTGCGGGCGTTGCCGACCACGGGACGGCATCCGCATTCCCGGGCCAGGGCCGCGATCCAGCGGACATGGGTGCCGGTTTCCATGCCGATGGTGGCGCCGGCATGCCGGGTGAAGAAGTCCCGGACACTCTCCGGGGTGTTGACGACCTCCTCGCGGAAAAGCTGCTTTCCGTCCGGGGCGAGTCCGACGGCCTTGTGATTCTTGTTGCCGAGGTCGAGGCCGATTGTGGTATTGGTATTCATGGCTGTTCTCCCGTGTTTGGTTGTTGTGCGACCCACCACGGGCCAGCACGTTCTGTTCTCCAAAGTACCGTACCTGCGGTACCGGGAGAACAGCCTTCTCATCCTATCTCTGCGTCCTTTGCGGCTTCGATTTCCCCGGCGAAAGCTTCCGCCATCGCGGCGGCGAGTTCGTCGGCCATGGCCGGTTCTTCCGGCATCAGGCCCGGCAGTTCTTCCGCGAGCTTGCGCGCTTCCGCGGCGATGTCTTCCCCGGCGTCGGCCTTTTCCAGCAGCGCCGCCAAACGCTTCGCCGCTTCGGAGGTATCCGTCGCGAACGAGCGCAGCAGCGCGCCGCCTTGCGGCTGCGCCGTTGAAGGGTTGAAAGGTTGAGGAGTTGAAGGGTGTCGACTTTTCAACTTTTCAACTTCCGTACTTTTCAACGGTTCAACCGCTCGGCGGTTGAACACCGGCAAATCGTTTGCAAAGCCCTTGCCAATCTTTGGCAAATCCCCGGCCTTGTTGCCGAGCATTGGCAAATTGCCGAAACCGCCCGCGGATTGTTCCTCCCGCTCGAGCGTGTAGCCGGTCGCCTCTTCGAGCTGGCTTTGGTCCACGCGCCAGCCCGCGGTGCGGAGTTTCGCCGCCAGCTCCGCCGCTTCCGCCGCGGTCGGCTCCTTCTCGCGCCCCAGCTCGAAGTGCGCGAGCGGCGCTTCCCCGGGGAACTCTTCCTTTCGCCTCCGGTGCGAGATTACGAAAAACGCAATTTTCGGTTGTTTTCCTTGT
>JAFSUH010000228.1 GCA_017445365.1 Kiritimatiellia bacterium | reverse complement strand
GTCCGCCGCCCTGGGCGGACGCAGGCCGGACTACCTGGTGGTGCAGCACATGGAGCCGGACCACAGTGCCAACATCGTCAACTTCATGAAAAACTACCCGGACGCGGTGCTGGTGTCCTCCGCCAAGGCCTTCGCGATGATGGAAAACTTCTTCGGCACCGCGTGGGAGGACCGCCGCCTCGTCGTCAAGGACGGCGACACCCTCGCCCTCGGCCGCCACACGCTCGCTTTCGTCGCCGCGCCCATGGTCCACTGGCCCGAAGTCATCGTCACCTACGACGCCGCCGACAAGGTCCTCTTCTCCGCCGACGGTTTCGGCAAGTTCGGCGCGCTCGACGTCGAGGAAGACTGGGACTGCGAGGCCCGCCGCTACTACTTCGGCATCGTCGGCAAGTACGGCGCGCAGGTGCAATCTCTCCTGAAGAAGGCCGCCGGGCTCGACATCCGGACGGTCTGCCCGCTCCACGGTCCGGTCCTCTCCGGCGACGCGCTCGCCAACGCCCTCGCGAAATACCAAATCTGGAGCACCTACGAGGCGGAAACCGAAGGGGTCTTCATCGCGTACACCTCCGTGTACGGCCACACGAAGGAAGCCGCCTGCAAGCTCGCCGACATGCTCAAGGCGCGCGGGTGCCCCAAGGTCGGCATCGCCGACCTCGCCCGCGACGACATGGCCGAGGCCGTCGAGGACGCCTTCCGTCACGGCAAGCTGGTCCTCGCCACCACGACGTACAACGCGGAAATCTTCCCGTTCATGCACACCTTCATCGACCACCTGGTCGAGCGCAACTACCAGAACCGCACGATCGGCTTGGTCGAAAACGGCTCGTGGGCGCCGCTCGCGGCGAAAATCATGCGCGAACGCTTCGCCAGGTCGAAGAACATCCGCTTCACGGACACGACCGTCCACATCAAGTCCGCGCTGTCCGCCGAATCGAACAAGGAGCTGGAGGCGCTCGCCGACGAGCTGTGCCGGGAATACGTCGCGCGCGCCGACGCCGCGACCCCGAAGAACGACCCGGCGGCGCTCTACGACATCGGCTACGGCCTCTACGTCGTCACCACGAAGGACGAAACCGGCAAGGACAACGGCCTTGTCGTCAACACCGTCACGCAGGTTTCCGACAACCCGACCAAGGTCGCCGTCACCATCAACAAGCTCAACTGGTCGCACCACCTGATCAAGCAGACGGGCATCCTCAACGTCAACTGCCTTTCCGAGGACGCGCCGTTCGAGATTTTCCAGCGCTACGGATTCCGGAGCGGCCGCGCCGCCGACAAGTTCGCGGGGGTCGAGGGGATTTCGCGGACGGCGAACGGCTTGGCGGTCCTTCCGCGGCACGTGTGCGCGGTGCTCTCTCTCAAGGTGGAGCAATACGTCGACTGCGGCTCGCACGGGATGTTCGTCTGCTCGGTGGCGGAAAGCCGGGTGCTTTCCACGGCACCGGCGATGACCTACGCGTACTACCAGGCGAACGTGAAGCCGAAGCCCCAGCCCGCGGGCGGGAAGAAGGGGTGGGTGTGCAAGATCTGCGGGTACGTGTACGAAGGCGAAACCCTGCCGGACGACTACGTCTGTCCGCTGTGCAAGCACGGCCCCGCGGACTTCGAGCCGCTGCCGTAGCTTTTCAGGAAGCCATCTCCCCTCCCCCGGCCGCGCATCCCGCGCGGCCGTTTTGCATTTTGCCAAGCTTTGGCAAATTTCACGCGATTTTGCCAATGTTTGGCAAAACTTCAAAAGCGCGCGGCGGGCAAATTTGCCAATGTTCGGCAAATTCGGGCCATTTTTGCCAAGCATTGGCAAATGTGGAAATCCGCACTTCTTGCTTTTCACTTCGCGGCGGGGACTGCCGCGAGGTCGGTGCGGGCGTGCGGGAGAAGGTCTTCCGCGCGGGTGGCGGGACGGGTCCACGCGTCCGCCAGTTCTTCCGGGAGGATCAGGGGCATCCGGTCGTGCAGGCGGGCCAATTCCGCCGTCGGCCGGCGGGTCAGGATCGCGAACACGGGCTCCTCCCCTTCCATCCGGTACAGGCCGCAGAGCATCAGCCGCGAGCCGTCGCTCGCCCCGATCCGGTATTTCGCGCCGACCCGTTTCCGGCCGGAGGCATCGGTTTCGTGCGCCCACTCGCAGTACCACGAAGCGGGCACGAGGCACCGGCGCCGCGCCCACGGAGCGGCGAAAAGCGGCTTCTCCGCCGCCGTTTCCGTCCGGGCGTTGACGACCAGTCCCCCGCCGGGCAGGCGGAAACCCCACCGCATCGGGAACACGGCTTTTTCCCCGTCGCGGCCGGGAGCGAGAACCGCCACGACATCGGTCGGGCGGATGTCGCCCGCGGCCGCGACCGCCTTCCCGGCGCGCCGGAATCCGGCGGCGAGCCGCGAGGTTTCCGCCCGTTCCGCGAGGGAGCGGAGGAACCCGTCGTCCTCCTTGCGATGGAAGAGCGTGCACACGGGCCCTGTCCTCCGCCCGCCGGTGCGCGCTAGTCGTATTTCACGTCGGCGAGGGTCGGGACGATTTCGAAAACGCGGTTGATTTTCGTGATTTCGAAGACGAGCCGCGGTCCCGGTTGCAGGCCCGCCAGCGTCACCCGTCCCGCGTGCGCCTTCGCCTTCTGCAGCACCTGCACGAAAACGCCGATCCCGCTCGAATCGATGTGCCCCACCTTCGTCAGGTCGAAGACCACGTGCGTCCCTTCCGTGATCTTGGCAATGATGTCCTCCCGCACCGTCGAGCCCGTAGCGGCCACGAAACGCCCTTCGAGCGTCACCAGCACGCGGTTGTTGCCTTGTTCCGTGATCGTGAAAGCCATGTCGATCTCTCTTTCGTTGTCGGTTGGATGGGGTTCCCGGAAAATGTACGTCCCTGTTTTTTCGCCCAAAACGCGCCGCTTGTCCAGTTTTCTCCGCATCCCGCCCCGGATCAGCCGAAAACCTCCCAATCCCGGCGCAAATCCTGGGGGAAAACCGTCCCTTCCGCGACACCGGCCGCCAGCGCGCGCGCGATGCCCGCGAGCAAGCGCTCCTCGGGTTCCCGTCCCGCCGTGCGCCAGGCGCCCCACGTCCGCCGCCGCGCCACCCACCGCAGGGCGTTGCGCACCGTC
>JAFSUH010000227.1 GCA_017445365.1 Kiritimatiellia bacterium | reverse complement strand
TATGCGAGAACGAAAAGTTTCAATTCACGCGCCCCGTGTGGGGCGCGACTTTTACTGGCACTTCTTCCTGGCTTGATACCATGTTTCAATTCACGCGCCCCGTGTGGGGCGCGACCTACCTTAGTTTTATCAATCGTGTCTCGATTTGGTTTCAATTCACGCGCCCCGTGTGGGGCGCGACGGTATGCAGGATAGCACAAGCGTTTTTGCGGGCACAACGAAGGTTTTCCGCGAACCCCGCTCTCAAAAAAGGAAATATTCGATTGTCAAGGAACGAAACGGACCGGAAATGCCGGAATTCCAATGGTTTCCGCTTTCCGCGAAAGGGCCGGGCAACCCTTGGGGGCTTGGGGTTCGCGGAAACTCAGAGGACCAAAGGCTCCTCCACGTCGATGGACGGCTTCGCCCCGACGTGTTCGATGCGCCGGGTGTAGTTGTCCCCCAGATTGTAGTATCGCAGGCTGTCGGTCTCCGGCTCGAAGATGCTCTCCAGCTTCGCCTTGAGTTGCACCCACTGCGCCGGATCCACGTTGCATTCGAACACGGAGTTCTGGACGCGCACGCCCCGGTCCTGGCACGCCTTCGCGATCCGGCGCAACCGCCGCCGTCCCGCCGCGTTGACGGTCGAAACATCGTAACTGACGAGCATGAGCACGCTGTCCTCCTTTCACTTGAGCAGAAACGGCGGATAGCCGTCGAGATCGCCCCGCAGATGACGCGCGAGCAACTGCGCCTGCACGTGCGGCAACAACCCGATTTCCACCTTCTCCCCCAGGAACGGGTGGACGATGGTTTCCTTTTTCTTCTGCTGCCACGCGAGCAACACGGTCTTCCGCGCGTTTTCCGACATCTCGACCGCCCCCGATTCCGAAGTCCTGAAATCCTTGCGTGAAACCCGTTGCAGATTGACGAGCGAAAGCGCCAGCCGATCCGCAAGCGGGGCGCGGAATTCCTCCATGAGGTCCAGCGCCAGGCTGTCGCGGCCCGGACGGAGCGCGTGGAGGAATCCGATTTGCGGGTCGAGGCCGACGCTTTCCAGCGCACCCGTGCAGTCGTGGGCCAGCAACGTGTAGAGGAACGAAAGCAGCGCGTTCATCGGGTCGAGCGGCGGGCGGCGGTTCCGCCCGCGGATGGCGAAGGCGGCGCGCTGGGCGACGATCAACTCGTTGAACACGGCGAAATAGCAGGCGGCCGCTTCGCCTTCCGCGCCGCGGACGGCGTCCGTGGTTTCCGCCTGCCGCAACTGCCGGGCGAATCCGGCGAGGAGGTCCACGGCCCGGGCGCAACCGGCTTCGTCGCCGTGATCGCGGAGGCGGCGCTGGAGAACCGTGCGCGCGTTGAGTATCTTGCCGGCGACGAAAGCCGAAGCGAGGTCGCGGCCGCGTCCGGCGTCATGCGCCGCTTCCATCTGCGCGACGCGCAGGAGGACGTTGCCGGAAACGGGGCCTTCGACGCGCGCGAGGAAGCGGCCGTGTTCCGTGAGAAAGCCCACGTGGACGCCGCGCTCGCCGCAAAGCCCGAGGAGGAACGGACTGCACAAGACGTTCCCGAAGCAGACGATGCCGGAAAGCGTGTGGATCGGGATGCGCGCGACGACTTCGCGCTCCCGTTCCGCGACGACGGTCTCGCCTTCGCGGCGGAGGTACGTCCCCTGCGTCTGGACGTAGAGGGTATTGAGGAGTTTCTTCATGTCGCGGGTCCTTCCATTTCCCGTTCCAGCCATTTCTTCGCCGACCGCCGCGACGCGAAAAGCTTCGGGCGGCAATCTTCGAAGAGCGAACAGGACTTGCACCATTTGCCGAAGGAGGGCAGCTGGGTTTCGCCCGAGGCGAAGAGTCGTTGCATCGCATGGCATGCATCGACAACTTGAGCACGGAGGGCAGTGGTGAACTCGATAGCCAAGCGTCCCTGCTTCTCCCCGAGAAAAAGTGCACCTGCGGGGACCTGAAGATCGAGCATCTCTTCCAAGCAGAGAGCCTGAAGGCAGAGCTGCGCCTTGTACCCCTCGAGATCCTGGGCTGCCCCGCGCTTGTATTCAACGGGATAGGGTCTCCATTTTCCCTCCGTCTTTGGCAGACTGATGCCAACCTCATCCGATGCGACGCGATGGAACTCCACGACATCGGCAATGCCGGTGACACCCAGCTCGTAGGAGCGGAGACGGATGGAACGGATGATGCGGACGGAACCTCGCGATTCCTTCACGCCGCTATCTGCCTTCTCGTGCAGAACTGTTCCTTCGGCAGTAAAGCGGTTGTCCTCCCATTGTTGTTCGACATGAAGGAAAACAAATCGCCGGGGGCAATGAACGTATTGCCCCACGGCGGAGAGCGGAAGGAATTGTTCTTCCGAATACAACGTGTGACCCTCTTGCCGGAAGACTAGATGCCCCGGACGTGCAGGACGACACCCTTTGGAAGGGTGTCATCAGTCCAAGTGTTTACGACATCGTAGTCGGCAAAGGACGCAGGCCGCTCTTTCCCTTGCTTGAGGGTGATTTTGATTCCCTCGAACAATTTGTGGGCATGGGCGCATCCGAGTTTGGCCTCTTTCAGGTTCTGTCGCCTCTGAGCGTCGTCGGTCGCATCGGCATGCGTACCGACATGTTCGAAGTCGTAGATGCCGCGGACGGCCATCTCGGCGCGAGCGGCAGAAGGATCCGGCGAGAACATCCATTCAAGGGCCTTGAAGAAGACTTCCAGATCCTCGTCGGTGAAGCCCGTCTTTTCCGCAAAGGAGGGGGAGACATATGCCTTTGCGACGTAGAGCGCATACGGGACGATGTACTTGTTGCCCATCGTCCGTTCCTTGCCCTTGTCCTTCTCGGCCGTCACGGCGCAGCGCGTGATGGAAACTTCCATCGGGAAAATCGGATCGACGGACTGCCCGAAGGTGAACTGCACGGGGCCGCGGACTTGGCCGAACGCGGAGCCCTTCAAGACCCCATTCCCGGTGGAAACTACGCCGCCAAAAGTGCGGAGATCGTAGAACTCGCGGCAGAGCCACTTGATGGCAAACTCGGCCTGCTCGTCTTCGCTGCCCTTTTTCCCTGACAGTTTCCCGGCTTTCACGGCGGCTTTGGCCGCGTCTTCGCCTTTTTTCTGTTCGGTCTCGATGACCGCCCCCTGTTTGATGAGGATGTTGAAGCCGTTGGTGTTTTCCTGCCGTTCTTCCGGTTGATCGGGAGCCACATGGAGCTCCACGAAATTGCGGATTTTCCGCTTGAGGCAGACGTCGGTGACGATACCGCGTTCGGTGTTGGGATCGCGGCGGGGCATGTTGCCTGCATCGGGATCTCCGTTGGGGTTTCCGTTTGTCACCTCGAAGAGAATCAGGATGTCGTGACGGTTGGTGAGTGTTGCCATGTTTCGTTCCTTGGTTGTGGGTTTGCGGTTGTCGGTTATTTCAAAAGGTTCATTCGTCGCCCAAGTCCAAAGCGAGTTGTTCGGCGTCCTGGTCGGCATCGGCCTGCTCTGCGGCCTTGCGCTTGCTCTTGCGCCAATCCCGGCATGCGGAAGAACAATAGATGCCGTCAATTTCCTGCCGGAACGCATCGCAATCCGATGCCTGCAGTTGCATCAGCGGCTGCAATTTGTCGGTGGCAACCGCCTCCAGAAACTTCATGGCGGTCCGGGAGCGTTTCTGCCATTCGTCTTCCGCCTGCTGCTGATAGAACCCGATGGCGAAGCGTCCCTGGCCTTGGAGGGTGAGATGGGGCGGGAATTCCGGCGGCATTCCCCCGGTGGGGTGCAGATGGGCGAGGATGTCGCGGATGGCAACTTCCTCGTAGGCGTTTCCGTCGCCCATTTTCCGTATTTTGTCGAGATGGTGGCGGTTAAGTTGCAGGAGCATCGGGAATACACTCGCCGGGGAGGTGCTGGCGGAGGAGAAGTAGCGTTCCGCTACCCCGGAGAACCCTTTGGGATACCCTTGGGCCTTCCTTTGCGTTGCAGAGAGGACAGCCAACAGCCGCCCGCAGTTGTAGGCCGCGTCGGTGGTGTCGGCCGTGAGGGTTGATTTGATTTCCATGTCGGAGTCCTTTCGGTTTCGGTTGAGGATGAGTTTGAGCAATGAAAAACGGCTTTCGTCGAAAATCGGCCGGTAGTTCTTGTCCGCCAGTTGCATGCACAGATGCCGGAGAATGGCGGGAATTAGCGCGGGGGAGGGGGCGTTTCCGCCGACCGCCGCGCGGTAGAGCTGGGTCACCGTTTCGGGCCGGGGGTCTTCGGGTGTCGAACCCGGTTTGGAGGCGCGCACCGTGGCCTTCGAGAGCCAAAAGACGGAAAGCGGGTTGAATTCATCTTTGGCATCGCCCTTGGCCGGGCTCGTTTTGCCTTGGGGCGAAAGCGGGCGACGGGGCGCGGAAAGCCGCAGATCGGCGAACCAGCGCTGGAGATTGCGAGCCGCTTGTTCCACGGGTTCCTGGATCCATTGGCTGACGGCGATGCGACCGGCGCAGCCTTTGAGCGCGACGGAATAGAACACGTCGGATTTCGGCGGTTCCTTTTCCAGCCCCGACCAGGGCGATTTCAAGAAGGCGGCAACCAACTGCGGTTCGGGACGGTGGAGCAGGCGAGCCATCAGCGACCCGGCCTCATGGGTCTCCTTGGCCCAGAAACAAAGGACCGTCTTGCCGATTCTCAAGGAAGTGTCATCGGAGCCGATGAGTGCATTGAGCGCAGTGCAGTAAGCGTCGGCCGCGTCCTGGGAAGTGGGACAATTCCGGCTTTTTTCGAAGCCGTAGGACTGGAAGGCGCTTTTGTCGAAGGAAACAAGCGAGGCTCCGGTCGCCTGGCCGCCGGGCACCCGCATGATTTTGATGGTGTGGGTGTCGAGAATCGGCTGGGCCGCCTTGCCCGTGACGATGCACCGGCCTTTCGCGGCATTCGTGGCGGTCTCCTCGATTTCCGCCTGATACTGCTTGCGCCACCAGTTGCGGACGGCCTCATCCTCCAGCAAAAGCCTCCCTTCCACACGGAAAGTGAAGTTGTCCGAACCCAGTTTCACGGGGTCGCCGGTGGTCGGGGTGAGCAACCAATCGCCGTCCTGCATGTGCAAAAACGGCGGCACGTCCTGCACGCCGTCCAAAAAACGGAGGCAGGCTTGCACGGAGGGTATTTCCCGTGCGCAACCGGCGACGAGAGATCGGAATGCCTGGCGCTTGCCGGCATTGTTCGCCTCCCGCGCCTTGCGCTTGGATTCGGGAAGTTTCTCCAGCTTCTTCGGGTCGGCATCTTGCCCGAACAGAGCCGTCAGGCCATCCGCCAGGAATTCGGCGACACCGCCGGCATTTTTGTTTTTGGAGGTCCGGGGACAGGAGAAAAACTTGCCGTGTTTGCCGTCTGGGGAAGTGTCGATGGGCCCCCGCCCGATCAAGTGCCCCTGGCCATCGAGATCGATAATCCAGCGAAGGGCCTTTTCGGAGAATGCGAGGTCAGTCAACAAGTGCCGCGAATGTGCGTAGTCGCAAAGGGCTTGTAGCAGCATGGTCAGTCCTCCTTGTCGTCCGCGAACAGGATTTTCACGTCATCCGGGTGGCAATGCATGGCGTTGTTCCGGATTTCCCCTTGGAAAAATGATGGCTTGGGCACGATGGCATTCCCAGCGAAACGATGGGCCGGATTGGCATCGTAATCTTTGAGGGCTTTTGTCTTTTCTCCCTTCTTGAGTCCCAAAAGCCCAGCCTCGAACCGTGCACGCGCAACCGCCAGGTCCTCTGGCTTCAGCCACTTGAATCCTTTTGGGAACTGCCGCCAGTCGAACACATCGTAGAGAATCAGACCGAGTGGTTCGTAGGGAATCGGTTCCGCGCCGCTTGCCGCGAATGCCGCTTCCGGATCATCGACGAAATCGAAATCCGCGGCAAATTCGCGGACGCCGAGATAGGGCCGAAAGAAGCACTTTCCGGAGCCGGCGCGGCGGCGGATTTGCTCCAGATACTTGGGGATGTTGCATCGCGACCGGTCCGCGAGATCGGAAAGTCGCACTTCGGCCGTCACCAGATATTCAACGGCCTCCAGAGCCAGCATGTTTCTCTGCGTCCCGTCCGGTGCGCCGCCGCCCGCATGGATGGGCGAGACCTTCTCCGGAGACTTCATCCATTGCTTGGCGCTGTCGATGCTGACGACGCCGGTGACCTCGTTGCGGCGGCAGGAGAACCATTTGCCGCGCCTGACGATGCGGATGGTGTCGATGAGGTAGTACATCTCCGGTTCCCAGAACACGGCCTCCAGCACGCCGCGCGCGGCGGATGGCGTCATAACGGGATAACTGACTCGCTCGACCTTCATTTCCGGGCGGGTGAAACAGGCGAAATCGCCCCAAACACGAAGAGTGATGCGGTTGTTCGATGTCATTGGAAGAATGTCTCCATTGCAGGTTCCTGATTAGGTTTCAAGACTCCAAGAGTCTTGTCGTATTGCGCCATGTCAAGCACGAAAACATCCAAATTCGGCAAGAGTTCCGATACAAGGCCGCGGTCGCTCAAAAAGGCAAAGTCCCTTTCACGGATATTGACCATGTAGCGCTGCAACGCCCGAAGATCCTGGCGGGTGAAACGTTGCTCGCCGACATGAACCTCCCGGCTGCGGATGTCGGCGACAACGCGTCTTCCCTTCCCAATGGGAATGACAATGCCGCGCCCCCCGTCGTCGATGACCTTCGCCTTTTCCGCGACGGAGCGGAAATGGAGCGCCCGCCGCTCCTGCTGGATGTTTGCCCCATCGGTCGCGGCCAGTTGGTAGAGGGCCGTGAAATAGTCCGCAAACAGGTGCGGGTCGTTCGCCAGTGCCTCCCCCAGGTCATCCTCGCCGCCTCTGCGCCGAAGGGTTTCCAGCTTGTTGGCCGCTTGCCCCGTTGCCGTGCGGTAGATGCCGCCCGGAAGCCGGTTTTCCGCCGGCGTGAAGACGTGGACGCATCCGCGCACCGGTCCGCCTTCCCGGTTGCAGCGCCCGGCCGCTTGGACGATGGAATCCAGCGGCCCCATGGCGCGCCAGACGACAGGGAAGTCGACATCGACACCGGCTTCGATGAGTTGCGTGGCGACGACGCGGCAGGGCTTGCCGGCACGCAACAGGCGGCGGATGCGGCGGATGACGGCCAGCCTGTGGGCAGGACACATGGCGGAGGAAAGATGGATGGGGCGTGGCTCGGCGCTGCCGGGACCCGGGTTCAGGGCCTTCCAGAGTTCGTAGGCGTGGCGAGTCAGGTTCACGATGCAGAGGCATTGCTTCTCGGAGAGCAACTTGTCCGCCACTTCGTCCCAAGTCATAGGGGCCGGTTCAAACACGTAATCGACCCGCCGCAGGATCCGATAGACCGACGCCGGATCGGGGACGATTTCGTGCAGTTCGTCCGATGCGAAGCCCTCCGGCAGGGAGGGCGATTTCCGGAACGCCGGCTGGGTCGCGGAGCTGAAAACGAAACTCGTGCCGTAGTGCGTCGCCAGTTCGCGGAAGACCGACAGGACGGGCGTGAGCAAATGCGTGGGCAATGTCTGCACCTCGTCGAAAAGGACGACGGAATCCGCGATGTTGTGGAGTTTGCGCGCGCGGGAGGGGGACGCGGCAAAAAGGGATTCGAGAAATTGGACGGACGTGGTCACGATGATCGGGGCGTCCCAGTTTTCGGTGACGAGGTCGAGCGGCAACAGTTCCTCGCCCGCCGCGGGGGTGTCCGGCTTGGCCGAGGAGTGGCATTCCAGGACGACTCCGCGCCTCTCCGGGTCGAGAACGCGACGGTATTCGGCGGCATTCTGTTCAATGATGGACAGGTAGGGGATGACCACGATGACGCGCCGCAAGTGGTGGGCCTTGGCATGTGAGAGGGCGAAGGCCATTCCCGAAAGCGTCTTGCCGCCGCCGGTGGGAACGGTGAGGGAGAAGAATCCCTGCGGTTCTTCCCCGGCCGAGACGCATGCATCGAAGATGCGGTTGCGAGCGTCTGACAGAACGCCGGCAGGGTGTTTGCGGCGCTGCATTTCGCGTTCTGCGAGCAACCGGGCAAGCAAAACGGGCGGGTCCAAGGGAATTCGCGGCTTTGCCAACTCCGGTGTCCGGTCGCCCAGCCGCGCCCAAAACGCCGAGTCGAGCCGGTCGGCATCAATCAGGCAAGAGAACAGGATGCGCGTGAAAAACTCCAACGCCAGGAAATCCTCCCCGCCGACAACAGGGAAGGGCAGGGAACTGTCGGGCGGGAAAAAGTGCTCCGGCGGTGGGGATAGCGGCCCGGCGGCGTTTGCAATCCTTTGCAAATCGCTCAAATCCGGCAACCCGGCGTGATGGCCGGCCACGGCGAAAGCCAGCGGCAGGGAGTTGGCATCAAAGGCAAGCTTTGCGCCATATTTGGCGTGGTCTGTCCCGTTGCCCTTTGCCCGCAAGCCTTGCAGCATCTGTTGGAATTGGAGTCGCGCCTTGCCGACATCGTGCAGCAATCCAACCGCCCGGCCCCATTCTCCAGCCCGCAAATGCGACGCGAATGCCTCCGCCAGGGCGGCGACGGCCTTGGAATGGGCATCGAGCGTCTGCCATTCGTCAGGCGGTCGGTTTGGAAGGCTGTGGGCGTAAAGGATCATGTTCGTTCAAAGGCGCAATCCATTGGAAAAATGTTTCAACTTACGTGGTTGGCGAAGCGCCACATCCCGCCAAGGGAACTTCGGCCGCCTGTCCCCAGAGGATGGACTGGAAGATGTTGCGGACGGCAGAGAAGGTCGGGGCCGGATAGCTGACGGGGCAGTCGCCCGTATCCGGGCGCGTCCACATCGCCGTCGGTCCGGCGATTTCCATTTTGAGGGGATAACGTTTCATGTTTGGGTTCTTGTTTTACGGGGCCGGTTGAAAAGGAAGGATATCCCCGCCGGACATCGCGGGATGGCATCCGCAACGGTCAACCGCGAACGACACCGCCGACGGAAGCGGGAAACAAAAAGGCGCGGACATGGGCACGGGTTGCCGGGCAGACCGATCCGGAGAGGAGCATGGACTGTGGCGAACGGAAAAGGTTGTCGGTGGAAGGGGCATGGGACGGAAACCGGTGACGTGAGCATTGTATGCCGGGGAGGACGAGTCAGGCAAGACGGAGGGAGGAAATGTCGACGCGCGGTCAACGCCTTCCCCCATAAGCCCGAAAAGCGTTTTGCCGATGTTTGGGAAACAAGAACCGGGGCGGCGCGGCGCGCTGGCGCCGCGGCGGGGGGGCGGCGTAGGATGCGCGCCCATGAAGAAAGCTTCCTCCCCCAAGTCTCCCAAGCCCGCCAAGGGCGATTTCCTCGTCCGCGACATCTCCCTCGCCGATTTCGGCCGCCGCGAAATCACCCTCGCCGAACACGAGATGCCGGGCCTGATGGCCATCCGCAAGGAGTACGCCCCCTCCCGACCCCTCCGCGGCGCCCGCATCACCGGGTCCCGCCACCTGACCATCCAGACCGCGGTCCTCATCGAAACCCTCCAGGCTCTCGGCGCCCGCGTCCGCGGGGCTGCCTGCAACATCTTCCCCACCC
>JAFSUH010000226.1 GCA_017445365.1 Kiritimatiellia bacterium | reverse complement strand
CCTCTTCCCCGGCCGCCCCCTCCGCGCGAGGGCCACCCTCCGCGACGCGCGCATCGTCCTTTCCGCCCGCGCCGACGACGCCGCCTTGGGCGAGGAATCCCGCCGCATCGACGTGACGGGCCTCTCGTTCTGCGTCATCTACGAAGCGCCCGCCATCCGCCTGCGCGATTTTTCGGCCAAACTCTTCGGGGTGACCCTCTCCGCCCACGGGGTGGTGTACGGCCTGCCCGAATTCGGGGACGACGACGGCGACCCCGACGACGGGCCCATCGACCTCGCCGCCCTCCTCGCCCCGCTCAAGAGCCTGCCGCGCGAAGCGGAGAAAGCCATCGAAATCCTCCAGGGCATGCGCTTTTCCGGCAACCCCGTCCTCCGCGTCGCCTTTGCGGTCTTCGCGAAGGACCTCTCCCAGGTTCGTTGCGCGGTGGAATTCGAAAGCGGCGGCGCGTGCCGCATCGACGGGGGCGATTTCGAAAACGTCCGCTTCGCCGTCGGCTGCACGCCGGACGAGGGCATCCGCATCCGCGAGGCCGAACTGGTGCGCGGGGGCGAATCGATGCGCCTCGCCGGGGCATGGAAGGGCGGCCTGGTCCGCGGCGAACTCGTGAGCGCCTTCCCGCTGGAAGGGTTCCTCCCCTTCCTGCCGGAAGACGAAGCCGCCCTCGTCCGCCGCGAAGTGGTGCCGTGCGACTTCCCGTGGCGGATCCGCGTCGCCGTCCCCGAAGTCGATGCGGCGACGTTCCTCGCCGCGCTCCGGGGCGACGAGGAGGCCGCGGAGAAGGTGCCGGCGCTGGAAATCGAATTTTCCGCGCGGGACGTCACCGTGCACGGCTTCCCCGTGTCCAAGGTTTCCGCGCGCGTGGCCTACGACGCGCGCCGGGCCGAAATCAAGAGCCTTTCGGTCGTCGGCGGCGCGCGCGGCGAAACGACGCTCACCCTCCGTTCGGGCGCCGCCGATTGGGAGGCGGGGCGGGTCGACGTCGTCGTCGCCGCGACGGGCCACGCCGAGGACGCCGCGCCGTTTTTGACGGAGGAGGAAAACGAGTACCTCGCGTGGTTCCGCACGCTCGTGCCCGTCCGCACGGACAACTTCCACTTCTGGGCGAAGTGGAAGGGCGGGTTCGATTTCGGCTTTGACGCGGACGTGGAAGCCGGCGGCGTGGACGTCAACTCCGTCCGCTTCGACCGCGCCGAGACCCACCTGGAACTCGCGGACACCTCCATCCGCTTCACCGGGGTGGATGTGGAGCGGCCCGAAGGGCGCGTGACGGGTTCGGTCGTCATCGACTGGGCGCGCGACACGGTGTTCTTCGACGCGGAATCGACGATTTCGCCGCGCGCGTCCTTCGAGATGCTGGGGGAGGACATCGCGGAGTTCATGGGGTTCCTCACCCTCGACGGACCGACGGCGGTGCGGGCGTTCGGCATCCTCGATTACGGCAATTTTTCGCTCAACGACCTCAAGCTCCACGTGACGGGGACCGACGGCGCGTACGGCTGGGGGCCGTGGTGCGCGGACGCGGTCGATTTCGACATGTCCGTCGAGGGATTGCGGCTCGGCTTTTCGAACGCGACGGGGCGGGCCTTCGGCGGGGAGCTGAAGGCCGTCGCCGCGCTGTATCCGGCGGGGCCCGCGGGCGATTGGCGGTACGCGGTGGAAGCGTCGCTCGCCGACGCCTCCTTCCCGCACGTGCTCGCGGCCGCGGTCAACACGTCCGCGGCGCTGGAAGGCAAGCCCATGGAGGACTTTTCGACGAACGCGACCTTCCAGTCGCTCGGCGGGCGCATCCGCGGCGGCGCGCGGATGGAGGGGGCGATCGGCGGCGCGGGGGTCGTCCGCGACCAGCGCGGGCGCGGGCGGGCGGAAATTTCCGCCGGGCGCTTCTTCCAGATGAAGTTCTTCGGCGGCATGGGCGAAATCCTCGCGGCGATCCTGCCCTCGTTCTCGACTTTGGCGGAAGCGGACGTATCGGGCGATTTCACCATCGAGGACGGGAGGCTGGACCTCTCCGACGGGCTCATGGCGGGCAAGCTCTTCTCGGTGTCGGGCAACGGGACGGTGTCGCTGGAAGACCTGTCGGTCGAAGCGAGCGCGCGGGTCAAGCCGATGCGGACGGGGGTCTTCTCGCGGTTGGTGCGGATTTTGACTTCGCCGCTGACGAAGCTGCTCGAAATCGGCGTGAGCGGGACGCTGGAAAACCCGAAGTGGGATGCGAAGAACATGTCGCTCAAGAAGCTCGTGACCAATCCGCTTTCGGTGGTGACGGGGACGGCGGGGCTGATCACCGACGCGGCGGAGACCTTGGTGGGCGCGGAGAACGCCCCGCGCCGCTTCCGCCCGCCCATGCCCGAGCGCACCGCCCCGGAAGGCGAGTGATTCCCGCGGGCGGGGGAAGCCGGATGGCGGGATGGTGCGGACGTTCGGAAACGGGGGCGCGCCTTGTCTCCCCGCCGGAAGCCTTGCGTTCCGTTTTGGGTGCGAGATTACGGAAAAACGGGCCATTTCATGCCAAAATTCCCTGTCCCAAGTCTTCCGCGAGCGACGAAAAATCCCTTCGCTTGGGGGCATGCCGCAAGCGGCCTTGCGGGGAAGGGCGGACTCAGTTTCCGGTGCCGGGCAGGCGATGCACCCGGATGCGGGAATCGAGGCCGGAAAAGGCGATGTCGGGCGCGTCGGCGGCGATGCGGAGGGTGGCGGGGGCGAGGCCGTCGGCGGGGCGGATGGGGCTCGCGAAGAAGAGGTCGAATTTCGCCAGGTCCTGCCACCCGTCGGGACGGGGGGCTTTCGGGAGCGATTCGGGAAAGTCAATCCCCATCGCGGTGTCCAATGCATCCAGTTCGCCGCCGCCGTCGCCGACGAGGATGGGGGCGGAGACGGTGTCGCGGGAGAGGGCGGGAAGGAATGCGGGCAACGGCACCCAATCGGGGGCTTTTTCAAGGTAATCCGCGCATTTCGCCAAGATTTCGCGCAATGCGGCGCGGGAGGGGGAGACCAAAAGCGTCCCGCCGTCCAGAAGAACGGCGGGGGCCTCCTCGCCCCGCGCGGCGAGGTCGCCGGAGAGAACCACCTGCCCTTTCCCGACGCGGATGCGGTTCGCCTCGTCCGGGACGGGTTCGACGGCGCGGTCGAGAAGGGCTTGGAGGGAGTCCGCATAGCGGCGGACCCATGTTTTGGCGGAGAGTTCCCCAAAGGGCGTGTCCTCTTCGCTTGCGGGAAGGGGCGGTCCCGCGGGGGCCGTTTCCGGCGCGGACGGGCGGCGGGACAGCTGCAAAGCGGCCAGCATCCCGCCGAGGAGGACGAGCAACGCGGCCGATGCGAGAGCGGGGCGGCGGAGAACGCGGCGCCGTTTCTGCGCGGCGATGTCGCGTGAAATTTTGTCGAAGAAATCTTTCAGTCCGGCGGCGTCGGAAAGGCGCTTGTCCGGCTCGCGGGCGAGAATCCGCGAGAAGAGTTCCCGCCAGGCGCGGGAGACGCCGGAAGCGATGTCCACGGGAAGCGCGGCGGTAGGGCCGGGCATGCCGCCGGTCAAGGCGCGGAAAAGCACGACGCCGAAGGAGTAGAAGTCGGCGGCGGGGGTGACGGATTCGCCCGCGAGCTGTTCGGGCGCGGCGTAGGCCGGGGTGCCCGGCGTGGCTCCGGGAAGGGTGCGGGTTTCGCCGGGGGCGGCGAGGCGCTTCGCGATGCCGAAGTCGGCGAGCAAGGCGCGCCCGTCGGCTGCGAAGAGGATGTTGGAAGGTTTGATGTCGCGGTGGATGACGGGCGGGGAAAGCGCGTGCGCCGCTTCGATGGCGGAAAGGAGCTCGCGGGCGACGGCGACCACCGTCTCTTCGGGGAGGGTCTTGCCGCCGTCGAGGAGGCGGGCGAGGGAAAGCGGCGCGGGACCGGGGCGGGCGGCGGGCAGCGGGCAGCGGAGGACTTCGCGGCAGAGGCGGACGGTTTCGGCGGGAGAAGGCAGGAACTCGTCCATTGCGTACCAGACGAAGCCGGTGGCCTCGTCGATACCGTAGTTGGTGACGGGGACGATGTTCGGATGCCGCAGGGTGGCCATGATGCGGGCTTCGGCCAGAAACCGCGCGCGGGCGGCGGGCGAGGAATCGGCGAGGAACTTGACGGCGCAGGAGCGGGCGAGAGGCCCCGTGTCCGTCGCCAGGTACACCGCGCCCATGCCGCCCGCGCCGATGGGACTTTCGATGCGGTATTTCCCGCCGACGACCGTGCCGGGCGCGAGGTCCCGGACCGGCACCGGATGCGGCAGGGAAAGGGTTTCGTCCGGGCGGTTCACAGGAGCAGGAAGGAGGAAGTGCCCGCGCGGATGACGTCGCCGCGTCGGAGGGACATCGTTCCCCCGACGGCGCGGTCGTTGACGAAAAGGCCGTTTTTCGCGGCGATGGCCTTCAGTTCCGGGACTCCGTCGGCGGTGACGGAAAGCGCGAAGTGGCGGGCGGACATCCACGGGTCGGCGATTTGCCAGTGCGGGGTGTCTTCGGCGGGGGCGCGGCCGGCTTCGAGGGCGTCCCCGGCGTGGAGGATGCGCACGGCGGTGCTTTCCCGGGCGATGCGGCAGAGCGCGTAGGCGCCGGGCCGCTCCTCGACGACTTCCGCGGGGAGGATGCCGTCGGAGACGAGACGCGCGCCCACGGTCAGGACGTTGCCCAAAAGCGTCTGGTCGGGGAGGTCGGGGCGGGTGGCGCCGCCGTCGGGGGCGGAAAGGGGAAAATCAATCATCGGGGTCTTCTCCTTGTTCTTCCGCCTGCTGTTCGAGGGCGCAGACGAGGTCGAGGATGTCGCCGGATTCGCGGGCGAGGGCGCGGGCCTTGGCGGCGAGCTTCTTCATGACGCGGGCCTTCAGCTGGTAGATGGCGTTTTCTTCCAGGCCGAATTCGCGGGCGAGGGCGGCGGGGGATTCGCCCGCGGCGAGCCGGAGGAAGACGGCTTTCGAGCGTTCCGAGAAACGGGATTCGCGGAAGACGTGTTCGACGAGAAGGTGCCAGAGGCGGGCATGGAGGGCGCGTCCGTCGGGGCCGTCCGGCGACGGGTCGGGGAGGGGGGTGGCGTCGGCGATTTCCTGCATCCTCCCGGCGGGGAGGAAGCGGAGGCGCTGGCGGTCGGAGCGGCGGAGGGCGTCGACGGCGCGCTTGCGCAGGATGGTTTGGAGGAACGTGCGGAAGCGCGCGCGGTCCCGGTGGTAGCCCCCGTTGGGAAAGACCTTGACGAGGGAGACGAAGGTTTCCTGGACGATGTCGTCGAACATGTCTTCCGCGAGGGCGGGGAAGGAGTTGCCCCGGAGGAAGCCGAGCCAGGCGCGGAGGACGGGGGTGTAAAGTTCGACGAACTTCGCCCAGCGGGCGGCGTCCGCGCCGCCCGCGAGTTCCCGGAGCAGGGTCGTGGAGGTGTCGGGGACGATTCCGTCGGAGGCTGGTTTTTCGTCGTGCATGGTGTTTGTCTGGTTTGTTCGCGGCGGGGCGGTCGTTTCTTACGGCGGCGGGGAAAATCTTATCCGGCGGGCTGTCCGCCGCAAGGATGGAAAACCCGCGGGGGAAAACGGAGATGCCGGTCCTGGACATGGGAAAAGGAAGGGAAGACCGCATTCCGCTTTTGCCGCCCGTTCGTCATCCACCTGTCTTCATTGCATTGACAATGCACTTCATTTTGCATAGATTGCACGACATAATCCAATTGGACAAGGAAGTTTGCAATGACGACATCCCTCACCATTCGCATGGACGAAACGCTCAAAGCCGACGCCGAAGAATTCTTCGAGGACATCGGCATGAATCTCACCACCGCCATCACCTGCTTCTTCAAAAAGTGTCTCGCCACGGGCGAAATCCCCTTCACGCTCTCCCGGTCCACCCACGACCGCCTCGTTGCCGCCCTCCGCGAGGCCGATGCCGTCGCGGCCGATCCCGATGCGGCCACCTGCACCGATCCCGGCAAGCTCTCCGAATTCCTCCGCCCGTGAAATACGCAGTCCGCACCACGTCCCGCTTCAAGAAAAGTTTCGCGCGGATGATCCGGCGCGGCAAGGATCCCGCCAAGCTCGAAGCCGTCGTCCGCATCCTTGCCGAAGGGCGCCCCCTGCCGCCCCGTTGCCGCGACCATGCCCTCGCGGGCGACCTCGCCGGACTCCGCGACTGCCACGTCGAACCCGATTGGGTCCTTTTCTACACCATCCGCAACGACATCCTCGTGCTCGTCCTCGCCGATACCGGCACCCATTCCGACCTCGCCATCTGACAACAACGCGGCGCCCGGCGGAAGGAAATTTTCCGCCGTGCCGTAAGAAACCGGGAAATCCCGCGAACAAAGGGAATGGAGAGCGGGCGGAAGCGCCGCGCGGCGCTTGCGTTCCGTTCCCCGTTTTCCGGCGGCGGCTCCCGCACGCCGCCGGGAAACACGTGCAAACGCCCGCGGGAAGGAACAAGAGAGGTTGCCCAATGGCATTCATCGGAAATTTGTTGTGGTTCGTGTTCGGCGGTTTCATCGGCGGGACGTTGTGGATGTTGATGGGGTTGTTGATGTGTTGCACGGTGGTGGGGATCCCCGTCGGCATCGCCTGTTTCCGGATCGGACGGTTCGCCTATTGCCCCTTCGGCAAGGAGCTGGTCCCCGCCGAATGGATGGGAGAGAAGCGCATCCTCGGGACGGGATTGATCCAGTTTTTCTGGATTGTCCTGCCGGGAATCTGCCTGGCCCTGTGGCATGCGCTCGTCGGTGTCGTGTTCTGCTGCACGATCATCTGCATTCCGTGGGGAATCGCCTGTTTCCATCTGGCGGGGGCTTCCTTTGCACCGCTCGGCAAGCGCGTCGTGGCGAAGGATTACGCCAAGGTGTTGAAGCAGAAGTACTACGAAAGCAAGGCGAACGCCGCGCTCGGCACGGCGAACGCCGGCCCCACGATCGTCGTCAACAACCAATCGTCCCCCATCCAGCCCCCGGCCGGAAACGCCCCGTAGCGCAGGCCGGACACAAAGAAAGCTCACGCGGAGGCGCGGAGCCGCAGAGAGTTTTCGGACACAGGATTTACAGGATTGTCAGGATTTCTGGGGGATGCGGCTTCCAGCCGCGTGTCTGTGGGGGACCCGCTTGCCGGGTCCGTGGGAAAAAAGCCTCGCGCGAAGTTCTCGAAGGCCGCGAAGGGATGGAACATTGAAGACCATTGAACCCGCTTCGCGGGCATTGAAAAGGCTTGGCCACAAAGAACACATCTATGTGGTACGTCAAGCGGTTTCTGAAAAGATTTCGGTTGTTGGCGGTGGTTCCGGCAAGTGGCCGTAGAGGGTGGCAATGACGGAACTGGCGTATTCCGAAGAGGAGGCGTATCCGGCTTTGT
>JAFSUH010000225.1 GCA_017445365.1 Kiritimatiellia bacterium | reverse complement strand
GCCGGCGCGCGGCAGGGAGCGGCGGCGATGGCGGCGAAGAGGAGGGCGGCCGCGCAGGCGAAGGGGAGCGGATGTTTCATTTCGGGTCCTTTCGCAGGGTGAAGAAGCGGTTGCCGCCGAGGAGGCCGTGCTGGGACTCGGGAATCCGCACGAAATTCCCCCCCGGATGGTACACGTCCTGCCCGGTCATCCACGAATACGCCCGCCCGGTGACGGGCACCCCCCCGACGAGCGCGAGGTCCGCGAAAAGATCGCGCCCCTGCGGCCCGGTCGCGAAATAGGCCGTGGCGAGCGACTGCGCGTAGTTGACGAGGCGCGCGAACCGCCCCGGCGCCTTGCCGCCGTTGGCGATCTTCATCAGGTAGGCGATGCGTTCCCCGACGCGCGGCGCCATCGTCCGCTTCCCCGACGCGTCGAGCGAAAACCCCTCGCACTGGTGCTTGGCGGTGATGATGTCGAGGATGTCGCCCGTCCGCACCGCCGCGATTTCCTCCTGCCTGTAGCCCGCGGGAACCGCCTTGATGCGCGAATGCAGCACGAACAGCACCTCCCGCATCGCCGACTCCGTGTCCTCCTCGCTCACATACCCGCGTTCCCCGGGAAACGGCGTCTCGTTGATGAGCAACCGCGCCAGGTACCCGGCCTTCGTCTCCGCCCCCTCCAGGGACGCAAACTGCCCGCCCCGCGCCGTCGCGGCCCCCAGCGCCAACGCGAGCACCGCCGCCAGCACCCCGCGTTCCAATTGTCTGCTGCTTTCGCCCATGCCCCCATTCCAGCACACGTCCCCCCGCCGTTCAATCCGATTTTCCGGCGCGCGAAGCTTGTCCCGTGGCGTCGGAAGCGGGGAAAGCGCAAGGCAAAGGGGGGGACGACCCCCTCCGGTCCCGGCGGAGGGGCGGGTGGCGGGGTAGCCGGCGGGGAGGGGCGGTCTTCCTGGTTGCAGGAAAGCTTGACGATGAGTCCGCGGCCCGGCGGCTCCGCCGCGCGGCTTGGCGTTTTGCCGATGTTTGGCAAAAACACGCGGAATTTGCCAAACATCGGCAAATCCCCTAGGCTTGGCGCATGGCAAACGAACTGCTTCTTCTGTTGGACGGAAACGCCTTTGCCCACCGCGCCTTCCACGCGGTGGCTCCCTTGAATGCCCCGGACGGGACGCCGACGAACGCCTTGCACGGATTCATCCACTTGTTCCGCGCCCTGCGCGAGCAATGGCTCCCGACGAAAATCGTCGCGGCGTTCGACGGGGGAAAGCCCGCCGACCGGATGGCCCTCTGCCCCGCGTACAAGGGCCAGCGCAAGCCGATGGACGAGGCGCTCAAGGTGCAGATGCCGCTCATCGACGGGTATCTCGACGCCGCGGGCATCCCGCGCGTCCGCCTGCCGCACGAAGAGGCCGATGACATCCTTTCGACGCTGGCGGCGCGCGCGGAGGCCGCGGGCCGGGACGTGCGCATTGCCACTTCCGACAAGGATTTGCTCCAGATGGTGACGCCGCGGGTCTGGTGCGTGTCGCCGACGAAAGGGGGCAAGCCGCTCGATCCGGCGGGGGTGGTCGCGAAACTGGGGGTGGTCCCGGAGAAGGTCGTGGACTATCTCGCGCTGGTGGGCGACACCGCCGACAACCTGCCCGGGATTCCCGGCGTGGGGCCGAAGACCGCGGCGAAGCTGCTCGCGGTCCACGGGTCGCTCGCGGCCGTCCGGGAAGCGGCCGCGGCGGGGAAAATCGAGCCGGAACGCATCGGCAAGGCGATTCGCGAAGGCGGGGAGCTGCTGGAAATCAATCGAAAGATGATGACGACCAAGCGCGACCTGGCGGGGTTGTGGGAAAGTTGGGACGCGATTCCGCCGCCCGGCGAGGCGGACGGGGCGGAGGAGCGGGCGTTTTGTGCGCGCTACGGGATGGCGAGTTTGCTGCGGGAGATGGCGCGGGACGCGGCGCGGGCGAAGGAAGAGGAGGAAATCCTCGCGGAAGCCGCGGCGGAGGAACCGGCCCGCGCGCCCAAGCCGTCCAAACGCGCGGAGAAACGGGACGATTCCCGCCAGTTGACGCTGTTCTAGCGGGCGGGGGAGGGGAGGGACGTCCTTCGCCGCCGGGGCGCTTTTGCCAAGGTCCGGCAAAACCGGGGCCGGTTTGCCGGGCATTGGCAAAGGGATTCGCGGCGCGCGGAATCCCGTTTGCCAAGGTTTGGCAAAAAACGACGGATTTCGCCAAACCTTGGCAAAATCCGTCCGACAAGCGTTTGCGGGGGTTTTTACGCGGTGACGACCTCGCCGCGGAGGCGGGCCGTGTCGGCGTCCACCATCATCTTGACGAGACCGGGGAAGTCCACCTTCGGCGCCCAGCCGAGTTGCGTGCGCGCCTTGGTCGAGTCGCCCAAAAGCAGTTCCACTTCCGCGGGGCGGATGAAGGCCGGATCGACCACGGTGTAGTCGCGGTAGTCGAGGCCGACGTGCGCGAAGGCGATTTCGAGGAATTCGCGGACGGAGTGCGTCTCGCCGGTCGCCACGACGTAATCGTCCGGCTTGTCCGCCTGGAGCATCCGCCACATGGCTTCGACGTAATCGCCCGAAAAGCCCCAGTCGCGCTTGGCGTCGAGGTTGCCCATGCGCAGTTCCTTGAGCTGCCCGGCCTTGATGCGCGCGACGCCGTCGCCCGCATCAAGCTCGGCACCCAGAAGGAGCTCCGCATGGGCAACCTCGACGCCAAGCGCGACTGGGGCTTCTCCGGCGACTACGTCCGCGCCATGTGGATGATGCTCCAGCAGGACACGCCCTCCGACTACGTCGTC
>JAFSUH010000224.1 GCA_017445365.1 Kiritimatiellia bacterium | reverse complement strand
CGCCGCCGCGCCCGCGGCGGAGCGGCTGCTCGCCGCCGTCCCGGCGGGCGGCTTCCGCGAAGAAGCGGCGGAAAACGCCGCGGCGGCGCCCGCGGAAGAAGAGGCGCTCATCCCGCCCGTCGAACCGATCCAAATCGCCCCGGCCGTCGGAATGCCGTAAGTCAAGGAAAAAACGATGCGCGACACCCTGGTCATCATCCCCACCTACAACGAAAAGGAGAACATCTCCCGCATCGTCCCGGCCGTCCTCGCCGCCTGCCCGGCGTGCGACGTGCTCGTCGTCGACGACAATTCCCCCGACGGGACCGGGAAGATCGCCGACGGGTTGTCCGCGGAAAACCCGCGCGTCAAGGTCCTGCACCGCGAAAAGAAGAGCGGCCTCGGCCGCGCGTACATCGCCGGGTTCCGCAAGGCCCTCGCCGACGGCTACGCGTACGCGATGGAGATGGACGCGGATTTCTCGCACGACCCGGAGGACGTGCCCGCCATCCGCGGCGCGGTGGCAAACGGCGGCGCGGACCTCGCGCTGGGCAGCCGCTACGTCGGCGGCATCCGCGTGCTCAACTGGCCGATGGACCGGCTGCTCCTTTCGACGGGCGCGGCGCTGTACGTCCGGCTCATCACCGGGATGCCCTTCACCGACCCGACCGGCGGGTTCAAATGCTACCGCCGCGAGGTGCTGGAGGCCATCCCCCTCGACCGCGTCCGCTCGAACGGGTACTCCTTCCAGATCGAAATGACCCACACCGCCTGGCGGCTCGGCTTCCGGATTGCCGAAGTTCCCATCGTCTTCCTCGACCGGCGGGAGGGGACGAGCAAGATGTCCGGCGGCATCGTCAACGAGGCCCTCTGGATGGTCTGGAAGCTGCTCGCGCGCGCCGGATTCCGCCGCAAGCCCGGGAAGCGGAAGGCATGATGGCCTGGCTCCGGCTCCTGCGGCCCGCGCAGTGGGTGAAAAACGTTTTCGTCCTCGCGGCGCTCGTTTTCGCGCTCGGCGACACCACCCAGTCGGCCGGCGTTTCCCTCTGGGGCCGGGCGATTGCCGCGGCGGGGCTCTTCTGCCTCCTTTCGAGCGCGGTGTACGCGATGAACGACATCCGGGACGCCCCGCGCGACCGCCTGCATCCCGTCAAGAAAAACCGTCCTGTCGCCGCGGGGGACGTGTCCGTGCCCGCGGCGGCGGCGACCGCGGTCGCCCTCTTCGTCCTGTCGCTTTCGGGTGCGTGGGTGCTGGCGCAAAACTTTTTCTTCGCGGCCGCGGCGTATGCCGCGCTCCAGGTCGCCTACACGTTTTTCCTCAAGCGCATCGCCGTCGTCGACGTCGCCGCGATCGCGGCGGGGTTCGTCCTCCGCGCGGTGGCGGGCGCGGAAGCGACGGGGGTGCCGGTCAGCAAGTGGCTTCTGATCTGCACCTTCGCGCTCGCGGCGTTCCTGGGATTCTGCAAGCGGCGGAGCGAGATGACCCGCGCGGGGGCGGGAAGCGGGGCGACCCGCGCGGCGCTCGCGGGATACACACCGCGGATGCTCGACACCTTGATCAGTGCCGCGATGGGCGCCACCGCGGTGGTGTACCTGGAATACACGCTCTATCCCGCCACCGTCGCCAAATTCCGAACCAACTGGCTTTGGATCACCGCCCCCTTCGTCGCGCTCGGACTGGTGCGCTACTGGATCTTGACCTACCGCATGGGCCGCGGCGAATCGCCCGAAAAGGTGCTCCTGCGCGACCTCCCGCTCGCCGCGAGCCTCTTCGGCTATCTCGCCGCCCTCGCCGCCGTCTTTTTCCTCTTGCGGTAGCCGGACGCGCCCCCGGCACACGGGACCGGCCCCGACGGGGCGGCCGCTTTTAGCGGAAGATTTGCGCCTGGAAGGTTTGGAAGCTCGCGCCGCTTTTCCACGCGTCCGGCGGAAGACCCGCCTTGCGCGAAAGTTGCGAAAGCGTCGTCTCCAGGTCCCACCCCTGCTCCGGGGCGACCTGCGGGAGGAACACCGCCCGCCGTCCGCGCTTGCCGAGGAGGATGCCGTCGCGGCCGAGGACGATGTCCTCCGGCCCCGCCACGCCCTTCGGCTCGGTCAGGACCGACACTTCCACTTCGAGCGCGTCCAGCTCGTCGGGCCGTACCGGCGGGAAGCGCGGGTCCTCCAGCGCCGCGGCCGCCGCCATTTCGCGGACGACCTTCCCCACCGACTCGTCGGAGAGGATGCGGCCGATGCAACCGCGGAGGTCGCCGTCTTCCGTCAAGGTCACGAACGCACCGCGGCAAGAGGCCAGCTCGCGCCCGATGTCGGCGGGAAGCGGCTCCTCTTCCGCCGTCTCCCCCGCGACCGCCGCGCGGAGACTCCGCCGCGCGATGCGGACGAGCGCCGCGCCCGCCGCGCCGGAGAGGGCGCCGGGCGGCGCTTCCGCCGCGGGAGCCGCCTTGAGGGGCGCGGTCCAGTCGGCGAAGACGGCCAGGGCCGCGTAGCTCACCACGTGCGACCAGTCGCGCGTTTTTTCGCCGCTCGTCGCGTACGCCAGCTTCCCGAAGCGCGCCCCTTCCGGCAGCGCGGCAAGGAGGAGGTGGAGCGGCGACGCCCCGCAGACGGTCGCCCCCGTGCGGGCCAAAGCGTCCGACCAGGCGAGGGAATCGTTTTGGGACAGCGCCTCGATCATTTCGCCGTCGAGCGCCGCCAGCCGCTCTTGCACGTTGTCCCGGAAAGGCAGGTATCCGAAGCTCCGCCCGTAGTGGGTGAAGTCGCTGCTCACGACCACGAGCGTTTTGTTGTCGAGGATTTTCCGGAATCCTTCCGCGAACGAGCGGAGGAGCGCCGCGTCCTCCGGGACCCGCGCGTTCCATTCGCCCGCGACCAGGGCGCCGACCGCGCAATGCGGGAGATATTTCTTGACAAGCGGCAACTGGATGTCGACGGCGTGCTCGTCCGGGTGGGCGGCGGGGACGAAGCGCGCGCCGGGCAGCGCCGCGAGGGCGTCGTGCAGGTCCTCCGGGAAGGAAACCGTGCCGAAGGGCGTCGCCACGTCCGCGGCGGGCTCCACGCTGAAGGAGCGGCGCATCGCGACGCAGTGGCTCGGGGCGAGGATGACGACACGCTCGTATTCTTCCGCCGGAAGCCGCGACCAAGCCGCCGCGGCGACGGCCGCCGAGTACGCGTAGCCCGCGTGGGGGACCACGATGGCCGCCGGATGCGGCAGGACCGGCCCCGCCGGTTCGTCCGGCAGCATCGCTTCGATCGCCGCCGCGGAGGCGGGATACCAGGAACCGGCGATTTTCGGCGTGCGCGTTTTCATCTCAGAACCTCCCGTGGATGTTTCTTCCGCAATCGGGGCAGCATCCCCCGCGGACGCGGTTGACAAGGATTTCGAAAGCGCGGCGGACAAGCAAAGCCGCGCCGCAAGCAGGGCAAAATGTCGTTTCTTCACTTCCGGTGTTCCCGCAATAGACGTGTTTCAAGCCGCGGGCGAGCGCGGTTTCCTTCGCCTTTTCCAGCGCGGCGGGCGGCGTGGGCGGCCGGTCGCGCAGGCGGTGGCAGGGGAAAAAGCGCGAAAAGTGGACGGGGGTCTCCTCCCCCAGTTCGCCCGCGACGAAGGCGCACCACGCGGCGAAATCTTCCTCCGCGTCGTTGAAGCCGGGAATGACGAGATTCGTCACTTCGAGGTGGACCGCGGAGCGGGCCAGCGCGCGCAGCGTGCCGAGAACCGGGGCAAGCGTTGCCGCGCAGTTTTCGCGGTACCCCGCGTCGCGCATCGTTTTCAGGTCGATGTTCGCCGCGTCGAGGAAGGGAACGAGCTGCGCGAGGGGGCCGGGGTTGACGTACCCGGCGCTCACCAGCACGTTGGCGAGCCCCGCCGCGCGCGCCGCCTTCGCGCAATCGAGGACGTACTCGAAAGCGACCAGGGGCTCGGTGTACGTGTACGCGACCGCGGGGGCTCCCTCCCGCCGGGCGAGCGCGACGACCTCCTCCGGCGCGAGCGATTCGAAGGGGATGCCGTCCGGCGACGCTTGCGAAATCTCCGCGTTCTGGCAGTTGCGGCAACGGAGGTTGCACCCGGCCATGCCGAGGGAAAGGACCGGGCGGCCGGGCAGGAAGTGGTACAGCGGCTTTTTCTCCATCGGGTCGAGGGCGACGGCGCAGGGGCGGCCGTAGGCCATCGGCACGACGCGCCCGCCGACCGCCTTCCGCGCGCGGCAGAAGCCGGTTTCGCCTTCCGCGAGGCGGCACGCGCGCGGACAGATGCCGCACGCCGCTTGTCTGGATTCCGCTTGTTCCACGCCCCCATTCTCGCACACGCCCCGCCGCGGCCCAACCCCATTTTGCCAATGCTTGGCAAAAACGGCCCGGATTTGCCGATGTTTGGCAAAACCGTTGGCCGTGCGCGGGAAGGACGCGTTCCCTATTCGGTTTCGCGGCGGAGGGCGGCCGCCGCCGCTTCCAGCCGCTCCAGGCTCCCCGACAGCGCTTCGCTCGCGCGCAGGAGCTTCCCGCCCTCTTCCGCAAGCGACCGGTTCCGCCCCGCCGCGCGTTGCAGGTCCTCGGCGGTCCCCCGGTACGTCTCCGCCGTGTCCTTCGCCCCGTCGATGCGGCTGGCGAGCCGCTGCTCCACCGACCGCACTTCGTCGATCCTCAGCTCCAGCAGCTCCAGGAAGGCGTGCAGGCGCGCCTTCGCCCCCGCCGCCGCCTTCGCCAGCCCCTCCGCGCCCGCGGCGATCCGCTCCGCGGTTTCCGTCGTGCGCGTGGAAAGGTTCCGTATCTCGCGGGCGATGGCGCCGAAGCCCTTGCCCGCCTCCCCGGCCCGTTCCCCCTCCATCGCCGCGTTGACCGCGAGCAGGTCCACGTTCGCCGCCGACGAGTGGATCCCTTCCGTCGCCCCCAGAAGGTCCTCCGCCTTTTCGGCCACGTCCCCGAGTTCCCGTTCCAGCCCCTCCGCGCCGCGGCGCAGGTCTTCCGCGTTGGCGGTCGCCTGCGCCAGCCGCGCGCTGCCCGCCGCGAGCAGCGTCGCGTGCGACATCGCCGT
>JAFSUH010000223.1 GCA_017445365.1 Kiritimatiellia bacterium | reverse complement strand
TATCTGTGTGTTCATGGCGGGCAAGGATGGGGCGGATTCCGGTTTTGATGTCCACACCGCGGCCGCCCCCCGGGGGGGCGTGGGGAGAGCGCACAGAGGCCCGTCAACAGGGAACGGAACGCTTGTCATCCTCCGTTTCGGAAGCATTCCGGTTTTGAAGTCCGCACCGGGGTTTTGCGGAGGGAAGGAGGATTGTGCCCCCGTCAATACAGGCTATTCCGCATGCTTGCTCCCCTTTCCGCCATTCCGGTTTTGACCTCCACGGCATTCCGGTTTTGTTTTCACCGCGACACCGTCCGTTTCCGCTGTGTTGGCGAGGGCAAAGCCCAAGATGAGCCGGACCGGGCGGGAGGAGCACGCGGGAAAAGCCGTGACAGCGGCGGGAGCGCCCCTCTATAAACGACGGAAAATCCCCTCCGTCCCCGAATCCCGAACCCCGGAAGCCGCCATGCCCGTCGAATCCGCCTGCCCGTCCCCCGTCCAATCCCCTGCGCCGCCATCCGCCAAGGGGGCCGTGAAACGCGCGGCGGCATTGTTCCTTTGGGGGACGTTCACGGGAGTGGCGGTGGGGTGGCTGTTTATCGGCGCCGCGGGGGCGACCGGGAAATGCAGGGTCTGGCCGGGAGATGGCCGGTGGATTCCGGCGGAGACCGGTCCGCACGCGGAGTGGATGCCGTTCCTGCAAGGCGGCACGGACTGGGGCGGCGGGATGGCGTATGCGCTGGAGGCGATGGCGGGGGTGTGCTATCTGGCGCTGGCGTCGTGGTCCCTCGCGCTCTGGATGGCGCGGGAACGGAAGCGCGCGCCGGACGGGGCGGGTTGGGGAAAACGGACGCGCCGGGCGCTCTGGTTTTTCGCGCCGTATTTCCTGCTTTTGGGCGTGGGATGGATTTGGGGCCTCGCCTTGGGCGGGAGGGGCGGGCGGTGGTGTTCGTGCGAAGCCGACGACGGGGTGCTGAGGATGACGGTGGCGCTGGTGGGGGTGCTCACGGCGGCGTGGACGGCATGGCTGGACGGCCGCCGGTGGCGGCTCGTCTGGAAGCTGCTTCCGGCCCCCGCGGCGGTGGCGCTCTGGGTGTTCCTCGCCTGGGACGGGCAGACGCCGCGGGCGGGGCAGCGGCTGTGGTCCGGCCAGGAACCGCTCCCGGCGGTGCGGAGCCGGCGGCACGCGGCGATGCTCGCGTGGTACGGTTTGTGGGTGGAGCGGCCCAAGACGGGCGGGGACGACGCATTCCTCTGGTTCTGGACGGACGGGCAAAGCGAGTTCGGGACGCGGCTTGCGGATTCGCCGTCGGCGCGCGCGTTGCGGACGCGGTCGGATTTGCCGTGGACGGGCGGGAAAGCGGTGTTCGCGGTGCCGCTGGCGCCGGAACGGGGAATGGAGGTGCGGAAAGCGATGCCCTACGCAACGGCGACCCGGCACAACGGCGGGTATTTCCTGCAAACGCCGGAGGGGATGCTGTGCCTCCGGCAGGGAGCCATCGAGACCAGCCCGTGGATGGGCCGCCCTTGGTATCCCATGGAGTGGCGGGACGTGCATCTGGCGGCGGGATGTCCGTACTGGACGGTCTTCGTGACCGTCAAGGGGGTGGAGGACGTCCAGTTGCGGCGCGTCGGCGACGAAAACGCCCGCCCCTGCCGGTGGCGGGAGGTGCTGGAGGGGGAACGCATCCCCGTGCAGGTGCTGGTTTGGGAGGACGCGCCGTTCGGGGCGCTCGCGGACTGCCTGCAAGAGCTGGACGCGACGGGGTTCCGGGAAGTTTTCGTGACGCAAGTGCGTTGGCGGTGACGCAACGACGTCGCCGTCCGGGCGACGGACCGCGGCGGCTGGATTTGCCAATGTTCGGCAGTGCCGGAGGCACCCTGCTTGCAGTGGTCTCCGCTACGCGCGACCACTGCTCCGCCTCCAAGCGGCATTTTGCCAATGCTTGGCAAATTTGCCTTGATTTTGCCAAGGTTCGGCAAAATGTTTTCCGCGCGCGGCGGGAGGATTTGCCAATGTTTGGCAAATTTCATGCGATTTTGCCGAACATTGGCAAAACGGCTTACGGGGCAAGGGATTCGGCAATGCGTTCCAGTTCCGCGATTTCGCGCCCGATCCGTTCTTTCTCCGGGTCGTCCCCTGCCAGATGGGCGAAAAACTCCGTCTTGGCGCAAGCGGTGTCGGAATCAACGGAAATCCAAGGGAATTCCTGCGTTTCCAAGGCTTTCCGCGCCTGCGCGAGGAACCAATCCGCTCCGCAAATCCAGTACCGCCGCCATGTCTCCGCCAGTTCCTTTTCGAGCGTGGCCCGTTCTTCCGGGAACAGCCCGGTCGCCGCGACATCGTCCAGATAGACCCGGGCGGCGGGCAAACGCGTCAGTTGGGCGTCAATGAAGCGGCCCTCGCCCGGTGATTCGATCAATTCCTGCGCTTGGGCAAGCTGCTCGCGCGCAAATTCCAACGACCGCGCGGTATCGAGGGGCAACGCCCGTTGGCGTTCCAGCTCTTCCAACGCTTGGGCGGTTTTCGCCATGACGGAACGGAACGCCCCGGCCGTCTCCCGCAAGGGACCCAATGCGGCCAGCTCTTTTTCCAGCGCCCCTTGGAGGGACTCCAACGCTTGGTTTGCCTCCCGGTCTTCGCCGTTTTCGAGCCGGTGCCGGAATTCCGCGATGCACGCCACGGCATGGCGCAACCCGTCCCGCAACGAGGTCAACCCATGCGACGTTTCCTCCCCGGCGGCTTCGAGCAACGCAAGCAACGGTCCGCGGAGGGCTTCCGCGCGGCGCAGGGTTTCTTCCGGCTCCCGTCCGGGGCTTTCCCGGAGTTCCCGGACGGTGGCAAGCGATTCTTCCAGCGTGGCGAGCCCTTTCTCGCGGATTTCCAGCTCGCGGAGGCGCGCCCCGGCGACGCCGGCGCTTGCGTCCAAAAAACTTTTCGCTTCCCGGAACCTGCCGCGCGCGAGGTGGTTCGTCCCGGTCGCGCAAGAAGCTTGCGCCTTTTGCAAATCGAAAGCGGAAGTGACGGCAAGTTCCACCTCATCCGCCGCCAAGCAGAAACTTCCCGCGAGCAGGACGACCGCCGTCAAGCGGAAAAAGAGGAATCGCGCGGGTTTCATTCCGGGGCTTTTTCCGTTGGCGGTTTTTCCCGGTCGGTGCGCGTCGGACGCCCTACAGCGATTCGAGGACTTCGACCTGCGCCGGGGGGGCCGGTTCGGCGGGATGCGGAATCTCGTTGACCCAGAGGTACCGGATGAACGCGGCCGCCCCCGCCGCGAAGACGAGCGCCGAGACGAGCCACGCGACCGTCACCCACGCCTTCGACCGGTTGCGCACCCGCCCGAGGCAGAAGGGCACGGCGCCGACCAGCAATCCGGCGATCAGGGCGATGCCCAGCCGTTGCAGGGCTTCCAGGAGGTTTGCGACGAAAGGACTGGTGCTCATGGCTGTTCCGGTCGGGGGCGGACGGCGGACGGGGCGGCCAACGGCAGTTCGCCGCGGGCGAGCGCCGCTTCGATGGCGCGCACTTCCGCCTTGGTTTCTTCGGGGATTTCCTCCCCGAACGCGTAGTACGGCGCGAGTCCCACGCCGTGGTTGAGGAGGCGGCCTTCGTACGTGGAGCCGCCCCAGAATTCGCCTTCCACCGCGGCGACCACCAGCTGCATCACCGCGCGGTCCATGCGCTTGAGGCAGCTCGTCAAAATCGCGCCGCGGTCCCGGTAGAGCGTGCGGGTCTGGTCGGTGTCCACGCCGATTGCCCACTTGCCGGCTTCCGCCGCCGCGTGCACCGCGGCGTTGCCCGCCGCGCCCGCCGCGGCGAACACCACGTCGACGCCGTCGGCGAGGTATTCCCCCGCCGCGGCTTCCGCCTTCGCCGCGTCGTCGAACGAATCGATGTATTTCCCGAACACCCGCACCTTCGCCTTCTTCGCGCGGTTGTAGTGCCGGACGCCCGCCGCGAACGCTTCGGTGTACGCGGTGACGCTCGCCACCTCCATCCCGCCGATCCACGCGACCGCCGGGTCCGCCGGGTCCCGGAGGGCGGCCCACGCCGCGGCGAGGTACCCGGCCGGGAACGCCGCTTCCTCCACCTTGAAGGTCAGCGAGCAGACGTTTTCCGCCGGCCAGCTGCTGCCGCCGTCCACCGTCGCGAACTTCGTCTTCGGGTACCGCGCGGCCGCTTCCTCGATGCTCGGGGCGATCAGGACGCCCACGCCGACGATCAGGTCATACCCGCGTTCCGCCATCTCCGCGATGGTCCGCACGAAATCGCCCTCGCCGTCGCCGTCCGTCTCCACGAAATTCGCGTACACGGGGAAGCGCGTCAACAGCGACTCCACCCCTTCCCGGCAGGTCTGGTTGTACCCGCCGTCGTCGGAGGAGCCGCAGTCGAAGATCATCGCGACCCGCAGGCGCTCCGCCGGTTTCGCCGCGGAGGCCGCGGCGGCGGACAGCGCCACGAGGAGCGCGAGCGCGGCAAGGATGCGGAAGGGCGGGAAACGGCGCACGGGCTCACCCTTCCTTCGCGGGGCCGTCCGCGGCGGCGGCCGCCTCCTTCGCGGCGGCGGCCCTGGCCGCGGCGATGCCCTTGGCGTTGGGCATGACGGTCAGCACGATGATCCGCCCCATCTGCTTGGCGGCCTGCTCGCAGATGCCGATGCCGCGGATGTCGGAGAGGATGCGCTCGATCAGCTCGTACCCGAGCTCCTTGTGCGCGTTCTCGCGGCCCTTGAAGGAAATGGCGACCTTCACGCGCGAGCCGTCGAGGAGGAATTCCTTCATCCGGCGGAGCTTGACCTGGTAATCGGCCGATTCGACGGACGGGCGGAACTGGACTTCCTTGACTTTCGCCGCGGCGGCGTTCTTGCGGTTCGCGTGTTCCTTCTTGCTCTGCTCGTAGCGGAACTTGCCGTAGTCGGTGATGCGGCAGACGGGCGGGCGCGCGGTGGGGGAAATTTCGACCAGGTTCAATCCGGCGGCGCGGGCGCGGAAAAGGGCTTCGGAAGTGGCGACGACGCCGAGCTGTTCGCCGGCGGGGCCGATGAGACGGACTTCGGGGGTGCGGATGCGGTTGTCGATGCGGGGCATGTTCAGCCGCGGGTCGCGACGGATGGGATTCGGTTGTATGGGAGGCTCCTGGTAGTCGGGGTGGAAAGCCGCGGGCGGGCGGGATGCCCGCGCGTGGCGGGAAGGAGAGACTACGCGCGCGGCGGGCGGGGTTCAAGCCTGCGGAAGGCGGCGGGAAACGGCGGCGGGACGGGACCGCCCGCGGCCGGGCGGCGAAAAAACTCGCGTGCGGCGGGCGGAGAAGGCAAACTTCCGTTTTCCCTTTCCGGAGGCAACCATGAGCAGCATTTCCCCCCTGGCCGTCGTCGAAGACGGCGCGAAAATCGGTTCGGACGTCACCATCGGCCCGTTCGCCTTCGTCGGCGCGAAAGCCGTCGTGGGCGACGGATGCGTCTTGGACAGCCACGCGGTCGTCCGCGATTTCGTCACGCTCGGGCCGCGTTGCCACGTCCACGCGTTCGCCGTCCTGGGCGACTGGCCGCAGGATCACGCGTTCGATCCGGCGGGCGAAAGCTACGTCACGACCGGCGAGGGGTGCGACTTCCGGGAGGGCGTGACGGTCCACCGCGGCACGCGGCCGGGCACCACCACGCGCGTCGGCAACCACGTCATGATGATGGCGAACTCCCACGCCGCGCACAACGTGCAGATCGGCAACAACGTCATCCTCGCCAACGGCGCGCTGCTCGCGGGCTACGCGGAAATCGGCGACGGCGCGTTCATTTCCGGGAACGTGACCGTGCACCAGTTCTGCCGCGTGGGAAGGCTCGCGATGCTCGGCGGCCTTTCGGGCGTGGCGTTCGACGTGCTTCCCTTCTGCATGACCCAACCGGCGTGCGGGAACCGCATCGGCTCGTTGAACCTCGTGGGCATGAAGCGCGCGGGCCTGTCGCTCCAGGACCGCAAGGACATACGCGAGGCCTTCCGCATTTTCTTCCGCAGCGGCCTCAACGTCTCGCAGGCCATCGCGAAGGTGAAGGAGACGTTCCCCTCGGGCGCGGGCCGGGAAATGGCCGAGTTCGCGGAAGGGTCGAAGCGGGGCATCTGCACCGCGCACTTCGACCACCTCGAAGGGGCAGACGGCGAAAACAAGCAAGAAGTAAAGAAGCAAGAAGGAAAGAAGCAAGAAGGAAAGAAGCAAGAAGGAAAGAAGCAAGAAGGAAAGAAGTAAGAAGGAAGAAGTAAG
>JAFSUH010000020.1 GCA_017445365.1 Kiritimatiellia bacterium | reverse complement strand
GATGACGATGGGGCCGGAGCCGATGATCATGACGGTGTGGATGTCTTCGCGCTTCATGGGAAGGGGGCCTTTCGGAAAAATCGCGGGACTGTATCACGCGCGGGCGAAAATGCAAAACGCTTCCCCCTCCGGGCGGGGTCCGCGGCTTCCTCCCGCCCGGTCCGGCTCGTCCTGGCATTTGCCCGCCCGCGGGACGGGGCACTTCTTCCTTTTGCCGCGCGGGGGGGCGCGGTAGGATGGAAGGTCAACCGGGATTTGCCGTGCAAGAATGTTTCGCCAGCCACCTCTATTCGATCGTCGCCGCCATTTCGCTGGCGGTCCACCTGATCGTCAACTGGAAGCAGCTGTTCGTCTGGTGCGATCCCGGCTCGCGCCCGGGGGCGTTCGAAATCCGCCATTTCCTCGTCTGCCTGACGGTTTTTTTCGCCACCGACGTCCTTTGGGGCGTGTTCGAGGAAATGAAATGGCGCACCTGGCTCTACGCCGACACCCTCCTCTTCTTCCTGGCGATGGCGCTGAGCGTCTTCGCCTGGACGCACTTCATCGCCGCCTACCTGGAGATGAAGGGCCCTCCGCGCGCGCACCTGCTTTGGACGGGCCGGGGCTTGCTCGCGTTCTTCACCGCGGCGCTCGTCGTGAACTTCTTCACCGGCGGGTTCTTCGCCATCGACCGGAATTGCGTGTACGCGGCCGGTCCGGTGCGCCAGGTGGCCCTCCTGACGCTGGTCGGAATCAACGCGTACGGTTCCCTGGCGACGCTCTACCGGTCGGTGAATGCCCGCGGCTCCCTCCGCCGGCGCCACACGATGGTCTTCGCCATCGGCACCGTGCAGACGGCGGCAATCCTCTTCCAGCTCGGCGACCCCTTCCTCCCGCTCTACGGCCTCGGCTGCCTCTTCGGCGTCTGCCTCCTGCACGTCTTCGTCGTCGAGGACGAGCACGACGAAATGCACCGCAAGGAAATGCTCGCGCACGACGTTGCCGCGCAGCTCGAAGCCGAGCGCGAGGCCAACCGCGCCAAGAGCCTCTTCTTCTCGACCGTCTCCCACGACATCCGCACGCCGCTCAACGCCATCGTCGGGTTTTCGGAACTGCTTTCGCAGGGGGTGGAAGACGGGGCGGAGCGGGCCCGCTGCCTCGCCTCCATCCGTTCGAGCGCCAAGGTCCTCGCGCGGCTCGTCGACGACGTCCTCGACCTCTCCAAGATGGAGAGCGGGAAACTCGAAATCATCGAGGAGCCGACCGACGTGCCCGCGCTCGTCCGCGAGGTCGTCGCCGCCTGCGAGGTCGCGCGGGCGCGCACGTCGCTGGTTTTGAGAACCGACATCGGGGAGATGCCGTGGCTGGAGGTGGACCCGCAGCGCATCCGCCAGCTTCTCTTCAACCTGCTGAGCAACGCGTACAAGTACACCGCGTTCGGCACGATTTCGGTCCGCGCCCGCTGGCAGGACGGCACGCTGGAGCTCGCGGTCTCCGACACGGGCAAGGGCATCTCGGAAGAGAACATCGCCCGCATCCTCCAGCCCTTCGTCCAGCTCGCCGACCGCAACCACCGCGACGGCACGGGGCTGGGGCTTCCCATCTGCCGGAAGCTCGCCAATCTCATGGGCGGAGAGCTGTCCGTCGAATCCAAAATCGGCGTCGGCTCGACCTTCACGATCGCGTTGCGCAACGTCAGGACCGCCGAGCCTCCGGCCGGGCGGACGGCACGCGCCGCCCGGCAACCGGGCCGCGTCCCGTCCCGCGTCCTCGTCGTGGACGACTCGCCGGTCAACCGCGCGGTGCTCAAGGCGATGCTCGCGAAATGCGGCGTGACCGCCGTCGCGGTGGCGGAAAACGGCCGCAAGGCGCTCTCGCAGCTGAAGGCCGACCCGCATTTCGACCTGGTGCTGACCGATCTCTGGATGCCGGAAATGGACGGGTGCGCCCTGGTGAAGGCCATCCGCGCCGACGCGCGCCTCGCGCACCTTCCGGTCCATCTCGTCACGGCCGACATCGAAGCGCGCAAGCAGGTCGGCGCGGACGGGTTCACCGGACTCCTCCTCAAGCCGCTCACGCTCGGCCGCCTCCAGGCGCTCTTCGAGTAGGGACGGGGCGCCATCCCGCTCCCGAACGGCATTTTGCCAATGTTTGGCAAAAACGCCCCGTTTTTGCCGAGCATTGGCAAAAACGGTTTCCCGCGCCGCAAACCCGATCCAGCGTCGCCGGGCACGAAAAAAGCCCCGCGCAAGCGGGGCTTCGGGATTTTGGCCGTGCCTCTACAGGCTTGCCGCCCAGGTCGCGCGGCGCGCGTTGATGCGGGCGCGGGCCGCTTTGCGGCGGCGCTTTTCGCAAGGCTTTTCGAAGGTCTTCTTCGCGCGGACGTCGCGGATGACGCCCTCGCGGTCGAGCTTCTTCTTCAGGCGCCGGATCGCCTTTTCGACGCTCTCGCCCTTGCGGATCTTGATTTCAGTTGCCATACGGGAAAATTTTTCACCTGCCTTCGCAGTCTCTGCCCTCCAGCCGGACCCCCGGCTGGTCGGAGACGGCGCGGAAGATAGGGGGCCGCCCCCGCAAAGTCAAGCGCTTCCGCCCCGCCCGCCGCGTCCGCCCTTTCCCCGCTTTTTTCCGGTGACACGCACGCGCGGGCGGAGTACATTGGTTGCAACGCAAAAACACGGCGGAACCATTTGTTTTTACGTAAAAACTCCCGTGACCCTCCTCCCCAGCCAGATGCCCGGCCTCGTCAACGAACGCAAGTTCGTCGGCGATTCCCTCCTCCTGCCCTTCGTCCTTTCCCTGCTGGACGCGCGCCTCCAGCCGGACCCCCTGCACCGGACCGGGCACGTCAACAGCGTCTATTTCGACACGCCCGGCCTGCGCGCCTGGGCCGAAAAGGCCAACGGCGACAATCTCAAGCGCAAGGTCCGCGCCCGCTGGTACGGACGGCCCGGCGACCTTTCCGCCACCACCCCCGTCTTCCTCGAACTCAAGCACCGCATCGGTTCCGCGCGCGACAAGACGCGCGTCGAAACCGCGGTCCCCGCCGACCTCCTCGTCCGCGCCCCCCTCTCCGACCCCGCCTGGCCCGCGCTCTTCGCGGCGCACGCCCCGCTCCTCGGCGAACCGGTCGGCCCGGACTGGTCGGCCGTCTGCCGCATCGAATACGACCGCGTCCGCTACACCGACCCCGAAAGCGCCAGCCGCGTCTCCGTGGACTGGAACGTTTCGGCGGTCCCGAACGCGGAACGCTTCCCCTGGGCCGCGCCCGTCGCGCTCGATGCGGTTGTCTGCGAATGCAAGAACGGCGGCGGAGCGCCGCCGCGCTGGGCGGAGGCGTTGCGAAACGCCGGGTTGCGCCTCCGCAGTTTTTCCAAGTACGGCGAATGCATGCTGCGCATCACCAACGGGAGCCCCTGACATGAAACTTTCCGCTTTCTCCCCCGAATCCATCGGAGACGGCTTCCGGGCCGTCCAGGAACAGATGTCCGTCGGCGACTTCCTCGCCGCCCTGCTCGTCTCGCTCGCGGCCGCGGCCGCCGCGAGCCTCCTCTACCGCTTCTTCTACGAGCGGCGCGGGACCGGCAGCCAGATCCACCGCTGCTTCCCCCTCCTCTCCCTCGCGGTGACGACGCTTTTCATCGGCGTCCAGCTCTCCCTCCCGCTCTCCCTGGGCTTGCTGGGGTCCCTCTCCATCATCCGTTTCCGCACGCCCATCAAGGAGCCGGAGGAAGTCGGGTTCATCATGCTCGTCATCGCCGCGGCGATCTGCGCGGCGACGAAGCAGTTCGGCTTCATCCTCTACCTCTACCTCTTCGCGCTCGCCGCCCTCGCCGTCGCGCGCGGCGCGGCGGCCGTCCGCTGGCTCCGCCGCGACGGCGTGCTCGTCCTCGTCCTCCCCGCCGACGCCGCCCGCGAGAAGGCCGGTGCCATCGAAAAGGTTCTCGCGGACCACCTGCCGCGCCACACGCTCGAAAGCGCCGCGACCCGCGACGGGATGGCGACCGACCAGTACGTCTTCGGCGGCCTGCGCGACCCGGCGGCCCTCCAGAAGGACCTCTTCGCCGCCGCGCCGTTCGTCGCGGTCAACGTGTTCCTCGACCGGCCCGGCGGCATCCGCTAGCCGGTCGCGCCCCGCCATGCGAGCGACTTCCGCCAGCGCCCCCCGCATCGCGCGCGCCCGCTCCGTGCGCAACGCGGCCCTTGGCCTTGCCGCGCTCGCGGCGCTTTCGCTCGCCGCGGCGTGGTTCGTCGGGGAGTACGGCCTCGGGTGGCTCGAACGCCGCGCGAACCGCGCCCGCGCCCGGCTCGCCGCGGAACTCCACGGCACCCACGGGGTCGATTTCTACGCCCCGCTCGACGAACGCGTCCCCGCGGACCTCCTCTCCGGCCTCCCCCTGATCGGATCGTCCGCCGTCCGCGTTCCCGGCGCCTTCGGTTCGGCCCGCCGTTTCGACGGGAAAGGGGGCGAAAACCTCGCCGCCCCGTGGAAACGCTGGTCCGCCTTCGCCCCGACCGGCTTCACGCTGGCCTTCCGGGCGCGCCTGCCGGAAACCCCCGCCGGCGAACAGCGCCTCGTCTGGGACCGCGACGGAAACGCCGGATTCGGATTGCGGTTCCTCGACGGGCGGCTGGAGGCTTCCTTCCGCGACGCGGAGGGCTTCCACGTCCTTTCGGCCCCCGCGCCGGAACCGGGACGTTTCGTCCCCGTCGCCTTTTCGCTCGGCCCTGACCGCGCGGCACTGTTCCTCGGCGGCACCGAGCGCGATGCCTGCGCCGTTTCCCCGCCGCTCGCCTTGAAAGCCCACGGCGTGTCCTTCGGCACGGACCTCCACTTCCCGCCGTCGCTCGACGTGGACGAGTGGATCGTCTTCCGCCGCCCGCTCGACGCCGGGGAAATTTCCCGCCTCGCCGCCGCGCGCAAGCCCCTCCCGGCGCTCCTCGAACCGCGCGCCGCCGCCTCCCTCCGCCGCCGCGAAGCGCAGGCGGCCGCCTTCCGCTCGCTGCTGGCGACGGTGGGCGCCATCCGGCCGACCGGGCCGACGCCGGCCGTCCTGAACCGCGCCTTCCCGGTGCTCGAACTGCGCCTGTCGAAGGCCGACCGCCGCCATTTCCGCGCGGCGCACCTGGAGGCCCTCGCCTCGGGCTTCCGCACGAAGCGCGGCGCGCGGGCGCGACGGGTGCAGGCCTCGTTCGGCGGGACCACGGAGCGCATCGCCGCCTGGCTCGACGAGCGGGTGCCCGCGTCCGGGCTGTCGACGCGCCCCGCGTTCGTGCTGGCTTCGGAAGGCGGGCTTTTCGGGGAGGGGAGCGGACTGGCGCGCCTCTTCCCGCCGGAGCAGTTCGCCGAGCGCTTCCCGGATGCCGCGCGCCCGCTTCCGCTGGAGCCTTCTTCGCTCGTCCGCCTCCACCTCGACGGCGACTTTCTCGGCCTCTACTGCCTCCTCCCGTTCGAAGCGCCCGCCCCGCCGTGGTTCGCGACCGGCGCGCGCGATCCCTCCCGGAGCGCCCGGCTCCATTTCGCGACGCCGAGCGCCCTGCCCGGTTGCGGCGCGGGGATGGACGAAAAGGAGCGCAACGCCGCGTACCGCCGCATGACTTCGCTTTTGGGGACGGACCCGGGCTTCCCCCTCCGCCCGCCCGAAGCGCGCCTGCTCGCCCGCCGCCACGCCGCGATGCGCGAGGCGATGCGCCTGCCCGACCCCGTGCCGGGGGAAGCGCCGCTCCTGGGAAGCAACCCCGCCGCGCTGTACGTGACGGAAGACCTCGATCTCGCCGCCGCGGGCGAGGGGGTCGCGTGGCGCAGTTCCGACCCGGAAACGATTGCGCCGGACGGCCGCGTCGCGCGCCCGGAAAACGGCCCGCCGCGCATCGTTTTCCTGACGGCAACGTTCCCCGGCGGAACGGAGCGGACGTACCGCTTCCGCGTCATGCCGCAGGCGCCCGCCCTGGGCGCGCTCTTCCTTTCGTTCGGCCGGCCGCTCGACAAGCTCGCGCGCACGGAGTTCGCCTGCCTGCACGTTCCCGCGGGGAAGGACGCGCGGGGCGAATGGCTGTACGGCACCGGCGCGGGGGGCGGCGGGGCGAAACTGCGCGGCAACACGAGCTACGTCACCGGCCTGCGCCGCTCGATCAACCTCAAGTTCGACGGGCCGGTCCTCCTGTCCGCCGCGGAGCGCCCCGTCCGCCACCTGCTGCTGCTTTCCGGGTACGCGGACCCGACCCGCCTGCGCAACGCGCTTTCCTTCGAGGCCTGCCGCGCCATGGCGCCGGACGGCCCGGTCCGCGCGACGGGCGTCGCGTGGGCGGAAGTGTTCGTCAACGGCGCGTACGCGGGCGTCTGGGAATGCTGCCCGCGCCTGCAGGATGCCGTGGACGAGGATTTTTCCGCGCTCTACAAGGTCCGCGCCCCGGGAGGCCTCTGGACTTCCGCGGGGGATTCCGCCGAAGTGGTGGACCGCGCGGACCGCGGCGGGAAAGGGGCGGCGGAGGGCGACCCGTACGCCCCGTTCCGCGACCTCGCGCGATTCGTCGCGGAATCGGACGGCGCCGCGTTCGCCGCCGGGGCGGCGGATGCGTTCGACCTGGACGAACTCGCCGATTTCTTCCTTCTCGTCAACTTCACCGGCAACGAGGACGGGCGGGTCACCAACCAGTACGCGGGGAAGCGGCGGGACGACGGCCGCTGGCTGCTCCTGCCGTGGGACTACGACAAGACGTTCCTGTCCGCGCCCGCCGGGGCCCTCGCGCGGTCGAGGCTCCTGGTTTCCCCGCTGTTCGCGCGGCTCCTCGGGGAAGTGCCGGGATACCGGGAACGCGTCGCGGAGCGCTGGCGCGCCTTGCGCGCGGGCCCGCTCCGGGAGGAAAGGCTGGACGCGTGGATCGACGAAAAGGCCGCGCTCCTCGCGCCTTGCATGGACGAGGACTACCGGCTGATCCCGCCGCTCGGCCACGAGGGAACGTTCGCCGACGCGATCGAATCGCTCCGCCGCGAAGTGCGCTTCCGCCTCTCGCACATGGACCGCTTCTGCTCCGACCCGACCCTGCCGTGGTAGGAAGGGCGGTTGGCGGTTTTCGCCCGCGCCAGCGCGGGACAAGCGGCTCGCCGGGGACGGCTCGCCCCACCACGCCGGCAACCTTCCCGCCTTCCAACTCTCCCCGATTGCGCTTGACACCGCGGGCGGGGGGAAGGAAGGATGGACGGAACGACGTTTTCCACCCCGAAACGAAGGCCCCCCATGAATCCCAAGAAAATCCTGCTGTCCGCGCTGCTCCTCGCCGCCGTCGCGCTCCCCGCCGCCGCGCGGGAAGCGGAGCCCGCGCCCGTCTTCGGCCTGGGCATGGGGTTGCAGTACTGGCACGCGGACGACATGGACGTTTGCGACAAGGACGCCATGGGCGGCGCGAACCTGATCGCGCGCTACCGCCCGGTTCCGTATCTCGGAATCGATTGCCGGCTCGGCTGCTCCGGCGTGTGGGACGGCGACAAGTACCGCATGGACGGGAAGCGGTACGAAACGGACGTCGTCTTCCTGTGCGTGCCCGTCGAGTTCGGCCTCCTCGGCATGCTGCCGGCGGGCGATTCGTTCACGTTCTACGCGGGCCCGGGCGTCGGGTATTATTGGTACGACATCGACGTCAAGACCACCAGGAAGCACCACCACCACTACCACACCGAGTGGAACGAGCACGTGAAGCTGGCGGACGACATCGGCTGGTACGCCGTGGCCGGGGCGGACTGGCGCATCGTCCCGTGCCTCTCGCTCTTCGCGGAAGCGCGCTACACCGGAACCGGGACCCACGTCAGGCACGAAAAGTCGGCGGAAATCGATTGCAGCGGCTTCGGCGGGCAGATCGGCATCCTCTTCAACTTCTGATTCCGGTCCAACCCCGCGGGGCTTTTCCGCGCCCCTTTCCCGCGCGGCGGGTTTGCGGTATTTTCCCTTCCCGCCATGACGACCGCCTTCGCCTCCGCCATCCTCTTCGCCACCGTCGCGCCGTTGGCCGCGCTCGCGTTCCTCGCGGCGCGGGACGTTCCCGCCAAACCGCGCGCGGCCGCCTTCGTCCTGGCCGCCCTCGCCGGGCTCTTCCTCTTTGCCCGCCCGCACGAAAGCCGTTTCACGGGGACGGACGAAAGCATGTACCCGCTTCTGGCCGAATCCTTCGCCGCGGGCCATCCCCTGCGCGGGAAGGATGCCGTCCTCTCCGCCCTCCCGCCCAAGGCGCGGCCCCTCTTTTCCGCCGGAAACACCGCGCGGCGCGCCACGCGCGACGAGCTTTTCCGCGCCGTGGACGCCGAAGGCCGCGACGCGCGCACCGGCGGGTTCACCGTCCCCTGGTTCGTCCCGACGGCGCCGCTCGCCGCCTCCGCCCTCGCGCGCGCCGGTCTTTCCCCGCGCCTGTTTTCCCCGCTGGCGGGCACGCTTTCCGTTCTCGTCTTCTTTCTCGCCCTCGCGCGCGCCGCGGGCGCGGCGGGGCTCCTTTCCGGCATCGCGGCGCTCCTCCTCTCGCCCCTGCCCGCGTGGTTTTTCCGCTCCCTGCAACCCGAGGCGGCCGGGGCGGCGCTCGTGGCGGCGGCGCTCGCCTTCGAGCTGGCCTTCCCGCGGCGGGCGGGCGCGCTTTGCGCGTGGTCTCTCGCCTTCCCGCTCGCCTGCCACCGCAGTTGCGGGCTGGTCGGCGCGGCGCTTTGGGGGCTTCTCCTCCTCCGCGACGTGCGGACGCCGCGCGCTTTTTGCAAACTCCTCGCGGGCGGCGCGGCGGGCTTCGCCGCGGGCTTCCTCCTCATGGCGAAGACCACGACCGCGTACAACTCGCTTCTGGGCGGGACGCCCGGGAAAAGCGCGCTCCTCCGCTTCGCCCTGCCCGCGCTCGCCGTCGCGGCGGCGG
>JAFSUH010000222.1 GCA_017445365.1 Kiritimatiellia bacterium | reverse complement strand
GACGCCGACGGCCCCCTCGACCCGCCGGAAGGCGAGGCCGACCGGCTCGCCGAGGCGCCCGGGACGGAAATCGCCACGCTGCGCCTCGCCCCCTTCCAGCGCGAGCGGGCGGCGAAGGCCCGCGGGGAACTGGCCCTGCCGTCCGGCGCGCTGGCGGGACTCTTCGCGGCGAGCGACGAGCGCTTTCCCGCGGCACCGGAAGCGGCGGCCCTGCCCGCGTTCGAAAGCGCGTACGGCGAAACCCGCTGGGGCGCGGACGAAGCGTTTCTCGCGCTCTCGGGGGCGGCGCAGGAGGACATCGACGCGCGGGACGAGGCCCGCGCGCTCGCGGAGAAGGCGGGCAACGCCTTCGTCGGCCTCGAAGCGGAGGACGAGGGGGAGGCGACACGCGTCACGCTGCTGCTGGCCCGTCCGAAAGCGGCGGGGGTCGAGGTGGTGCTCCGGGCGTACGCCGCCTGCGAAGGAACGCCCTTCGCCGGGTGCGCGCGCGATGTCCGCCGGACCTTCGACGCCGACCGTCCCGACGACGCGCGAACCTTCACTTTCCGGATTGAAAAACAGCCCGGGGAGACGGCCCGGATCGTCACGGCCGAATTGGTCGGCGCGCACGGCCTTCCGCTCGACGATTTGCCGCCCGTTTTGCTCGAAACCGGCGGAATTCCGGCCGGAAACGGCTGGAAAACGGCCCAAAACGACCAAAATTTGCCGGAAACGGACGGAATTCCGGCCCCGACGGACGATTTTGGCGCCGTTTGGGGCGAAAACGGAGCACAAACGGCCGATGCGGCGTCCCTTCCGCCCGAACCGGTCCCGGAACCGTCCCCAAAGATGCCCAAAACTTCAAAAAAGGCGTCGAAGCCCGCCAAATCGGCCGGCACCTCCCCCGCCGACCGGCCGATGGCCTGGTGATGGCCCTTCCCCGCACGATTTTGCACGTGGACATGGACGCGTTTTTCGCGTCCGTCGAGCAGCGCGACCACCCCGAGTGGCGCGGAAAGCCCGTCATCGTCGGCGCTGGGCCGAACGAGCGGGGCGTGGTGAGTACCTGCTCGTACGAGGCGCGGGCGTACGGGGTGAGGAGCGCCATGCCCTCGCGCACCGCGGCCAAACTCTGCCCCGACGGCATTTTCGTCCCGCCGGATTTCAAGCGCTACAAGGCCGCGAGCGACGGGTTGATGGCGATCCTGGGCTCCTTCACCCCCTGCGTCGAACCGCTCTCGCTCGACGAGGCGTTTCTCGACGTGACGGGCTCCCGGCGCCTCTTCGGCGACGGCGTCGCCATCGCGGAAGCCATCCGCGCGCGGGTGAAGGAGGAGTTGCGCCTCACCTGCTCGGTCGGGGTCGCGAAGAACATGTTCCTCGCGAAACTCGCGAGCGACCTCAACAAGCCCGACGGCCTCACCGTGGTCCCGCGGGAACCGGAAGCGCTTGCCGCGTTTTTGGCGCCGCTGCCCGTCTCGCGGCTCTGGGGCGCGGGGCCGAAAGCCGTCGCGGCGCTCGCGCGCGGGCCCATCCGCACCTTCGGGGAACTGCTCGCGGCGGACGGGACGTACCTCGCGCATCTCGTGGGGAAGAACGCGGCGGCCTTCTTCCGCGCGCTCGCCCGCGGGGAGGACGACCGCGAAGTCGCCTGGGAAGGGGCCGAGGCCAAGTCGATTTCCCGGGAAACGACCTTCCCGGAGGACGAGCGGGACTGGGGGAAGGTCGAAGGCGCCTTGCGGGAACTCGCCGAGGACGTGGCCCGCCGCCTGCGGCTGGACGGGCGGTACGCGAAGACGGCGCGGCTCAAGATCCGCTGGGGCGATTTCGAGACGTGGACGCGCCAGCGGCCGTTCGCGAAGGCGACGCGGCTCGCGCGCGACTGTCGCGAGGCGGCGGACGCGTTGCTCGCGGCCGGTCCGCGGCGGGGGGCGGTCCGGCTGGTCGGCTTCGGGGTGGAGCGGTTCTCGGAAAAGCCGGAGAGCTCCCCGCGCGACCTCTTCGGCGAGGTGGACCGGCGGGAGGAGCGGGACCGGAAGGAAGAGCGGCTGGAAGCGGCCGTGGACGAAATCCGCCGCAAGTTGGGCAAGAACGCCATCCGCCCCGCGGACCGGCTGGATCCGCCCCCGAAAGGGGAGGGATGAGGCGTTTCCGGGCGGAACGGTCTTTTTGCCTGTTTTCGTGTCAAGGGCCGTGGTACAAAACCTTCCATGGAACAGGTAGAACAAGTCGCCGCGTACGAACTGATCGGGTGGATTGCGAGCATCAGCATGATTTTCGGCTACCTGCCCCAGGCCTTGCGGACCATCCGCACGCGGAACACCGACGGCATCGCCATGCCCACGTTCCTCATGATGGGCATCGGAAGCTTCTGCTTCATGCTGCAGGGGATTCTCCACAAGCCCGACATTTTGTGGGCTCTGTTCCTGACGAACCTCGTCACCACCACGTGCAGCGCCATCGTTTTCGGCATCAAGATTTGCAACGATTGCATCAAGGGCAACGGGAAAAAGTCCTGATTCCGCCGGAGAGGCGCACCCCCGTTCCGCCCACCCGCGGCCCCCTCGCGGGGCGGTGAGAGATTTGTCCATTGCATATTTACGCGCGGGAGCCTATGATGCCGGACGTTGTGAGACCCCTTTCCCAGCTTTCCCTCCCGCATCGCATCGCCCGCGCCGCGCTTTTCTGCGCGTTCGCGTTGGCCCTGCCTCTCGCCGTCCAGGCAGCCGAACTGGAAGGCAGCATCATCCTGGCAATGGGCACGTACGACCCGTCGTACCAGCAGTATTCCTCCCAAATGAGCGCTTCCGACGGCGGCTTGTCCTTTTACACGACATCCTTCGATCAAGGAGGCCTTGGCTTCGGAGAGGGAAGCATCGTCCAAATCGTGGCGGTGACGCAAGAGGCATACAACCAGTTGGCGGATACTTCCGGCAATCGGGGATCGGCCATCGCGGATTGGGCCTCCGCCACGGGCCAAAGTGCCGGCGACTACGACTATTCCACCGAAGACGGAACGACCTATTTCGCCAACGCGGACGACCCGAATGCCGTTCTCGATCCGCGCACGACCTTGGAGGGGCAAACCATCATCATGACGACCGCCCTCGACGGCAATTTGGAGGCAACCTTCCGGTTCGACTACACCGAACTCGTCAACCAGGGGTATGTCGGATTCTACCTGCGCGTGTTCTCCGCCACCAACTTCGCCGTCGCCCCCGACCCGCCGACATCCAACGTCGTCTGGGGCGCCAGCGCCCTCTACACGTTCCGCAATCCGCAAGGCGGCGAACGCGCCGATTTCTCCGGCCTGACGATTGTCGGAACCAACATGTTCGAAATCATTCCCGAACCCGCCACCACCAGCCTCTTCTTCCTCGGAGCCGCGGCATTGCTTGCCCGCCGCCGTCGCAACCCCTTTCGCGGAGGTCGTGCCATGAATTCCAAGCATTTTCTCCTTCCGGTCCTGCTTTGCACGGCGCTTTTCGCTTCCGGCGCGGCGCGGGCGGATGTCATCCACCCGGTGTACCTGATGCCGGACAGCCCCGTGACCGACGCCTTGGGCGAACCGTTCCCCGGCACCTGCAACGCGGGCGACGGCGGGCTCGTCGAAATCCGCGAAGTCGGCTCCGGCATCGTGCCGCCCGATCCTTTGACCGGGAAAAGCGACGACGAAGCGAATCCCCTCCTCCTGACGGGACATCTGGGCGACAACACCCTGGGCCGGGATTCCGGGCTTTTCACCCTCGCGATTGCCGACGCCAACGCGCGTCCCGCCTTGACCGTCGCGTACTTCGCCCGCGTTTTCGACGCGCCCGATCCCGCCGACGCGGTTCTCTATTCCGACAGCGAACCCTTCACGCTGGCGAACTACTCGTCCATCCGGACGACCACGCGCCTGTTCTTCGGGGAAAGCCAATCGGTCGATCCGGAACTGGATGCCTATCTCGACAGCGACGGCGACGGCTACACCGACCGCACCGAAGCGTACCTGCGCAGCCACGACACCGACGGCGACGGCTGGAGCGACTGGTTCGAGCTCACCCACGGCATGGACACGACCGCCAAGTACGAAATCAACATCGCCCTCGAACCCGTCGAGGAGCCCGACCTCGCGTACGCCGGCGTCTCCAGCGTCGACGAGCTGACCGACGAAGAACTGGATGAAATCCCCTGGAACGCCACCGGCACCGGCATTTCGTGGACCGCCGTCAGCGGCGTCACCTACGTCGTCGATTTCGCCTCCGACCTTGCCGATCCGGACGGGTGGGTCGGCATCCTCACGAACGTCGCCGAAAGCAGCGACGGATTCGCGGACGTTAGCGAATTCCTCTCCGGCGCCACGGGGGGGATCGGATTCTTCCGCGTGAAGGCCGTTCCCCAACCCGGCGAAGGGCCCGTCGATACCGGGGAAGAATGACGCGCGCGTCCGCCGCGCACCGCGTTTGCCGTCTCGCGCGCAAGACGCGCGAGACGGACATCCGCGTTTCCCTCGACCTCGACGGCGGGGGAAACGCCGACATCGCCACGGGCGTTCCCTTCTTCGACCACATGCTCACCCTCCTCGCGCGCCACGCGTTGTTCGATTTGACCGTGCGCGCGAAAGGCGACCTCGAAATCGACGGCCACCACACGCTGGAGGACGCGGGACTCGCGCTGGGGACGGCGCTCGCGCAGGCGCTGGGCGACAAGAAGGGCATCGCGCGGTACGGGTTCAGCCTCCTTCCCATGGACGAAACGCTCGCGCGCGTCGCGGTGGATCTCTCCGGCCGCCCGTTTTTCGTGTACGGAATGGCGACGAAGGAGAAGCGCATCAAGGATTTCGAGACGGCGAACATCGAAGAATTCCTCCGCGCGTTCGCGTTCGAAGCGAAAATCAACCTGCACGTCTCGCAGCTGTACGGCAAGAACGCCCACCACGCCTTCGAGGCCGTCTTCAAGGCCTTGGCGAAGGCTCTCAAAATGGCATGCGCCCGCGACCCGCGCGTCAAAGGCATTCCCTCCTCGAAGGGAGTTCTTTAGTGTGCTTGTTCGATGAAAACTTGTCCCAACGACGGCATGGCGTTTCCCGGCGCGACGCCGGATGGAAGGTGCCGTTTCCTGCGTCGGGCTCCGGCATCGAAGCCGGGGAACGCCAGGGCAAGTCAGGGGAAGGAATTCCGGGAACGGCTCACTGACAACCGCCGGCAAGATCCGGCGGGAAAGGCAACACGATGAAATTCACGATTTTTCCCGCAATCGACCTGAAAGGCGGCAAATGCGTCCGTCTCCGCCAGGGGAAGGCCGACGACGAAACGGTGTACGGCTCCGACCCCGCCGCGCAGGCGAAAGCTTGGGAGGCCGCGGGCGCGGAAGAACTCCACGTGGTCGATTTGGACGGGGCCTTCCGCGGCGCGCCCGCGCAACTGGATCTCGTGCGCGCGATCGTTTCGGCCGTCGGGATTCCCGTCGAAACGGGCGGCGGCATCCGCACGGACGCGGACGCGGAAGAGGCCCTCGCGACGGGCGTCGCGCGCGTCATATTGGGAACGCGCGCCCTGGCCCATCCGGAAGCGCTGGGAGAACTGGCGGTGCGGTACGGCAAACGGCTTGCCATCGGCATCGACGCGCGCGACGGCTTCGTGCTGGGGGCGGGGTGGACGGAAACGAGCGGCGTGAAGGCGGCGGAGCTGGCGGCGCTGTGCGCGAAAGCGGGCGTGCGGCGGATCGTCTACACCGACACGGCGACCGACGGGATGCTCCGCGGCCCCAATTTCGCGGGCGTGGCCGAAGCGTGCGACGCGGCGGGCGGGCAGTGCGAAGTGGTGGCGAGCGGCGGCATCGGCTCGGCGGAGGACATCCGCCGCCTGAAGGCGCTCGGCAAGGCGAACCTGGTGGGGGCCATCGTGGGAAAAGCGCTCTACGACGGGGTGGCGACCCTCGCCGACCTCCTCGCCGCCGCCGCGGAGAAGCCCGCCCCGCAAGTTTGGGGTGGGAATTCCGCCGCCGGGGCACTAGGATGACGCGCATGAAAAAGACGATTGCCGTTTCGCTTTGCTGCCTTTCCGTCCTCTCCGCGTCCGCCGCGGAAGAGCTTGCCCCCGCCGCCGCCCCGGTCGGCCGCCTCGTCGTCGTTGCCGGACCCGGGGCCTCTTCCGCCGCCGCCGAATCCGCCGCCGCGTTCCTTTCGGAGAACACCTCCGTCGCGGTCGCGGCCCTCGAGGGCGAACCCGCTGCAGGCGATTGGGTCATCGAGCTTGTGGACGACCCCGACGCCCCCTTGGGCGAAGTCGTCCCGCCGCGCACGACCCTGAATCTCGCGCGCCTCCGCTTCGGCGACCCCGACGACGCCAAGCTCGCCCGCCGCACCGGCCAGGCGCTCTGCCGCAGCCTCGCGAGCCTCTTCGGCGAAGAGCCCTGCGTCATCCCGCTTTGCGTGCTCTGGCGGGACAAGCCCTCGTTGCACGACTTGGACGACGTTCCGAGCGGCAACTACTGCCCGCCCTGCCGCACCCGCATGGAAGCTGCCGCCCGCGCCCGCGGCCTCGAAATGCAATCCGACCCGTGCGGCCTTCCCGCGGCGGAAGAACCCGCCCCGGAAGCGGTCCCGGAACCCGCCGCGGAAAAAATTTGAGGCCCCTGTAACCTTTCCCCCGTGCCCCGCGACTTTCTCCCCCGCACCCTTCCAACCGAAAGGACTCCTCCCATGAAAAAAGCTTTCACCATCGCCATCGTCGCCGCCCTCGCCGTTTCCCTGACGGCGCTTCCCGCCATGGCGCGCCCGCACCACGCTCCGCCGCCTCCCGCGCATTTCCACCACCATCACCACCACCCGGCCTTCTTCCCCGCGCCGCTCGTGGTGCCGGCTCCGGTCTACACCGCGCCGGTGGTGTACCAGAGCGCGCCGGTCGTCTATTCGACGGCCCCCGTGGCGACCACGACGTACACGGTCCCGGCCGTGCAGACGACGTACTACGCGGCTCCCGCGCCCGCCGTCGATCCCGCGGCGGCCGTGGTCGGCGCGGCGGCCGTGGTCGGCGCCGCCTGCCTCCTCGGCGCCATCTGCCACTAGCCCCCCCCGGATGCGCGAAACGCCACCGGTCGCCCGCCGCGGCCGGTGGCCGTTTGTTTCCGGCGCACTTTCCGCTCGCGTCGTCCCGCGGGAAGGGGTTAAGAACGTCTCCGTGACTTCCGCGCCCACCAGCACTCCCGACGGGAAGGCCGTCATCCGCTCCGGCGGATACGGCAACGCCGACTTGTTCCGCTCTTCCGACGGCGCCTTCGTCGAAAAGGATTTCACGCGCAAACCCTTCGCCGTCCGCCATGCCTTCGGCCGCTGGATGGTCGCGCGGGAATTTTCCGCGCTCCGCACGCTCGCGGGAACCGGCTTCGTGCCGGGAAACGTGTCGCGGCCGTCCCCGCTCGTCCTGCGCATGGCCTTCGTCCCGGGGCCCACCCTGCGCGCCATCGAGCTTGCCCGGGAGTACCCGGAAGCGCGGACGGAGAAGCCTTTCTGCGATTACCCCGAAGACATCAAGCGTTGCGACACCCTCGCCGCGCGCTTTTTCCCCGCCCTCTTCGAGGCCGTCCGTGCCTTCCATGCGTGCGGCGTGGTGCATCTCGACCTCCACAACGCGCGCAACATCCTCCGCACGCTTTCCGACCGGCCCTGCGTGCTCGACTGGCAGAGCTCGCTTTCCACCCGTTCCCTGCCTTCCCCCGTCCGCCGCTTCCTCGAAAACATCGACCTCGCCGGGGTCTGCAAGTTGCAGGAACGCATCTGCCCCGGGACGCTTTCGGCCGATTGGCTCGCGTTCTTGAACCGCCAGCGGAAAATCCGCCGCCTCTGGCCCCTGCGCGGCTACATGTTCTCGAAGAAAAAGACGAAATAGGAGTTCCGCCGTGTTGCCCGCCGTCATTTCCGCCGCCCCCTGCGACTGGGCCGCCGACGCGGTCTGGTACCAGATTTTTCCCGAACGCTTCCGCAACGGTTGCCCCGCGTCCGACCCGACCGCGGAAGACGTGTCGCCCGGCCGTCCCGTTCCCGGCTGGCGCATCACGCCGTGGGGGGAGGAATGGTACGGGCTTTCCGGGTGGGAGAGGGCGCTGGCGGGCGGGGACTTCTTCCCCGCGGTGTTCTTCCGCCGCTACGGCGGCGACTTGGAGGGCATCCGCCAAAAACTCGGCTATTTGCAGGATTTGGGCGTCAACGCGATTTACCTGAACCCGGTCTTCCGGGCGGTCTCCCTCCACAAGTACGACGCGACCTGCCTCCACCACGTCGATCCTGCGTTCGGCCCCGACCGCGCGGGCGACCTGGCCGCGCTCGCCGCGGCGCACGAAAGCGAAGACCCGGCCACGTGGATTTGGACCGCGGCCGACCGCGCCCTCCTCGCCCTCGTCCGCGAAGTCCACGCGCGCGGGATGCGCATCATCCTGGACGGCGTTTTCAACCACTGCGGGACGGCGTTTTTCGCCTTCCGCGACCTCCTGGAAAAGGGCGCGGCCTCGCCGTATGCCGCTTGGTTCCAGGTCCGCCGCTTCCGCGAAGACGGCGGGCTCGACTACGCGGCGTGGGACGGGGAAAACGGCTCGCTTCCCGCCTTCGCGCGCAACGAAAGCGGCACGTCGCTCGCGCCGCCGGTCAAGCAATACCTCTTCGACATCACGCGCCGCTGGACCGCGCCCGGCGGCAACCCCGCCGACGGCGTGGACGGCTGGCGGCTGGACGTGGCCTTCTGCGTGCCGCACGGCTTCTGGAAGGAGTGGCACGCGTTCCTGCGCTCGCTCAAGCCGGACGCGTACACCACGGCGGAAATCGTGGGGCCCGCGCAGGAGTGGGTCCTCCCCGACGAATTTTCCGCGGTGATGGACTACGAGTGGCTGTATCCGACGCTCTCGTTTTTGACGCCGCACGCGGAGGCCCATTCCGCCGCGGCGTTCCGCGGAAAAATCGACGCCCTCCACGCGCGCCACGGAGAAGCCGCGTTTTCGCGGATGCAGAATTTACTTGACAGCCACGACACCGGCCGCATCGCCTCGATGCTGGAAAACGCCTGCCCGCCGTTCCCGGAATGGGGGCCGTTCTTCGATTTCGCCCGCGCGAAGGACCATCCGGCGTTCCGGACGGGGAAGCCGGGGGAAGACGCGGTCCGCCGGACCTTGCTCGCGCTCTTCTGGGCCGCGACCGGGTCGGGGGCGCCCATGATCTACTACGGGACGGAAGTCGGCATGTGGGGCGCGAACGACCCGTGCTGCCGCCAGCCGATGCTCTGGGACGACATCGGATACGCCCCCGAAACGCTGGGATTGCACGGCCCTCTCGGCACGGCCAACCCGCGCGCGCCGGACAAGGCGTTCCTGAAAGAAACGCGCGCGCATTTCCGCCTGCGCGGGGCGCATCCGGCCCTCCGCCGCGGCGCGTTCGCGTGGGTGGAGGGCCTGCCCGAGCCGGTGGTCGGCTATCTCCGCGAAGGCGCGGGCGAAAAGCTTCTCGCCTTCTTCCACAAGGGCGATGCCGCCGTCGCGGTCCCCGTCCCGGAAGGCGCCGCGCTTCTCCATTCCCTTGGCGGCGCCACCCTGACCGGCAACGTCCTCCGCCTCCCGCCCCTCTCCGCCGCCTGCCTCTCCGTTCCCTGACATTCCGGCCACCCCCGGCAATTTGCCAATGTTTGGCAAAATTGGCCTGTTTTTGCCAAACATTGGCAAAATGGGTTTTGGCCGCGGCAGGGAGGCGGAAGCACCGCAAGCGACGTGGCGGACGCCGGTCAGGCGCGGGTGCGGCGGGCAAGGAGGAAGAGGTCGCGCAGCTGCTGCGGCGTGCGCGCCTTCTCCCAGCGCTTGGCGAACGTCGGGTCCAGGATCGTCTGCGCCACCTTCGCGAGCGTCCGCAAGTGGCTCGCCCGCCGGTCCGGCGAGCTGAACAGCACCACCGCCGTGTGCACCATCTCCGTCTCCCCGCCTTCCGTCTCGAACGGCACTCCCACGTCGCTTTTGGCAATCAGCACCAGGAACCGGCCCTTCGTCCCCGCCAGGGTCAGGTGCGGCACCGCCACCCCCGGCGCGATGACCGTGCTCGAAAGCCGCTCGCGGGCCATGAGGCGGGCGGCGAGCGATTCACCCGTCGATTCCAGCGCCCCCGCCGCGAGCTCCGCCGTCGCCGCGAAAAACTCTTCGGGCGAGAGCTCCCCGCGGGCCACGAACGTCGGCGCGGAGGCGATGGCGCGGTCGAAATCGTCCTCCACCATCTCGTCGCGCGCGCGGACCACTTCCAGCAGCTCCCGCTCCAGCACCGGCGCTTCGTAGTCCGGGCGGACGAGCCGGCCGATGAGGCTCCTGAGCGCCGTTTCGCGCTTCTGCCGCATCCCGTAGCGCATGTAGAGCGCCACGCCGAAGGCGATCAGGAGCGCCGAAAGCCCCAGCGCCTGGTCGCCCAGCTTGACGATGAGAAGGACGAAGAGGAACACCGCAAGGAGGGGCGTCACCGGGTAGAACGGCGTGCGGAAGCTCGGCCGGTAGTTCATCACCCCGCTCTCGCGGATGATGAAAACCGAAAGGTTCGCCAAAATGTAGGAGAGCATCACGACCGTCGAGGAGACCTTGACGATGCTTTCGATGTCGAGGAACTGCGCGGCGGCGACGACGCTCCCGGTCAAAAGCAGCGCCGGGGCGGGGATGCGCCGCGCGCCGGCGACATGCGCGAAGACCGCCGGGGCGCATCCGTCGCGGGCGAGCGCCACCGGATAGCGCGCCGCGCCCATGAGCCCTGCGTTGCCCGTGGTGACGAACGCGAGGAGCGCGCCCACGGTGAGGACGGCGTAGCCCGCCCGGCCGAAATGGAGGCGCGCCGCGTCCGCCAGGGGCGCGAAGGAACCGGCAAGCGCTTCCGCGGGCAGGACGCCGATGGTGACGGCCATGGTGAGCCCGTAGAGCGCCGTCACCACCAGGAGCGCGAGGAGGATGCCCATCGGGATGTTGCGGCGCGGGCTTCGGATTTCCTCGGCCACCGAAATGACGCCGAGGAGGCCTCCGAAGGAGACGAAGAGGAAGCCCGCCTCGAACACCGCGGCGACCGGTCTGACGCCGGGCAGGAGCGGCGGGGCGAAGCGCGCCGGGTCCGCGAAATGCGCCCCGCAGACGACGTAGAGGAGCATGATGGCGAGGAGCACCCAGACCAGCGCCTGCTCGAAAGACGCCGCCGCGCGCGTGGAGAGGAGGTTCAGGACGAGGAAGGCGGCGGTCAGCGCCACGCCGTACGGCTGCGCCGGGAGCGCGGGGAAGAAGAGGTGCGCCAGTTGCGCGGTGCCCCAGATGGCGAAGGCGCTTTTGAGGGAGAGCGCGGCCCAGTTGAGGATGCCGGAAAGGGTGCCCGCGAGGGGGCCGAGGGAGCGGGTGGCGAAGAAGTAGATGCCGCCGGCCTGCGGCATGGCGGTGGCCATTTCGAGGACGGCGAGGATGCCGAGGGTGGCGATGGCGCCGCCGAGGATGTACGAGAGGGTGACGGCGGGGCCGACGTGGGAGAACGCGGTGCCGGGCAGGAGGAAGATGCCCGCGGAAACCATCGCCCCGGCGGAAATGGCGAAAACGTCCCAGAGACCGAGGGTCTTCAAAAGCTGTTTGGCCTGCGTCATGGCGCCGGAGGATAGCGCGCGGTCCCGGCGCGCCCAAGCGCAATTTGCCGATGCCCGGCAAGGCCGGGAACGCGTGCGGAGGGGGGAGGGGATGAGGATTACGGCGCGGCGCGGGCGGCCAGGCGGCGCATCACTTCCCGGTATGCCGCCTCGACCCCGCCCATGTCCCGGCGGAAGCGGTCCTTGTCGAGCTTCTCGCCCGTCTCCGCGTCCCAGAGGCGGCAGGTGTCCGGCGAAATCTCGTCCGCCAGCACGAGTTTGCCGCCGCCCGTCCGGCCGAACTCCAGCTTGAAGTCCACCAGGACGATGCCCATCGTGCGGAAGAACTCGCGGAGGATGGCGTTCACCCGGAGGGCGAAGTCGCGGATGGCCGCGAGTTCCGCCTCGTCCGACCAGCCCATCGCGAGGATGTGCGAGTCGTTGACGAAGGGGTCGCCGAGCGCGTCGTCCTTGTAGCAGAACTCGAGGACGGGGCGCGCGAGCGGCTTGCCTTCTTCGAGGCCGAGGCGCTTGCTCAGGCTCCCCGCCGCGATGTTGCGGACGATCACTTCGAGCGGGACGATGGTCACGCGCTTGACGAGCGTTTCGGTCGGGGAAAGCTCCTCCAGAAAGTGCGTCGGGATGCCGTCCCGTTCCAGGAGGCGCATCAAGGCGTTGGTCATTCGGTTGTTGATGGCGCCCTTGCCCGCGATGGTGCCTTTCTTGAGGCCGTTGAACGCGGTCGCGTCGTCCTTGTACGAGACGACGAGCGCTTCGGGGTCGTCGGTGGCGAAGACCTTCTTGGCCTTGCCTTCGTAGAGTTGGTTGCGTTTTTCCATGGGGAAGTCCTTGTTTCAGAGTCGGATGGCGCGGTCGGCTTCGAGCACCGCGTCGCGGCGGGCCTTCCGCCGTTCCGCGAGGTGGGCGGCGAGCGCGGGGTCGGAGAGGGAAAGGATTCCGGCCGCGAGGAGGGCCGCGTTTTCGGCTCCGCCGACGGCGACCGCGGCGACGGGGATGCCGGGGGGCATCTGGACGGTGGAAAGGAGGGAATCCATCCCGCCGAAGGCGGCGCCCGCGAGCGGGAGGCCGATGACGGGGAGGGTCGTGTGCGCGGCGAGGGTGCCGGCGAGGGCGGCGCTCATGCCGGCGGCGGCGATGAGGACGCCGAAGCCCGCTTCGGCGGCCCCGGCGGCGAAGGCGGCGGCTTCGCCGGGGGTGCGGTGGGCGGAGAGGACGCGGGCGGCGAAGGGGATGCCGAGGGAGCGCAGGGTGTCGGCGGCGCCCTTGACGTGGGGGGCGTCGTGCGCGGAACCGAGAACGATGGCGACGGAAAGCATGGGGAAAGGCCTCTTGCGGGGGTGACGGCCGCGGAAGATGCCACAACCCGCGGACGAAATCAAAACGTTTTACCAATAACGAACCCGCCCGGATTCCGTTTTGGATTGCTTTTTCCGCCGGGAGTCCCCGGACGGGATTTCGGGGATGCGGCTTCCGCCCCGCGAAGCAGGCTTCGCGGGGAGCCCGTTTGTCGCGTGTCCGCGGGGAAAATCCCCGCGCAAGTCCGCGAAAGGTTTGGACATTGAAGGCCATGGAAAGCCCCCCTGCGGGAGGGCATGGAAAAGAGAGTTTTGGACAGGATTTGCAGGATGGCAGGATTCGTTTGGCCGAAAACGGCCTGTTTTTCGTAATCTCGCACGCCGTTCCGTTCCCCCGCGGCAGCCAGCCGCGCCCGGGGGCCTTTTGCCAATGTTTGGCAAAAACGCCCCGAATTTGCCAAACATTGGCAAATCCTCCCGCCGCGCGGTTTTCGAGTTTTGCCAACCCTTGGCAAAACGGCCTTTGGGAGGGCGGCCGTCCCCGACCGCCGGGAAAGGGGACAAAAGAGAAATGAAAGAGGCGAGTCAGATTCCGGGGGAAAGTCGCGAGGATTTGGGTCGCGGGGTGGAGCGGACGAAAACAGAGGGGTCCAGCTCTCAAATGCGCTTGTTTTGGAACGTGATTCCGGCAAAATTCTAATCTTTCTTTGCTGAACGTCTTCATCGTGTTTTTCATGATTCACGCCCTTGTCCAACCAGCCGCTTCCTTTTGGGCGCGTGAGCCCGGATGTCCGCTTCGCGCGCAACTGGACTACATGCGTCAGGCAGGAGGTTTGCGACCGGTCCAGATCGACGCCATCGAGACGTATCTTTTTCTCAAAGTCGCCTGCGGCAATCGCCCGCTCCACGAAATCTTCGTTTCGGGGCTTCTGAACACCCTCCATCCCGACTCTCTCCGCGTCTCGCAACCTGTTCGCGACCATCTTGCGGCGCATCCCGACGCCCTCGCCCTGTTGCAGTTCGCGTCGCAACCCGCGACGAACGGGAGGGATGCCCTCGCTCCGGCCGCGAAGACCGCAAGGGACGCAAAGAATCTCACACAGAGGCACCGGGACACAGAGTTTTTCGGACAGGATTTACAGGATTGTCAGAACTTATCCGAAAATAGTGCTTGCATTGCATGGGATTCCCGTGCCACCTTGTCCTTTCAGACGGCAAAACGACGAAAGGAACCGCATGCGCACCAAACCATGGGAAATCTCCGACGAATTGTGGGAAAAGGTTGCTCCACTGATTCCCGATGCGGCGCAACGCCGGGATGCCGCCAGGACATACAAGCGCAAGCCGGGCGGAGGACGCAAACCCATCTACGGGGATCGGATCTATTTTTCCGCCATCGTGTACGTGCTGCGGACCGGAATCATCTGGAACGCCTTGCCCCGGGAGAAATTCGGAGGGCTGGGCAGTTCGGCCTTGCACGAACGGTTCCGGAAATGGGCGAAAGCCGGTCTTTTCACGGCCCTGTGGAGGATGGGGCTGGCCGAAT
>JAFSUH010000221.1 GCA_017445365.1 Kiritimatiellia bacterium | reverse complement strand
GCCGCCCCCGCCCCCGGCGCGTGGAAGCCGCTCGCGCGGACGATGCACGCCGCCGCGGCCGCCGCGACGCCGAGAAGGAGGGTCGTGGCGAGTTCCACGGTCCGCCCTTCGCCTTTCCCCGCGCCGAGTTGCGGGTACAGGCCGGCCGCCGGGACCGCCGCCGCTTCCGTTTTTCCGCCGTCCGCCGCCATCCCGCTACCTCCGCCAGAGCGCCGGGGTGAAAACCGCCAGCAGCGTGTACAGTTCAAGGCGTCCCGCCAGCATCAGGAGGGCGAGCAGGAGCTTGCCGGGGACGGGCACCGCCGCGTAGCTGCCGAAGGGGCCGAGGCGCCCGAGCGCCGGACCCGTGTTCGAAAGCGCGCTCACCGCCGCGGAAAGGGCCTCGCCGCCGGAAAGCCAGCGGGAAAGGACCAAGGCGCCCGCGCCCGCGAGCATCGCGTAGAGCATCGCGAATACCACCGCGCCGCGGACGGCTTCCTCCTCGACGACCCGCCCGTCCGCGCGGATGGGCAGCACCGCCCGCGGCTGGAGGAATTCGCCGCACGCGCGCCGGACCGCGAACCACCCCATGCGCAGGCGTTCCACCTTGAGGCCCCCGGAGGTGCTGCCCGTGGTTCCGCCGACCAGCGCGAGGAACATCACCACCAGTTGCGAGGGCACGCTCCAGCTGGCGAAGTCCGCCGTGGCGAACCCGCAACTGCTCAAGACGCTCGCCGAGGTGAAAAGCCCCCCGCGCAGGCCCTCCCGGAAACACGTGCCGCATCCGGCGAAGGCGAAAAAGAAGCCGCCGCAGAGGAACAGCGCGAGGTACAGGCGGACCTGGCCGCTCTTCCACGGCGCGCGCCAGTCGCCCTGCAGCACGCGCAGGAGGCAGACGAAGGGGATGCCGCTCAAGACCATGCCCGCGGTGACGACGAGCTCGACCGGGAGGCTCCCGAAGGCGGCGATGGAGGCGTTGCGCGTGGAAAATCCGCCGGAGGAAATGGTGGAGAACGCGTGGCAGACCGCGTCGAAAAGGTCCATGCCGCAGAGGATGAGGAGCAGCGTGACGACGGACCCGAGTCCGAGGTAGAGCGCCCAGATCCACTTGGCCGTCGTCGCGAGGCGCGGGGCGATGCGGTCTTGGATGCCGCCGGAGGTTTCCGCGCGGTAGAGCTGGGTGGACCCGGCGCCCGCGAGCGGGAGGATGGCGACCACGAGCATGAGGACCCCGGCGCCGCCGAGCCCCTGGAGGAGGGCGCGGAAGAAGAGGAGGCCGTGCGGGAGATCCTCGACGGAGGGGAAGACGGTCGCCCCCGTGGTGGTGAGGCCGCTCACGGACTCGAAGAAGCCGTCCACGTACGGGATGCCGGCACGGGCGAAGGCGAAGGGGCAGGCGGCGAAGGCGGCGCAGGAGAGCCAGCCGAGGGCGACGACGCCGACGCCTTCCCGCCAGGCGAGGGCGCGGTGGTTGCGGGTGGCGAGCCAGAGGACGCCCGCGGCGAGGAGGCCGGCGAGGGCGGAGAGGCCGAGGGCGAGGGCGGCGGCGGTCTCGCCGTAGGGGAGGGACACGGCGGCGGAGGCGCCGGAGAGGAGGGCGACGACGGCGATGAGCCAGGAAATGACGTGGAAGACCGCGGAAAGATGCATGGGCGGGAAGTTTATCGGCGCTTCCTCCCCCGCGTCAACGCCCAACGGGCGTCGGCGTCAGCGGCGGGCGGCGTATTTCGCGCGGATGCCGGGGAGGGCCTTTTCGATGGCGGCGACGCGGGAGGCGTCGGAGGGATGCGAGGAGAGGATTTCCGGGGGCTTGCCGCCGCCCTTGGCGGCCATCTTCCGCCAGAAGCCCGGCGCGCACCCCGGGTCGTACCCCGCCATCGCCATCAGGGCGAGCCCCATGTAATCGGCCTCGCTCTCGTGCTTGCGCGAAAAGGGAAGGAGCGCTCCGACCTGCGTGCCGAGGCCGTAGACGCGCGACGCGGCGGCCTGCACGGCGGCGCTCCGCTCCTTCGTCGCCCAGCCGACCGCCTGCGAACCGGCGGCCGCGACGAGCTGCTGGCTCATCCGCTCGTTGGCGTGCTTGGCGACGGCGTGCGCGACTTCGTGTCCGAGGACGACCGCAAGCTCGTCGTCCGACGAGACGAGTTCCATGAGCCCCGTGTACACGACGATCTTGCCGCCGGGCATGCAGAAGGCGTTGATTTCCTTGTCCTGCACGAGGTTGAACTCCCAGGCGAAGTTCGCGACATCCTGCGCGAGGCCGTTTTCGCGGAGGTACCGCTCGGTCGCGTCCGCGATGCGGCGGCCGACGCGCGCCACCTGCGCGGATTGGGTGCGGTTGCCGGAGACTTTGGCTTTTCCCATGTAGCTGCGGTACTCCGTCAGGCTCGAGGAGAGGACCTCGGAATCGGAGACGAGCGAGAGCCGACGCCGCCCGGTGATCGGGACGGTGGCGCAACCGGCGACCAGCGCCGCGAGGAGGAGAATGGAAAGGAAACGTTTCATGGGGATCGCTCTTTTTTCAGGGAGGGTGCCTTGGTTTGGCCGTGCGGCGGTCAGGCGAAGGAAATCGGCAGGGAGATGGAGGGGATGTCGTTGGTTTCGGGGCCTTCGGGCGTCTGGCGGCGCTTGAATTCGCTCCGGAGCATCAGCTTCCGGACGCGTTGCACGGTCGCTTCTTCATATCCCGCGGCCACCGCCGCGCGCGGGCTTCCCGTCGTCCGCAGGATTTCCAGAATCGGGTCGAGTTCGGCATACGGCGGCAGACTGTCCTCGTCCTTCTGGCCTTCGCGCAGTTCCGCGGACGGGGCGCGGTCGATGATGCTTTCCGGGATGACCACGCCCCCGCGGTTGCGCCAGCGCGCGAGGCGGTACACGTCGGTCTTCAGCACCGAAAGGAGCGGCGAAAACCCGCCGCAGGTGTCGCCGTACAGGGTGCAGTACCCCACGAGCGATTCGCTCAAGTTGCTCGTTTCGAGCATCACGAGCCCCATGCGGTTCGCAAGCGACATCGCCATCGTCCCGCGCACGCGCGCCTGCAGGTTTTCCGCTTCGAGACTCCGCGGGTCCGGCGTCTCCAGCGGGCGGGCGGCATCCGGCGCGAACGCGAGCGAGGAGGAGAGCGCTTCGACGGCGGGACCGATGGGGATTTCGCGGCAGGGGACGCCGAGGTTCGCGGCAAGCCGGTGGGCGTCGCGGCGGGTTCCTTCGGAGGAGTACCGCGAAGGGAAGGTGACGAAAAACACCTTTTCGGGGCCGAGCGCGTCGACGGCGATGGCGGCGACGAGGGCGGAATCCATGCCGCCGGAAAGCGCGACCAGCACGCCGCGCGCGCCGCATTTTCGGATGTAGTCGCCCGTGGCGAGGACGAGCGCGCGGTAGAGGTCGCCCCACGGCTCCTCCGGCGCGCGGGCGCACGGTCCTTCCGGCGGAAGCGGATTGCCCTCGCCGTCCGTTTCCGCGAAGAAAAGCCCCTCCTCGAAGCGCGGTCCCGCCCGGACGCGGCCGTCGCCCGTGGCGACCAAGGCGCCGCCGTCGTAGATGTCGCGGCCGTCGCCGCCGACAAGCGCGGGGCGCATCGACGGCTTGCGTGCTTCGACCGCCTCGCGGAGACGGCGGGCGAAGCTCCCCCGGCGGTACGGCGGTTGGGCGACGCGCCCGGCGAAGTGGACGGGCAAATCCGCGGCAATGCCCCCGGGCAGGTCGCGGAAAAAGGCGTCGCGCGCCGCCGCGATCCTGTCCGCTTCGTCCCCGGCGGACGGCAGGGAAAACCCTTCGAGCGCGCCTTCGGGGAAGAGGATTTTCCCCGCCCCGGCCTCCCGCGCTTCGCGGGCGAAGGCAAGCAGTTTCTGCAAGTTGGCGGCGTACGCGCCGTTGGCGGGGTCGATTTGGGCAAGGGCAACTTTCATGGCTTTTCGATTTCCTTTCTCCGGGGACGCTACGCCAAACGGCCGCCGGGCGCAATCCCGCCGCGCCGCCTCTTTCCCGCGCCGGAGCCCTTTTGCCGTTTCCCCGCCCGGCCGCGGCCCGTCACTCTTCACTCGCTTTGGCGCGGGGCGGCGCGCTACATTTCCCCCATGTCCGTTCCCGCCATCGTCCTCGACGCCCGCTGGGTTTCCTCCTCCCCCAGCGGCATCGGCCGGTACACCCTCTCAATCCTCCGCGAGTTCGCTTCCGACCCCGGCCCCTTCCGTTTCGAAATCCTCTGCGGCGCCGCCGAACTGCCCTTCATCGCCTCCCGTTGCGGCCTTCCCGCCGGAGGGACGGACCGCTTCCGCTTCCACCCGCTTGCCCGCGGCCCCTTCTCCCCGCGCGGCCAGTTCGACGCCGCCCGCATCGCCCGCGCGACCGGCGCCGCCGTCTTCCATTCGACGAACTTCATGCTGCCGCTGCCGCTTCTCGCCGCCCCGCGCGGCCGCCGCCCGAAGCTGGTGGCGAACCTCCACGACCTGATTCCCCTCGCCCACCCCGAGTTCACGCCGCACGCGAAAAAAACGCGCTTCTTCCCGGTGTACCGCGCGCTCATGCGGTTCATCGCTTCCCGCGGCGACGCGTTCGTCACCGCGTCCCGTTCGGCCGCGGACGACATCCGCCGCCTCCTCTCCGTCCCGCCGGAAAAAATCCATGTCGCCGTCGACGGCGTGGACGCGCGCTTCCGCCCGTTGGCGGGGCCGAAACCTTCCGCCTCCGGCGCGCCGCACCGCATCCTCTACGTCGGCCGCAGCGACCCGTACAAGAACCTCCCGCACCTGATCGACGTTTTCGCCCGCGCCGCCGCCTTCGGCCTGCCCGCGGACACGACCCTCGACATCGCGGGGGAGCCCGACCCGCGGTACCCCGAAGCTCCGGCGCGCGTCCGCGCCCTCGGGCTGGAGGGGAAGGTCCGCTTCCTCGGCTTCATCGGCGACGACGAGCTCCTCCGCGCCTACCAGGAGGCCGACGCGCTCGCGCTCCTCTCCCGCTACGAGGGCTTCGGCCTGCCCGTGCTGGAGGCGATGGCCTGCGGGACGCCCGTGGTCTGCGCCGACGCCGCGTCGCTGCCCGAAGTCGCGGGGGACGCCGCGCTCCTGGTCCCGCCGGACGACACCGACGAAGCGGCGAAGGCGCTCGCCTCGCTCCTCGCCGACCGCGCGCTCGCCGCGCGCCTCGCCGCGGCGGGCCTCGCCCAAGCCGCCCGCTTCACCTGGGCCGCCTCCGCGCGCGGCCTCCTCGAAACCTATGACTCCCTCCTGCGATAGAACCGTATTCGTCCACGACTGGCTCAACGGGATGCGCGGCGGCGAAAAGTGCCTCGACCTCTTCAGCCGCGATTTCCCGGGCGCGCCCGTGTACACGCTGCTCGCCGACAGGAGCGCGCTTTCGCTGCAGCTGCTCTCCCACCCCATCGTCGCGAGCGGCATGCTCGCGCGACTGCCGTTCTTCCCGCGCCGCTACCGCTGGTTCCTGCCGCTTTTCCCGCGGGCAATCGAAGCGTTCGCGCTGCCCGAAGGCACGAAGCTCGTCGTCTCCATGAGCCATTGCGTGGCGAAGGGCGTCCGCCCGCCGCCGGGGGCGAAGCATTTGTGCTACTGCTTCACCCCGATGCGCTACGCCTGGGACATGTCCGCCGCGTATTTCGGCCGCGGCCTCAAGCACGCCGTCCTCTCCCCGTTCCTCGCGCGCCTGCGGGAATGGGACCGCGCTTCCGCCGCGCGCGTGGACCGGTTCGTCGCGATTTCGGAGTGCGTCAGGAAGCGCATCGCCGACCACTACGGCCGCGAGGCGTCGGTGGTGTACCCGCCCGTCGATCTCGACTTCTTCACGCCCGACCCAAAGGTCGCCCGCGAGGACTTCTGGCTCGTCGCCGGGGCGATGGTTCCGTACAAGCGGGTGGACCTCGCCATCGACGCGGCGAAGCTGTCGGGCCGCCGCCTCGTCGTCGTGGGGACGGGTAGCGAGGAGAGGGCCTTGCGCGAGCGCGCCCGCGGGGCGGCAAACGTCGAGTTCGCGGGGAAGGTGGACGACGAAACGCTGCGGGATTTGTACCGCCGTTGCCGCTGCCTCCTGTTCCCGGGGGAAGAGGATTTCGGCATCGTCCCGGTGGAAGCGCAGGCCTGCGGCGCGCCGGTGGTGGCGTACGCGGCGGGCGGGGCGTTGGAGACGCTGGTGGAGGACGGAACCGCGGTCTTCTTCCGCGAGGAGACGCCGTACGCGCTTCTCGCCGCCGCCGAAAAGCTCTCCGGGATGTTCTTCTCGCACGCGGATCTCAGGAAGAACGCCGAGCGCTTCTCCGCCAAGCGTTTCCTCGACGGCCTCCACGCCGAAGTCGAAACCCTCCTCCGCGGCGACTGACCCGCCCGCCCCGCCGGCACCTCCGGGAACCCCGCCCGTCAAATCCGATGGCTTTCGACGGCCCTCGATGGCTTTCGACAGACCTCGAAACGCTTGACGCAAGCGTGGCGGCCATCCGTCCCGCGACAGCGTTGGAACGCGGCTCGGTGGGGACTCCTCGCCCCACCGGAATGCAGGCCGACGCCTTGCCGGGCCGGACGCCCTATTTGAGGGCGAAGGCCTTTTCGCTTTCCCAGAGGCCGTGGATGTTGCAGTACGCCGTCGCGTACAGCGTGCCGGGGACGGTCGGGGTGAAAACCGCCGTGAGCACCGGTTCGGTCACCACCGCCGGGGCCGCGCCTTCCGCCGTGCCCGCGCCGTGCGCCGAAAACTCGCACCGCGCCAGTTCCACCGAAAGCTTCGCGCCCGCGGGGACGAAATGGAGCGAGGCCCACGCGATGAAATGGCCGGGCGTGTTCGGGTGCGGGATTTCCTTGCCCACCGTCACGGTGACGGCGACGGGCTTGCCCGCCTCCACCGTTTCGGGGCAATCGATGACGGGCACGTGTTTTTCCTTGGCCCAGTCGGCGCTTTTGACGTAATCGGACAACATGGTCTGGCTCCTTCCTGCGGGGTTCCGCAACGGACGGCATCCTACCGTCTCCCCCGCCCCCAAGACAAGCGCCGCGACGCTTCCCGCGCCGCCAAACGCCTCCGGCACCTTGCGCTTGGCAATGGCGAGCGCGCGTGGTAGGTTTTACCTCCATCTTTCCAACCCCGAAGGACTCCCGATGAACGAAATCGATTTTGTCTGCCCCCACTGCGGTCAAGAACTTTCCGCCCCCGCCGAATACGCCGGGGAAACCATCGATTGCCCCGCCTGCCAGCAGTCCTTC
>JAFSUH010000220.1 GCA_017445365.1 Kiritimatiellia bacterium | reverse complement strand
CCGGTCCGCGTCCCGCCGCCGGACGCCGCTTCGGGCCGCGCGGGCGCGCAGCTGCGCCACCTCGGCGAACGCATCCAGCAGCAGCTCGGCACCAAGGTCCTCCTCACCGCGGCGGGACGCCGCGCGGACGGCCGCGCGGTGCCGGGAACCATCACCATCGAGTACTACGACGACGAGGACCTCACCCGCCTCCTGGAGGCGATGAACCTCTCCGACCTCGGCTAGCCCCATGCCCGTGGCGTCCGGGGAAGAGGAACTGCGCGCGCGGGAAGCCCTGGCGGAAGCCCGGCTCTTTCTCGTCCAGACGGCGGCGTTCCTCCTGCTTGCCTTCCTCGCGTGGGGGACGGGTTTTTCCCGCGATGCCGCCGACCGCTGGCTCGCGGCGTGGCAACCCGCCCCCGGCGGGTGGCTCGAATGGGCGGCCGTGCGCTTTTCCTTCGTCGCGGCATGGATTCTCGCCTACGAAATCCTCCTGTTCCCGGTTTCGGTCGTCCTCGGGGGAGGCGCGGAGGACGCGGCCGCGGGGCGTTTCGCCGCCTGGTGCAAGCGCCATCTTCTCGGCGTCGCGGGGGAGAGCGCGTTCCTCGGCACCGTGTTCCTCGCGTTTTACGCGCTCCAGCGCTTCTCGCCCGGCTGGTGGTGGCTCGCCGCCGCCGGTCTGTACGCCTTCCTGCAAATCGGATGCGGCCTTTTCGCCGACGCGTGGATCCTGCCCGCGCTGCATCCGCCGCGCCCGCTCGAAGACCCCGCGCTCCTTGCCTCCGTGCGCCGCGCGGGAAGCCGCGCCGGCCTCGACGTGCGCGGGCTCTGCGTCCGGGAGACGGGCGACCGCGTGACGGTTTCCGGGCTGGGGAATCGCGTGCGCGTCGTCTTTCCCGAAGCCATGGCGGCGGACGGGGCGGCGGACGCGGAAACGAAAGCGTTTTTCGCGGCGAAGGCGGTGGCCGCGCGGTCGCTCGCCGCGGACGGAACGCTTTGCGCGGTCAACGTCCTTTCCGCGGCGTGCGCGCTGTTTCTCGCTTCGCGGTTCACGCAAACGGTTGCGCACGCCGCGGGACTGCCGGGCGGAGACGGCGCGCTCGCGGCGTTTCCGCTGCTCGCGGGGAGCCTTTTCGCCTTGGGGGAGATCCTGGGAGGCGCCTACCACGCGCTCTCCCGCGCGCTGGAACTCCGGAGCGACCGGCTTGCCGCGGATTGGGCGGGCGGGAAGGAGGTCGCGCGCAAGGCCATCGCGGCGGACGCGGAGGCGGCGGGCGAGCCGCGGGAGCTGCCCGCGTGGGCGACGTGGTTGCGCAAGACGCCGACGCCGGGGGAACGGATGCGCGCGGTTGACGGGACGCGGGCGGGGGAATAGGGTGGGGGACATGAGCCGCATCCAAGTCCTCCCCTCGATCCTCTCCGCCGACATGGCCGACCTCGGCCGCGACTGCGCCCGCGCGCTGGCGGCCGGGGCGGACGGCCTGCACGTGGACGTGATGGACGGGCATTTCGTCCCGAACCTTTCGATGGGCCCGGCGGTGGTGAAGGATTTGCGCCGCGCGTTTCCGGAAACGTATTTGCACGCGCACCTGATGGTCTCGCGGCCGGACGCGTACGCGCCGGTTTTCGCCGCGGCGGGCGCGGACTGCGTTTTGATCCACGCGGAAGCGGAGGGCGACTTGGCCGCGACCCTGCGCGGACTTCGCGCGAAGGGCGTGCGCGCGGGCATCACCCTCAACCCGGAGACGCCGGTGGAGCGGCTGGACGGCCTCGCGGATGAAGCCGACGAAATCCTCGTGATGACGGTGCATCCCGGCTTCGGCGGGCAGAAGTTCATCGAGGACGGGTTGGGGAAGATCGCGGCCATCCGCAAGCGCTTCCCGGGGGTGCCGGTGTCGGTGGACGGCGGCGTGGACGGGGGGACGGGCGTCCGTTGCGCCGCGGCCGGGGCGGAGATCCTGCTGGCCGGGTCGTACCTTTTCAAGGCGCCCGACATGGCGAAGGCCATCGCGGAGATGCGCGCCGGCGCGGAAGCCGTTTTCCCCGGCTGAAGCCCGCTTCCCGCCGCAACCCGCGGCCGGGCGGCCTTTTGCCGGACATTGGCAAAGTCAAGGGAAAATTGCCGAACATTGGCAAAAAAGGGAATGCGCGGCGGAAGCCGCGCATCCGCCTTCCCGCCTTCGCGTCAAACGAGCGCCAGGAGGGCGAAGAGGGCGGCGAGGAGGGAGAGGACGAGGGCGGTGGCGCGCAGGCGGGCGGGAGTCGCGGTCGCCGCCTCCGCCGTCTTGCGGAAGGTCCACGGCGCGGCCACCAAAAAGCAACCTGCCAGAATGCCCGCGTAAATCGTTGCGGCCAGCGCGTTGCGGCCCCAAACGTCCGCCCAGCGGATGGCCGCAAGCCACGGCGCCGCACCCAAAAGCAGGATCCCGCCCAGGGCGCGCGGGGCGAGGAGTTCGTCGAGGTATGCCGCGGTCGCCCCGTACGAAAGCCCCGCGAGCGGGACCAAGGCGGGCTTCCAGGCGTCGAACTTTCCCAAATCGCAGGCCCAGATGGCCGCGGCGGCGCCCGCGTAGGCAATGGCGGCGAGGACCAGCCCCCACCGCCGCGAACGCGGAAAGCGCGCGAGCGCTCCCTTCGCCGCGTCCGGCTTGCGGAAGAACGTCCACGCCGCCGCGGCGGCCGCGAGCGCAAGAACCCCCAAGGAAACGCGCGTTGCCAGTTCCGCGGTCATCCTAGTCGCTCCCGCCGCGCCACCACGACTTCGGCGTTCCCACGCCGCGCTCGCGCCGGGGCACCTCGTTCGAAAAATCGGTCACCGCGTCGTTGTCCGTCCCGGGGGCGGTGAAGGTGCCCGGGGCGTCTTCGTCTTCCGTGTACGGAATGCCGCCGGAAACGAAAACCTTCCCTTCGGCCGTGCGCGCGAGGCGCATGCCGGAGACTTCGCCCTGGAAATAGCGGATCTTCTCCCGCGTGCCGTCGGGGCGGAACACCGTGTGCGCGAAGGTGCGCGGCGCGGCTTGGTGGAGGACGTGGAAGAGTCCGTCGCGGTCCCGCTCCATGCGCGGCGGGAAGAGCTTGAGGCTCGTCCCCAGGTCCTGCACGCCGAGGCAGTACCCGTCGGCGGAATCGATGCGGCAGAGAAGGTGGGTCTCGCGGTTCCGGGGAATCGAAAGCAGGGTCGCGATGCGCCCGTCGCTCCCGCTCATGCCGTAGTTGCGGCGGAGCAGTTCGGTGCCGGAGAGGATTTCGATGTCCTTCTTCTCGCCTTCGTACACGGAGGCCCCGAAATGGAGCCGCGGCACGACCGCGTAGTGGCGGCACTCGCGCAGGTGGTACGCGGGCAGGAGGTCGGTTTCGATGGTCTTCGTCTCCTCGTCGCCGACGACGGCAGGCGGGACCGCGAGCGGCCGGTCGGTCGCGCGGACGGGGACGTGCAGTTCGTCCACGATGCCGAAGGAAAGCGCGGCGTTGCCGGCGGGCGAGAAGTCGAGCGGCACGCCGGACTCGTTGACGACGGTGACGCGGACGGGAATCGATTCGTACAGCGCGACCTTCTTGTGGACGGGTTCCCAGCGCAGCTGCACCTGCGCGTGCGCGGCGCCGGCGAGGGCGAGGGAAAGGAGGAGGGCGGGGAGGAAGCGGCGGGTCATGGCGGGGGAGGCTCCGGGGCTGGGGGGCGGCGGACTATTTTCCGGCTTCGAGCCGGAGGGCGAGGCGTTCGGGGAATCCGGCGGCGCGGATGCGTTCCTGGGTGGAAGCGATGTCGTATTCCACGCGGCGGAGGGTGACGGTGCGGGCGGTTTCGTCGTACACCGCGTACGCGGCGCGCGGGTCGCCGTCGCGCGGCTGGCCGACGCTCCCGACGTTGACGAGGTACTTGTGGCCGTCGACGAGATGCAGGGTGTCGTACAGGCCGCTTCGGATGGTGGCGGCCTTCTCGAAGGCGATGGGCACGTGGGTGTGGCCGCAGAAGCAGACCGGGCAGAGCTGGTAGGCGAGGGAGGCTTCGGCTTGCAGGGTGTCGAAGACGTAGCCCCACTGGTCGGGCATGTCGAGGGTGCCGTGGACGAGCATGAAGGTGTCCGGGCGGCGGCCCACGACGCGCACGGCGGCCGGGCGGGCGCCGGACGCGGAGGGCGGCGGGCCGGAGGCGATGGCGGCGGGCGGGGTGATGGTGCGGGTGAGCGGGAGCGAGGCGAGGTACGCGCGCTCCTCGTCGGAGAGCATGGCGCGGGTCTTGTGGATGACGGCGGCGGCGGCGGGGTTGACGCCGGTCAGAAGCGTTTGGCCCATGCAATAGTGGTCGTGGTTGCCGCGGACGACGTCGCGGCCGACGAGCGGGCGGATTTTTTGCAGGCAGTACGACGGGTCCGCGTTGTAGCCGACGATGTCGCCCACGCACGCGTACCGGTCGATGGCCTGTTCCGCGGCGTCGGCCAGCACGGCGTCCAGGGCCGCGCGGTTCGCGTGGATATCGCCCAGGATGGCGTATCTCATGCGTTTTCCTCCGCTTGCGGGGGCTCCGCGGCGCCTTCCGCCGGGTTTCCGGCCGGTTCGGAGGCGTTTTCGGCCGTTTTTTCTTCCGTTTGGGCGGCGATGCCCGCGATTTTTTCCAAAATCCCGGTGTTTTGGGCCACGATTCCGTCGATTTCCGCTTGGAGCGCCGCGTTTTCGCCGCACAGCTCCGCCGGAGCGGGCAGTTCGGCGGCTTTCCCGGCCGTTTCGTCCGGAATTTCCGCATTTTCCGCCGGTTTTTCGGCATTTTCCGCCCCTTCGGCGGGCTTTTCGGCCGCTTCGACCGCGGATTCAGGCGATTTTTCGGTTTCTTCCGCCGTTTCGGGCGCTTTTTCGGCTGTTTTTCCCAAGTTTTCGGGCGTTTCCGCCGGTTTGGGCGGTTCCGCGCGGACCAAAGCCTTGAGCGTGCCGTCCTCGAAGAGGAGGACGTTGCCCGCCTGCACGAGCTTGCGGATGGTGCCCAAAATCGCAATCGCTTCCGGCGAATCTTCCGCCTTCCCCGGGGCGAGCGCCGCGAGCACGCCGCGTCGCGTCGCCTTGCCGTCCGCGGGCGAGAGGATGCTTTCGACGACGCGCTTTTCCCCGTCCGCAAGCGCGTCGAGGGAGAAATGCTTCGGCTCCACCGCCGAGACGTACGTCTCCTTGCCGCCGAGCTTGAAGATGTGCAGGCGCATCCGCTTGAGCGCCGTGCGCAGGGCGAGGAGCAACGTCAAGGGAAACCGTTCTTCGCGGGCCTTTTCGCGCGCGAAGGCGTTGCGGATGGCCGGGTCGTCGATTTCGCCGCTCTGGGCGCCCGTGAGGATGCAGCGGGCGGAGATGCGGAGAAGCTGGCTGCGCCGGTGCGCGCGGGTCCACTCCTCGGCCTGCGCGCGGGTCATTTCCTCGCGCGTTTCCGCGGCGGGGGCCGTCGCTTCCGCTTCTTCCGCGGGGGCTTCTTCCGCCGCGGCCGGAGCCGCTTCCGCCGCGCCGTCCGCCGGTTTTTCGGCGGGCTTTTCCGCCGCTTTCTTCGGCGCTTCGGCTTTCAGGCGGTACACGGTCCTGAAGCGCGCCTGCTCCTTCCACTTTTCGATGCTCTCCTCGTCGCGCAAAACCTGCACGCGCGAGAGGTAGTCGGTCCAGAGCATGTTCGGGAACTTCGTCTTCCAGATTTCGTGGAGGCGCGCGGTGTACGCGTGGGAGTTGGGCGGGCCCAGGAGCTCGCCGGTCATCCCGCAGCGCGCCACGCAGGCGACGGGCGTTGCCGGTTGCGGCGTTTCGACGCGCTCGACGTCGAAGAACTCTTCGAGGTGCGCCGAGAAGGCATGCGCTTCGGCTTTCGGCAGCGACCGGAACACGCGCTTGCAGACGAGGCACTGGCAGAGCGTCGGCGCTTCGGCGGGTTTCTTCGCCGCGCCGTCGGCCGCGGGCGCCTCTTCGGGCTTGTCCGCCGCGGCGGGCTTTTCCGGCGGGGTCCGGCCGGGGCGCGGCTCCGCTTCGGCGAGCCGCTCGATCTTGACGGAGTAGGAATTGCCGTGCGAGAGGAAGAGCTTCGCGAGGGCCACGAGCGAGAAGACGCGCCCCGTCGCGCGGATGTTGTCGGAGATGGTGGCCAAAGTCGTCCGGTCGGGGAAGAAGGAGAACTTGAGGTGCAGCGGCTCGGCGGGCGGGCGCTTTTCCCCGTCGCGGCGGAAGGGGCGGCGGTCGCCCTCGCGGAACGGCTTGCGCTCGCCGTCCCGGAAGGGCTTGCGTTCGCCGTCGCGCCGGAAGCCGCCCGCGGGGCGGT
>JAFSUH010000219.1 GCA_017445365.1 Kiritimatiellia bacterium | reverse complement strand
TGGAAATTGCACAATCAGCCCGGACACCCCGATCCGGGGCCGCCGACGCCACTCCGGGGAGGTCGGCGACCTGCGGCGGGAGCCCCCTCGCCCGGGCAAGGCCCGGGGGCCCGCACCGGCCGAAGGACGGCGCGGGCGGGCCGCCGCCCCGCCCCCATGGGGGCGCCAGACGAAACGGAGGTCCCCTTCGACTACCACCATGCGTTTCAGGGATTCCGTCTTCTACCGGAAAAGGTCGTCGCTTGTCACAAAAGCCGCGCCCGTCTTTCGACCAAACATCCATCTCCTATGGAGCGGTCGGCAACATGCCTCCGCAAAGGATTGGCGATAGGATAGCAGAAAGGGACAGAGTGCGGAAAGGGCTATTCTTTAAAACGCATTTATTCTGTTAATTAGTTTTGACGGATTGACGAGAAAATCCAGATGTGTAAAAATTCGTTGACAGGTGCAACGTCTAGCGAAAGGGAATCACCATGTTCAAGCGAGAAATGTATCTATCGAGAATCCGCCCGTTTTACGACAACGAGCAGATCAAGGTGCTCATGGGCGTACGACGTAGCGGGAAAACGGAAATCCTACGGATGATCATGGACGAGCTGTCCACAAAAACGACAGCCGACCGGATCGTGTATTTGAGCTTCGAATTGCTCGAAAACCGACCGCTCCGGTCGTCATCCGCCCTGTATGCCCACCTTGACAAGATCCTATCCGCCGGAGGCCGTCACTACGTCCTTCTCGATGAAATCCAATTTGTCGAGGATTGGCCAGAGGTCGTCAACTCTCTCAAGACGAAGTACCGGGAGGCGAGTCTTTTCGTCACGGGATCGAACAGCGCCCTCTTGAACGACGACAAGGATGGTGTCCTCGGAGGGCGAACCATGTCATTCCGAATCATGCCGTTCTCGTTCCGGGAAGTCTTGGGGTTTTTGCGCGAACGAGACGGAGCTTCGGCGCCTTCGCCTGCCGAGGCGTTCGCCGACTACCTTGTCTGGGGAGGCTTCCCGCTTGTGTTTCCGCTGAGGAGCGCATCGGAGCGCACGGTCATGCTGGAGTCGATTTTCGACTCGATCGTGCTGCGTGACATCGTGCAGCGCCGGAAAATTCGCAACTCGCTGGCCTTGGAGCGCGTCCTGGACTTCGTGGTCGCCAGTTCCTCGCAATACATCAGCGGCCGCAACATCGAGAGACGGTTCGAAAAAGACCGGAACGCCGTTTCGCTCCCGGTGGTCCTCGACCACCTCGCGGCAATCTCGGAGTCGTGCATCGCATCGCTGGTTCCGCGATTCGATGTCATTGGCCTTGCCACGCTGGAACTCAAAAACAAGGTCTACATCTGCGACCCTGCCTTCGTTCAAAGCAAGAAATCGCTGGTGAACGATCTTTATGGCGCGCTTTACGAGACGATTGTCCACAACGAGCTCGTGGCGCGGGGATGGACCGTCCGCACGGGAACCGCGCACGGTCGCGAAATCGACTTCGTGGCATCAAAAGGCGGTGACAGACGGCTCTACATCCAAGTCGCCTACGAAGTCACCCCCGACAATGTCGGCCGTGAGTTTGGAAACTATGCCGCCGTGGACGACAACTGGCCCAAACTCGTCGTGTCCCGTGACACGGTTCCCCTTTCTCGCGATGGGATCCGCCACGTGAACATCATCGATTTCCTGCTTGCCGACAACATTGAGTTTCCTGCGACGACATGATCCCGACAACGTGCCGGGCGGTTTCTCCTGACGGGTAGCCACCCGCCCCGCCAGACTCTCCGACACTTGTTTGAGAAGAAGCGGGTTCTGGGATCCGGAGAGTATGTACTGCCCAGGTGCCGGATTGCCGTCCATGTATCGCTTGAGGGCGGGGAACAGTTCGGGGGCGTACTGCACCTCGTCGAGGATCACAAGGGGGCGTCACGCTTTCCAGAAACAAGTCGGGATTGGCCCGCGCCTGCATTACATCCAGAACGGGGTCGAATGTGATGACTTTGACGGACGGGAACAAATGTTTCAGAAGCCACGGGCTCGTCGGTGCGCGGCGGCGCAAGCCGCGAATCGACGCGCCCGTGGCGGACTGCACTCCGCAAGGGCGAGGAGGCGCGCAAATGGCCCGCGCGGCAGCTTTCCGGCGCGACCCGCTTCCCGCGCGCCGCAAGCGGGCACCGGGAGCCAAGACGGGGCGACGGGCACCGACGCGCCATAT
>JAFSUH010000218.1 GCA_017445365.1 Kiritimatiellia bacterium | reverse complement strand
GGGCGGGGCGCCCGTCACCCAGCAGTCGAAGGGCGCGCAGGCGGCCGCGGCCGAAGCGGCGGCCTGGTGGCGCGCGGTGGAGGCGAGCCCCAGCTGCCAGGCGAGCAGGGCCACCGCGGCGGCGACGCCCAAGGATCCGAAGAGCAGGTGCGTCCGGTCGCGGCGCACGACGGAGGAAGCGAGGAAGAAGGCGGCGCCCATCGCCTACGCTCCCATCGCGGCCAGGTAGCGGCGGGCGGCGAGTTCGCGGTCGCCGGAAGGGACGAAGCTTTCCACGAAAGCGCCGTCGCGGAGGAGGTGGATGCGGTCGGTCGCGGACGCGGCGATGAGGTCGTGGGTGACCAGGAGGATCGAGAGGTCCGTCTCCGCGTGGAGGCGGGCGAGGAGGCCGCAGAAGTTTCTGGCGTTCGCGGAATCGAGGTTGCCCGTCGGCTCGTCGGCGAGGAGCAGCGAGGGGGACATCGCGAGGGCGCGGGCGATGGCGACGCGCTGGCGTTCGCCGCCGGAGAGGGCGTGGGGGAGGTGGCGGCGGCGGGCGGCGAGGCCGAAAAAGTCCAGGAGCCACGCGATGCGCTTGGCATCGACCGGGCGGCGGTCGAGGAGGAAGGGAAGGGCGATGTTTTCTTCCGCGGTCAGGGTGGGAAGGAGGTTGAAGTCCTGGAAGACGAGCCCCAGGTTGCGGCGGCGGAAGAGGGTGCGTTCGTCGTCGGAAGCGGTTGCCATGTCGACTCCCGCGACGGAGATGGTTCCGGCATCGGGGGCGAGGAGTCCGGCCACGAGGTGGAGGAAGGTGGACTTGCCGGACCCGGAAGGGCCCATGACCGCCTCGAACGCGCCGGGGGCGAGGGAGAAGGAGAGGTCGCGGATGACGGGGAGGCCGTCGAAGGACTTGGAGAGGTTGCGGACGGAAAGGACGGGAGGGATTTCGTTCATGGGGAAAGGGGAAAGGGAGGAGGGGGAAAGACGGCGGGAAAGGTGTTGTACGCTTCCCGCCGCCGCGGGCGGAAGCCGAAAATCCCCGGCGGGAGCGCCGAGGACATGCGGGGAACCGCGCTTTCCCGGTTTAAACGCCGCAATCACCCGGAAAGTTCGCTTTGTCCGGGGTCGCGGGAACGGCGGCGTTTCCCGGAAGCACGGGCGCCCAAGACACGAAAAAGCCCCGGCGGAACCGCCGGGGCTTTCGGGCCGGGACTCGCGCCTACTGGCCGATGCGGAGGAAGAGCGGCTCTTCGCCCACGGAGAGGCCTTCGACGGTGATGGTCGCCCCGTCGATGGTCGCGGTACCGGCCGGCTGCCAGTCGGGATTGGCGAGGTCGGAAGCGGTGTACACCGTCGCCGTGTTGCCGGTGAGGTCCTGGTCGGCGGTCAGGACGACCTTGCCGTCGGCGAAGACCGGCGCCCCGAGGTTGACCGAAACCGTTTCGCCGGAGCCTTCGACGTAGTAACCCCAGTCGAAGAGCTGGGCGTCGCCGTACTTGATGACCAAGGGCCAGCTGCCGGAGGCCGAAGCGGTGAACTTGCCGGAGGTGTATTTGCCGCCTTCGCCGGCATCGGCCCACGGGTCGAGCGTGATGGCGGTGCCGCGGACGGTGGCGGTGACGGAGGCATTGGCCGCCTCGAAGTTATTGTCGTCGTCGTTGATCCAGAACTGGACTTCGGTGCCCAGCGCGATCTGCCAATCATCGCCCAGCGAACGGCTCCAGCGGAAGTTCGGGCCCTTGAGATCGTAGCTGCCGGCGGTGTAACCACCGTCGAGGACATCGCCTGCCGTGATCGTGATGGCGTTGTTGTTGCCGGTCGCCTTGACACCGACCTTGAAGGTGGTGGAGGTCTCGCCGGCGGGGATGACGACCGAACCGGCGGCGGGCAGGGTGATATCGAACTGGGACTGATCCCCGAAGGGGCTGTTCGTGATTTCGAGCGTCAAAGCGCTTTCGGGCGCGCGGTTGCAGGTAACGGTGAACTCGACCTCGGTGTCGGGAGAGGTGACGGCCCAGCTGTATCCCTCCGAGGGGGCGAGGCTCAACGCGGGAACGAAGGCGGAAACGGTGATTTCGAGGGTCGCGGAGACGCTTTCGTCGTCCTCGTCGTACACGGTGATCGTGGCGGTACCGGGAGCAACGGCCGTCACCGTGAAGGTGCCCGTCCAGGGGGTGTCTTCGGGATAGAGCGGGATTTCGCCGCCGAGCGTGACGTACGTGCCGTCGTCGTCGGCCTGGACATTCAGCGTGGCGCCGTCGAGATCGTTCGCAGTGACGGTCACGGTCGCGGTTTCGCCGACGGTGAGGGACGCGGGGCCGTCGAGGACGATGGGCGCGGGCGCGGGGAAGACGGTGAAGGTGTATTCGTGGAAAACGACATCGCCGAACTTGATCTGGAAGGTGGACTGCGTTTCGGCGGCGGGTGCGATTGCGGTCAGCGTGCCGGAGGTGTAGGTGCCGGGGTCGGGATCCGCATCGGCCCACTCGGCGAGGGCGGAGCAGGAGAGGACGTCGCCGTCCGTGGTGGAGGCGGTGACGTACGCATTGGCGGGCGTCGCGGTGTCGGCGTTGTTGTTGATCCAGAACTGGACGGTGTCGCCGCCGTCGAGGTAGTAGTCTTCGGTTTGGGTGCCGGTGTGGGTGACTTGCATGCTCCAGCTGATGGACGGGCCGTAAATCTGCTCGGATGCGCTGGAATAGTTCTCGGCGGAGACGGTGACCTTGGCGTAGTTGCCGGAGCGGTTCACCTGGGCCGTGACAGTGAAGGTAGCGGAGGTTTCACCGGCGGGGATGGTGACCGAACGGGCGGACAGTTCGCCGAAGGAGCCTTCGAGGCCGAGCTGGACCTGCACGTCGTCCGCGACGGCTTCGGGGATGGAAACGGTGTAGTTGAAGGTGGTGGCTTCGGGGGTGTTGACGAGCCAGTCGCCGGAATCCTCGACGAGGGTCAGGGCCCCGCCTTCCGGAAGATCGCCTTCGATTTGGAAGTCGTTGGCATAGAACGCGTAGTTTTCGACATCCGCGCCGCCGTTCCAATCCCATCCGTAGGCATAGATGCCAATGCCGGTAAGTTTCTTGGCGGTATCAACTGTCGTCTCATATTCCAAAACATCGACGCCGGGTTCGGTCGACGTGCGCTTGATGGCGATTTTGATACCGTCGTCGAGCTGGGTAACGGTCACTTCGGAAACCGCGTGGGGCGCCCAGTTGTTGGTGACGAGAACATTGTTGACGTAATACTCATTGTCGCCAGTCAGATGGATGACATTGGCGATTTTGTCGCTCTCCTCGTGCCCGCCGTTGGCGAAAAGGTCGAGCCCGCGACCACCGGCGCAGTAAGCGCAAGTGAACTTGAAGGTGAGGACGTCGCCGGTCTTCAATTCGTCGAACCCGAGATAGCCGTTGCTGTACTCGGTATCCGCGTTGCGGGCGCAACGGAAGGAATACCCGTTCGCCGAGTTGATGTCGCCGCAAACACCGGCGGTGGAATCTGCGAGTGTCGGAATGGCACCCCAGCAAACCCACGGTTGGAAGCCGAAGGTGGCTTCACCTTGGGCCCCGTTGCCGAAGGTTGCGGGTGTGTAATTGTCGGCGCTGTCCGCGGCGATGATGCCGCGGGCGGCGAATGCGGGGATGGCGCAACACAGCGCAATCAGAAGCACGAGGGAAACGTATTTTTTCATGGAATTGGATTCTCCTGGAGGTTGGCGCGCCCAAACGTCAGACGCATTCTTCGGGAGATATTGGCCCTTCTCACGGGGGCAGCGCAAGCGGAAAGCGGTCTTCCGCCTTTGGACATTTTTCTCGCGGCGGGCGGGAAACGGCACGGTTTGCGCCGCGCGGTTTTCAAGTTTTGCCGATGTTTGGCAAAAACACGCGGAATTTGCCGAACATTGGCAAAACGTTTCCCGCGCGCGGCAGACGGATTTGCCAATGCTTGGCAAAACCGGGCCGTTTTTGCCGGACATCGGCAAACGCGAAAAAAACCGCGGCAAGGGCCGCGGTTCCGAATCCAACGATGGGCGGGGATGTCAATCGACGACGTCGATGTTGTCTCCGATGTTGTCCGTCGCGGGGTTGAAGTTGTACTCGGTCAACTGCTTCGCGCCCTTGAGCGTGATTGCCGCGCCGCCCTTCTGGACGACGACGCCGCCCGCGGTGCCGAAGGGGATGCCGTTGGCGGCATCTTCTTCCTTGAGGGTGATCGAACCGCGTTGGGTGCTGCCGCCGGTGGGGATGGAAGAAACGTCGAAGTTCTTGGTGAAGATGAACGGGCAGCCGTCGCGGGTGGAGTCGGTCATGTTGCGGACGAGCTTCCACGCGACGTTGGCCGATTGCAGGCTGTCGATGTCGGAAGCGACCGTAAGGCCCTTCGCCGCGAAAAAGCTGGGCGGGACGTTCATGATTTCGTCCTCGACGAGGCTCTTGAAGTATTCCGCCGAGGAGCTGACCGCGTCGTCCCCGGTGCTGGAGGGCCAGGAGCTGGTGCCGCCGCTGACGGAGAGGTTGTCGAGCACTTCGCCGAAGATGCCTTGGTAGATCGCGCGGCCGTTGGAGGTCGTCTGCGTCAACGCGGCGCTGGTCAGCGCTTTCGTCACGGCCGGGATCAGCATGCTCGCGAGCATGCCCAAAATGGCGATGACGACCAAAAGCTCGATGAGGGTAAAACCGGTGTTGTTGCGTTTCATGGCGAAGTCTCCTGTTGGATTACAGCGGGCAGTTTCCTTTTTTCGCACCTTCCCGTCAATCGCAAATTTGGCCTCGCCGGAAGCGGGAAGGGACAAGGGCGGGACATTGCCAAAACGGCCCCTCCCGCCGTTCGACGGGTCCGTCCGCGGCAACGGCCGGCCATGCCGCCGTCGCCACGCACAACCTCACGGCATCTTTTCCAATTCGCCAATCCGGAGTTCCAGGATGTTCAGGTTTCCCCGGTAGTCTCCGCTTTCTCGCAATTCCTTCAAAACTTCGATGACGTGCCGCCGGGTCTTTTCGTCCCCGTCGCGCCCGACCCGGAAGGCCATGGTGCTAGCTTCTTCCTGGTCGGCCCCGCGGAATTCCTCTCCCGTCGACACCTGGCGCAACCGTTGTTCCCATTTGTCTCCGCCCTCCAGCTCCGCGATCCAGGTGTCCAAGTGGGTGCGGTACGACCGGAATGCATCGCGTTGGCCCAACTCGCGGAAGATTCCGATGACCCGCTGCCGAGCCCTTTCATCGACCTCCCGTCCGAACTGGAAAGCTTCGCGGCAAACCACAAAACGGTCGAGATTGCCGAAACGCTTGTCCGTCTCCATTTTCCCGAACAACCATTCCATTTTCTCCGGCATCATGCGAATGGCGGCACAGGCGGCTCTTCTCCTGAGAATTTCATCGTCCGTTTCCTGCATCACTTGCAAGACGAACGCCCCTTCGGCTTCCCCGCCGAAATAACCCAAATAAACGAGAGCGCTACCGGCCAAACGGCGCTCCGGGGAGTTCGTTTCGACATTCCAGTCCTCTTTGACCAATTCCAGCAACCGCGCGGCCATTTCGGCGTCCGAAAGACCGCTGGCTTGCGCGTATGCGCGCAAATCGTCCAAAGGAGTCGTGTCGGACCGACTCCGGCATCTGGTGAAGAAGCATTCAAACGCATTCCGATCTTTGGGCGACAAACCGTATCCAGGGGCAAGAAACATCATCCATGCAACGAGTGTCAAAACGATTGTTTTCATCTGTTTTCTCACTGTCATATTTCACCAATGTCTTGGATTCCGCAATCCCATGTCGTTCAATCCAACGGCGACGGACGTGTTTTGTCCGGTGTTCATGAGTCCGTAAACCTTCTTGGCCGGAATGTCCACGGCGGCGGCAAGGTCCGGTTTGTCCTCCCCATACATGAGAAGACGGCAAACCATGGGATGGAGAGTCAAATCGCCATAGCCGCCATTCCGGGCCTCCTCGCACCAATCTCCCTGCGCACAAACGCTCAAGACAACGCCATCGTAAAGCGTGAACTCGACATTGTTGACGACAAGATTCGTGTAGATGTCGTTCAAACCGCAGGCATGCCCCAATTCGTGCGCCAATGTCCGGGCGGACGCGGTACTCACGATGGTCAAGCCGGCGGTTGCATTCGTATCGGTACAACTCTGTCCAAGGATGTTCGTGTTGGCAAATTGATTGATGCAATATACTTCGATTCCGCCAGTGTTGCCGTTCCAGGATTGCAACGCATCGTATGCTGCCCAATTGTCATTGACGGGAATCTCCAGCCAATCTGTTCTGTTGGTGTACATCACGTTGCCAGCACGGTGGAACTCGATGGCGGCTTGTTCCCAAATCTGATTCGCCACGGCGAGCAATTCGTCGAAATGTTCCACCGTCATGGCGGGGTTGTTTCCGTTGTCGTCGCGGACGATGTGGAGATACACGTTGACATCCTTCTTCTCCAGCACTCTTCCCTGCAATCTGGCGGGGGATAACGTGCTGTTCGAGACCGTTACGGTTGCGGTCCAAGTTCCGTTCGACGTTCCCGCAATATGTACCTCCCGTCCCCAATTCGTGCCGCCAACGAAGTCCATTCCCGCACCCGAGACTTCCCAATGAATGTCGGAGTCGGGAATGTTCGTGGGAAGCACCGTCGCCACGCAGGTGATTTCCCGGTTTGGTTCCGT
>JAFSUH010000217.1 GCA_017445365.1 Kiritimatiellia bacterium | reverse complement strand
TCTCCAGATCTTCGTTGCAATATCCATCGTTGTGCGTTTCATGTCTCGACCTCCGCCCCGTGTTTCCGTTCCGGGAGGCCCCTCCGGGGCATGAAAGGCCTCTCGACTGACTCTTAGTGAGGCCTTAGGCTGCCTGGTTGGAAAATCAGAAGAGAGGTGCGCATGGATGCGCTCCTTGCAACTGTCGTCCAACTGAAACGGCCTAAGTTCCACTAACGACACGTTTTGCAGGTGCAAAACCAAGATGTCTTGTTTCGTGGGCAGACAGAAGCCCGCGTCCGAAACGTTGATTCGATTTCACCATCCCCAGACGGTTTTGTCAATTGCCGAATCGAAAAGCAACGAGCGTGGCGCAGGGGGATGCATCTCCTCTTTGTGCAAGGGGCGCTACGAAAGCGGACAGGAATGACGGGGGTGGCCGGGGCAAAACTCCGATTGGTCCGATTTCCTCCGCTACCGCTCCGGGGAAGCGGGACTACCCGGCACCCATCCTTGGAGAGCGGATGGACACTCCTGTTTTTCCGATGGAGTCATCTCGCCGAAACCTTGTGCTTTTCCATGTGCGGGCAGTCCCAGCCCGCCGGTACCAGGAATGCCGACAGAACGCGCCGGTGATGCGCGGCCGCATGTTCCCCGTTCGTTCCGGCGGCGACAGGACTCACCGCCCACCCGGCTTCGCACGAGCGAAAACACAAGGTTTTGCCAGGCAACTCCGGTGGGCTTGCCGCGACCGGGGCGCCCATGGTCCCGTTCGGCAGTCGTAACAACCGGAGTTGGTTTCTTCCGGCAAGCGGGCGTTCGGGGCGGGGGACGCTTATTCCGCGTCCGCTCCGACCACGCGGAAGAAACCGGCGGGCGAATCCGCGGGCAGGACGACCGGCACGCTGCTTTCGCCGTCGGCAGCGGGGATCCAGCGGTGGAGGACGGTCCATTCGCCGCCCAGGACGGGGGTCCACTGGATTTCGAAGGGAATGCCGGCGGGGGCGTCGACTTGGAGCGTGCATTCCGTGGCGGACGGGCGGGCGCTGCGGGCGGCGGAAGCGGGGCGGGAAGAGCGCGAGAAGCCGGTGATGGAGAGGGCGGCGGCCGTCGCCTGCCAGTGGGCGTACAACGTCCGCTCCGCGTCGGCCGTCACGGTCATGCCGACCCGGACGCGGCTTCCGCCTTCCTTGGCATCGTACCAGCCCTTGAACTTGTAGCCTTCGCGGACGGGGATCGCGAAGTGCGCATAGGCGTCGCCGACGAAGCACTTCACGCTCGTCCTGGCGCACGTTCCGCCGTTCGGATCGAAGCGCACCGTCTGCCCCCAATGCGCGTACAGGGTCCGCGCGTCTTCTTCCGTCACCGGCGTGCCCTCGAGGACGCGGCTCCCGCCTTCCGCCGCACTGAACCACCCCAGGAAGGGATATCCATCCCGTTCCGCATCAGGCAGATGCGAGTACGCCCCCCCCTTTGGGGAACCGGGCCGACACCACGGGACACGTCCCGCCGACCGCATGGAACGCCACCTCCTGGCACTCCACCCGGAACACGGCCGTCAGGGTTTCGCCCCCCGACTCGTGCGTCAGCGTGTGGAGCCCGCCACCGGCTTCCAGTCCAATCCAGACCACCTCGCCCGACGCGGGCGCGTCCGCCTCCAGGGGAACGGTTCCGTCCACGGCCACCCGGACGCTCCCGCCGTGCGTCCACTCCGTCGAATACGCGATCCTCTCGGTCTCTCCCGCCTCGCGCGTCCCGCTCCGGGTGTCCAGCGCGAACGGTTCCGACCGCACCGGAAGCACGGGCTCCCGCACCTCGAACACCCTCGTCTCCGACGCGGCCGCCTTCCAATTCCCGTTCCCCTCCTGCCGCGCCACCACCCGCACCGTTCCCTCCCCGGTGAACGACAGCACGGTCCCGTCGAGGACGGCCGTCCCGCAGCATCGCGCTGATGCCCATGTTCCAGTTCGGCGCGTCCGAGAACGAAAAGCCGGACGCGGAACCGTCGCTCGCCACCCATTGCTCCCCCTCCCACTTGTAGCCCACCGGGTCTCCCCACCAGAAATGGTAGCCGAACTCCCAGGGCTCCTCCGCCCCGATGTTCCGGTCTGCCCAGTACGGTCCTCCCTCCCAGAGCCGGACCAGCGGGTGCGGCTCGAACGACACCTGCACGACCGCGTTGCTCCAGACCCCCTCCCCGAGGTCCGCCCGCGCGTCCCACAGCAGCTCGTACTCGCCGTCGGCGTGCAGCACCCGGTCGTCAAGGCCCCGCTAAAAGTTGACACTTCCTTGGGTTGATTTCGCAGCTGGTTGATTGGGAGGGAGCCCCCTGCTCGGTGGTGGTGTGCCCCGTCCCCGGGGTCTCCTGCCGGCGTGCCGCCCTGGGAGCGGGCGCCCCCGAAGGGGCGGCGCGGAGCGCCGAGCCCGCGAGCAGGGCGGTACGCCGGTTCATTTCTCTTTTCCCCGCCCTTCTCACGCGGCCCGCTCCGTCCATTCCGCCCGGAACTGCGAGGGGGTCTTGTAGCCCAGTTTTTCGTGCAGGCGGCGGTGGTTGTACGCCCAGATCGCGGTTTCGATCGCGGGTAGGGCGGCCGCCTTCGTCTTGAACGGCTGGTCCAGCCCGTACTCGCCCTTGAGCGTGCCGTTGAGACGCTCGGCTTTCGCGTTTTCGTAGCCGTGCAGCGGCTCGGTCATGCCCGCAAGCCATCCCATTTCCTCCAGCCGCGCCCGGTAGGCGTGCGAGGCGTACTGGCAGCCACGGTCGGAATGCGCCACCACGCCCCTGCGCCCGCCCAGGGCCTTCCCGGCCATCGCCAGCACGGCCAGGGGCCCCTCCGTCTCCAGCGTTTCGCGGACGGCGTAGCCGATGATTTCCCGGGTGAACAGGTCCATCATCAGGGCCAGGGACAGCGCAGTGACAAGTGACGAGGGACGAGTGACAAGATGCGGTGCGCCCTGCGGGCGGACCATTGCGGGAAAACTGTCGGAGCGCGGGCGGCCCGCCCGCTTCCCTTTTCACTTTCCACCCGCAGGGCAGACCGCTTTTGGAAACAAAAAGAACATAAAGGATAACAAAACAACCAGCGAACAAAACCGTCAGACAATTCCGACAATTCCAGACAATTGTTTTAGGAGACAACTCAAACAACTCGGGACAACTCTTTCAAGGTGCCGGGCGGACAACTCCGCCCGGCGGCAGGGCGCGAATGGGATTGCGGGAGGGGTTAAAAAGACAAGGAAGCGCCCTGCGGGCGAGAAAGTGGGGAGGAATGCGGGAGGGATACGGGAGGGAAACCCACGAGGGGCCGAGGCGGGGCGGAGGATGGCCGGGTCAACCCCCTCCATGCTTTCGCGTTGTTCGATGGCTTTCTTTGGCGCCAGGGGGATTGTCCAACAAGGCCGCCAATTTGTTCCGCAGTTGATTTTCGTCGGGCAAATACAGTTGGTATTTGCTCACGAAGAGACGGTTGGATATCCCCTGCGTCGCGAACTGCACGACCAAATCGTCCTTGTTGGCCCCCAAGACGATGCCCACGGGCTCGGCATCGCCACGGCCACCGACTTCCGATTTGAAGTAGTTCAGATACATGTTCATCTGCCCGATGTCCTGATGCCGGACCATGCCGCGCTTCAGGTCGATGAGCACGAAGCACTTGAGCAGGAAATTGTAGAACACGAGATCGACGCGGCAAGGATGTTCCGTGTTGAGCGGGATGCGGTATTGGCTGGCGACGAAGGAGAATCCGCGTCCGAGTTCGAGCAAAAAGTCGCGCAAATGCCCGACAAGCGCCGCATGGAGCCGCCCCTCCTTCAACCGCTCGGAAACAGGAAATTCCAGACGTCTGGACTTTCTGCGACGCGAGATAGAACTTGCGCATGTAATTCAAGTTCGAGTGCGCGAAGCCGCGCCCCAGCCTGCGGGTGAGGTCGCGGGCGAGGTTCCGCATCAAACCATCCCCGTAAACAGCACGGTCCGCGCCATTCAGCTCGTATTCCACGATGTATTCGCCCGTCCGCCAATAGGTCTGGAGCATGATGGCGTTCATGGCCGCCTTGAGCCCCGTACGGGCCTCCTGGACCAGAGTCTCGATGGACGAGACAAGAGCATCGTATGTCGGCCGCGGCGCACGTTTGTCCGGGCGTGTTTCCGCTGTCGTTCCTGCGTTGGGAGCCTTTGGATTCCGGATTATCATGATGACATGGATTCCTTTCCTGCATCAAGCGAGTGTGGAGCGCCTGGAAAAGTGGTATTCAAAGGGAGTTGGGAGTTCGTGAAGGGTGTTGATGGACTGATTGCAGGGACAGACCCT